>NZ_CP098604.1:0-306731 GCF_024499015.1 Xanthomonas hortorum pv. pelargonii | reverse complement strand
CCATCACCACGTTGACGCTCAATGGTGGCACCCCCAATCGGTCTGCGGTTTCCTATCTCGGCGAGCAATTTAGGCGTGTGGACGCGGGTGCGCCTGTGATCAGCTCCTGTCAGAAAAACGCAGGCATGTTGTTTACTGATGGTTACACAAATAATACGGACGATTCGTCTGTTGCGAACGAAGATGAGCCACTTGGTTTGCCATTTGCTGACGTGTACTCTGGCACCATCGCAGACATTGCAGCTAGCTATTATAGCGGTACGGCGACTCCACTACGGACGGGTGGGCTATTTGCTGCCGGAAATGTCAAGGTTCCGGATGAATGCGCGACGCTTGCGCCGACCAGTGTGGAATGGAAACGGCTGGATTGCGAAACCGACTTGCATATGAACTTTTATGGTATTACGCTCGGTGCTCAAGGGCGTATCTATGAAGTCAATGCAGCAGCAACGGCGGATCCTTTTCTAAATCCGCCCAATTGGAGCGGGTTCCCTAATCCCAGTACTGTTGATGATGGCACTGTTGTTGATGAGCTGTGGCATGCCACGATCAATTCGCGGGGAGGCTTTGTCAATGCCAAGACACCCGATGAGGTGACTGCGGCAATGCGTACCATCTTGAATGGTGTTGCATCTGGCCTCACTCCGTCTGGTACTGTCGCGTTGACTGGTTCGCGTATAGGTGCGGGATCTTTTACTGTTGCGCCGTCTTATGATGCGCTGAACAATGGCACGGATTGGTTCGGAAGATTGAAAGCTCAGCGCGTGGCCAGCGCAAGCGACACTGGAGAGGTCAGCTACGCCGATCTTTGGGAGGCTAGTGCAGTCATTCCGGCAGCAGATGCACGTAACATCATTTACGGCACGCCCACAGGCGCAGCCGTCTTCAATGCTGACAACGTCAGCCTTTCGGCGCTGTGTAGTAACATTATATCGGGATTATCGAATTGTACTCCGGTAAGCATTGCTGCTCAGCTAAAAGTGTCGGCTGCCCAAGCTGTCGCTTATCTGCGTGGTGATCAGACATTGGAGATCTCCAATTTAACGCCATTACGTTCACGAACGACCCGGCTCGGCGATATTGTTAACTCTTCCCCGGTAATTGAAGCGGCAACCGATGACTTTGGTTATCGATCAATGTATGACGTCACTTCTGGTAAATTCGACCCTTACAATTACGCGGGATACTTGCTTAGTAAAGGGAGTGCTGGGCGCAGTATGGTGTATGCGGGCGCCAATGACGGCATGCTGCATGGGTTCAATGGCCGTACTGGCGTTGAACAGTTTGCATATATCCCCCAATCGGTGCTTGGTCATATGGGAAATCTGCTCTTCCCATACACAACGGTCAAACTGAACACGCAGTATGCGCATCGTTACTACGTGGATGGTCCCGTTGTTGTTTCGGACGTTGCGTCTGCCGCAGGTGCCTGGTCCACCGTGCTGGTCGGAACGACTGGTGCTGGCGGCAAGAGCGTTTTCGCTCTCGATGTGTCCAATCCTTCTGGGTTTAATGCCTCGCGCCGTCTTTGGGAGATCAATGATTCCAACGCAAATTTACTGTTGTCTGCCAATATCGGGAATGTATTAGGCAAGCCTGTGATCGTTCCGGTTCGCTCGTCCAGTGGCGTTGTAAGTTGGAAAGCAGTCTTCGGCAATGGTTACGGCAGCATCAATGGTCGCGCGGTGCTGTTCGTCGTCGATATCTTGAGTGGCCGGGTTAACTTGTTGCCTGCCGCGGAGTCAGGGGTAGTGGCGCCCAATGGGCTGGGTAATATCGTAGTAATTGACCGGTGGGCCGGCTCCTCTCTCAATACCAGCAATCGCGATGGTTTTGCAGATACCGTTTATGCGGCCGACCAACTTGGCGCAGTATGGAAATTTGATCTGCGTAATCTTGCAACCACTGCGGGTGCCCCCGAACTTGTTGCAACAGCGAACACCCCGCTATTCGTTGCCAGAGATGCGCAAGGGACGCGCCAGCCCATCTTGGGAGGGTTGCTGGCTTCCGCTGGAGCTGGCGGAAATGTAATGTTGTTCTTTGGGACTGGTGCGTTTTCGTTTGAGGGGGATGATTTGGATAGCTCGTCGCAGACACTGTATGCCGTGCTTGACCGTGGAGTTGCAGGTACGATTCAGCGGGGCAATCTGTTGCAACAAAGCGTCGTCTCTTCTACCCAGGATAGTCGGGTCACGACTGCAGTTGCGATGGCTGCTGGGCGATCGGGTTGGTATATCGATCTGCCAGGAGTGGGTGAGCGACTTGTTGGTACTCCGGCTATTGCTAATGGCATCGTCTTTTTCCCACATTTCAGCCTGGCTCTAGAGATGGTTGTTTGCCAGGCGGTACAAATTGGCTGTATGGGCTCGACGCATTGTCTGGGGCTGCGCAGTTGTCTGGCGTCCGAGCGGGGGCAGTGACAGGCGACGCTTATGCTACCGGGACGGGGGCGGTGCGGCTCAAAACAGCTGGAACCGGGCCGGTGAAGGATCTCTCCGTGATTACTTCTTCGCGGGCGACCCCGTTGCCCCCCAGTGCCTCTGGCGGCGAGCTTTCTGATGCGCTCAGCAAGCAGTGTTCAATGATGATTCGAGGTGGCGATTCGCAGCCGCTGTTCATTCCGCGGGCGTGCGGACGCCAGTCCTGGAGGCAAATCAAATGATCATCAATAAAAGGTGTGCAGAGTAGCTGCGCACACATCCGTGAGAGGCTTCACGCTGATCGAGTTGATGATAACAGTCGCTGTTGTTGCGATACTTGCCGCTGTCGCCTACCCCTCGTACACAGAACATATACGAAAGTCTCGCCGCGCCCAAGCCAAGGCTGATCTGATGGAATTGGCGAACCTTGCGGAGCGCTTTCATACAGCCAACGGCACGTTTGCGAACTTCAAGCTCAGTGGCGGAGGTGCATTTACTCAGTCGCCCAGAGAGGGCGGTACTGCGCGTTACTTGCTGTCCCTTCAAGCTGCGCCCACGGCCTCCACCTTCACCGTGGTTGCAACGCCTCAGGGCGATCAGGTGAAGGATAAGTGCGGGACGCTCTCGCTCAACCAGGCTGGCATCAAGACGGCTGGTACAGGAACCACTGCCGACTGCTGGTGACGACAAGGCGCGTGCGCCGGGTGTTGCATTATCGTGAGGCAGCGTCTAAAATTTGGCTCCCCGCCCGAATAGCTCAGCCGGTTAGAGCACTTGACTGTTAATCAGGGGGTCGTTGGTTCGAGTCCAACTTCGGGCGCCAAAACATCAAGGGCTTGCGATCAATTCGCAAGCCCTTTTTGTTGCACCGGGAAAATTACCGGGAAAATTCGCAGCTCTCACGACTCTGAGGGCTTAACCAGGTCGACGAACGCTAACGCCTCTGCCGACGCTTCGTCAGTAGGCAACGTTGGTGGCTCTATCACCTGCAACTCGTGATCGTAGCGGTGCGTCATCTGCGGCGTGATATGGCCTGCAGCATCTTGCTTGTGCGCTCGCGTACCGCGCGTGTCAGTGATGCCGCGATGCTTGAGGCCATGCAGCGTGAAGCGTGCTTCTTCCTCGATCACGCCGGCCTCGATCGCTGCCGTGATCAAGCGCTGCCAGGCCGTTTTCAATGTTGATCGCGCCAAGCGCGTGCCGGTCTGGGTGACCAACAGGCCGCGTTGCTCGGGGCGCAGGGGAACCGGTCGTTTGTGTGCATGGATTCGTTGAGCACGGTAGTCCCGCAGCCAGATCCATGCCCACCGCAGATCGTCGTTCCAGGCGGTGATGTTGTCGCGAGAACCCTTGCGGCGCGTACAGCGCACTCCCTGTTGGAGCGCGTCCGCGTCCGTCAGGTCGGTCACCTCGACACCGCGCAGACGTGCGTTGTAGGCCAGCACCATCACCGCCGGCATGTATGGCGGGACCGCTCCCTTTGTGTGCAGCGGCAATGCAGCGCGTGACTTGGCGAACTCAAGCACCGCCGTGAACGATTGCGGATCCGGCATCTTGGCGTCCGCGCGCTCTTTCGCACCGCGCACGCCGCTGGCCGGGTTGGTCTTGCAATGGCCGATGCGTATGCCCCAGGCAAACAGCCGGTGCAGGTACCGCAGCGTGTGATTGGCCGTGGACGGACGGGCCAGCAACGCGGGCTGCACGGCGCTTGCCTCCCGCCCCTTGGCGAGCGCTTCGACCAGACGCTGCACCAGGGGAACGGACAGACGGTCCACCTGCAGGCTCCCGAACAGACTGCCGTCCTTCAGCACGTAACCGCAGGCCACCTCTGCATGGCGATCGTAGTCATCGCGGGTGCTGCGAGACAGGTCGCGGTACTCGGTGGAGAGCTTGAACGCGTTGGCCAGGTACTGCAGTGAGCCCACCAGGCCGGCACCACGGGATGCCTCCCTGGCCGCGTGGAGGTCGGAAAGTCTCGCATCCACGTAGGCAATGGTGCGCTTCCTCGTGGGACCGCCCTCGGGATGCGGTTCGATGATGTACCAGCGCCCATCGGCCCAGTAGACGCCCTTTGGGAGGGCGTCTTGGTCGATGTGCCTGGGGATATCCGGGTTGAACTTGCGCTTCCTGCCGCGTCCCATCAGATCAGCTCCTTGTTGTGTAGCTCAGCGGCGTTTTGGGCCAGTCCCACTGCAGCGTTGAGCGCGTCCAGGGTTGTCCAGATTCCGCCCCTTCCGTCGTACTTGTAGAGAATTCCCTGCTCGCGCGCCCACCGCACTACCGTCGATGCACGCGGAGCAGGACCGACCGGCGCACAAAGGCGACGCAGATCCTCGAACGTAATCACCGGATTGCTCACGCGCCTTGTCCCTCAATCCACTCCCGCCTGCGCAGCCATTGCTCGCGCATTTCCTCGACGAGCAACTCAGCAGCGGCGTAGCCGCGCTGAGCGGCGATGCGGAGCCGTAGTTCTCGCACCTTGGCCGCATCCACGTAGCCCTGCCGGAGCCAGTGGCGCGCCTCGCAAGCCCTGCGAAACGCTTCCATATTTGCGCCATCGATCATCGCTGCCGCGTGCCAATGAAGCGCAGGCCAAGCTGCACGACGTTTGGCGCGCGGGGATGTGGCTGACGCGGTGCGCGTATCCGATGAGCTCGGCGCCACTCGGTCATGGCCAGCTCGTAACTGGGATGCTTCTGCGTGCGCCCACACACGCACTCGATGAAATGCCCGCCGCCCGCCTCGGGGCGGCGGGCGTCGAGCATATGGCGAGCCAGGTGGCCGTTCGTGCAAGGCGGCAAAGGACTGTCGTGGTTGACCTGACGTTGCGTCACGGTACCTCCACGCGCAACGCGCGTTCGGCATCCCGCAGATGCTGCACGGTGTCGGTGTCGATCCGGTCTAGCGCCTCGGCGATGGTGTAGTCCATCTCGGCCAGCCAATCGTGGCGATTCAGCACCAGAGCGGCGGTCAGCGCCTCTCCCGTGGACAAAGGGCCAGGCCCACCCATACGCGCGGCGGCGCGAGCAACCTCGATCGTGCGCTGCAGGTTCATGGCTGCGTCCTCCACGCGGCGCCGAGCTGGGCGCGTGCTTCCTCGACACGCATGAGGCGCAGGCCCCAGCGCACCGACCAGGTGCGAGCCTGCTGCTCGTCGCAGGTCAGGATCAGTTGCCCGAAAGACTCCAGGCGATCAGCGCGAAACGTGAACAACATTTCGTCCAGCTCAATGACCTTCTGCAGGCCGAGTTTCTGACAGAGAGCCTCGGCGTTGAGAGATTTGGCGCTGCCTTGCGGGCCGAGAAGGATGACGGACTCAGCCATGTGCAGCCTCCCGCCGCACAGCCATGCGAGCACGGCGCCGCAGGCGCTGCGGCACCTGTCCAACGGCCAGGCCGGTCTGGGTGAGGCGCGGACGGCGCGACGTCCACAGCTTGTAGACCAGCGCGCCGCCGGCGGCCGGCGCCAGGACCACCACCAGAGCGAGCAACTCAACCATCGGCCACCTCCCGTGCGGCCTGTGCGACTGCTGCAGCTGCAGCCGCAGCTGGCCTGCGCGGCAGCATGTTGGCGAGGTCAAATGGGAAATCCAGGCCGTCCATAAACTCAGCCAACTCGGTGCTAATGCGGTCTTCTGCCGTCGTCCACAGGCGAGGCCCGTCGATGAGTTTCCAGCCGGTGCCAGTGCCACGCCGCCGCTCCCACGTTTGGCGAGCCTCGCGAAGCGGTCCCATGTTCAGGATGGCAGTGACCACGACCGCACCATGCGTGACGTGCATGGTGATGGTCGCTGAGCAGTCGCCCATGCTGCGGTCGTAGGCGTCAACGATCGGCGTGGTAGCCTCCGGGCCGGGTCCGGTGCCCAAAGCCAGCAGACGTGTTGCCGTGGCTGGACGTGTTCCAGTTTGCTGTTGCATATCGACTCTCCTGAGTTGCGTTGGTGGAGGGCCTTGGGGCGGTGTTACAGCACCGCCCGCCGGCCCGCTGTTGCGGGGTTAGATCAGGTCGGCGCCAGATGGCGAAATGCTGGGATCAAGCTCGCGCAGGCGCTGCGCGCCGCCGAGGACATCAAGCAGTTCGTGGCGGATGTACTCGGCCACTGCCGCCGGTCCGTCGTGATTGATGCCTGCCTCGATCGCGATGTCGTTGGTCAGCGCGGCAAGCAATGCCGCCGCGTGATACGCGCGCCAGAGTCGGAATTGTTCCTCTTCACTGATCGAGAAATCAGCGTCCTCCGGCAGCTGTGTGTTCGGATGAGTGGCGTCCATCAAGCCACCTCCAATGCAGGCATTCGCTCTATCACCCATTCCTGCAGCGCGGCGGCATCGGCTTCCGGCATGACCACGTGCAACGAGCCGATGACCAAGCCGGTGCCGTCATCGACAAGAAACAACGCGCTCGGCTCATCGATCGCGCTGCAGGCGAACATCACCGGTGGGCTGTCATGCAGACCGTCGGCGTACAGTTCGGCCAGCACGTCGGTCGCCCGGATCTGCAGGAGCAGGTAGACGCCGGGAGCCACGCGCAGCGCTTGTGCAGGTCGCGGTGGCTCACTGGCGCACCTCGGCCAGGTCGGCATTGATGCTGGAAATGGCGGCCTCGACGTCGGCCAAGGTCAGCGCCTCGGGTGCCTTGCCCATGGCCTGCAGCTTCGCCTGCAGGGCGAGCCAAGCGGTGTGGTTCCAGTCGAGGGTGTCGGCGATCAGGCCGAAGTAATGGGCGATCTGACGCCGGCGTTGGCCGGCGCTTCTTGAGCGTCGTAGGGCATGGTGGATTCCTTGAGTTGACTGGAATCCGCCGCCCCGACGCCAATCGGGGTGGCGGACGGTGCGGGTTGGCGTACCGGACTCAAGGAACCGGCGGGCCTTACGGCCCCCACGCACCGCCCGCCATAGAACTGGCAGGCTCGCGCCCGAGCGAACGCCGGGCGAGAAAAAGCGCCAGGCATCGATCGATGGGCGCTGTTGCGCCTTGAGAAGTCGGGACGCCAATCCCGGTCGCCGATTTTGCGGCGACGCGGCAATGGTTGCTCCGCTCCTGGGTAGAAGTCAACGAAAATTTCTCAAAATTTCCCACATGTGCAAGCGCGCTCATTTGGCGAACACCCAGCACTTCACGGTGGTGCCGACGCCAGTCAGATCGTCCTTGAGGACGGCGCTGTTGACGGCCACGTTCGCGCCGATGAACTTGTGCCGGCGCGAGTCCCCGAGCAACGCACGCAGCACCTTGAGATCGGGTACTGGCTGACTGAACTGCGAAGCACGCGCAGCGAAGTGATTGAGGTTGATCGCAATCCTCTGAGCGTCGCGGCTGTGGTTGACCACAGCTTTGCCGTGGCCGGTCGCTTCGAGGTATTCGTAGACCTCCCAGAATTCGTTGACCATCGCGTGGTCTGCGCTGATCGCCTTTTGTCGTTCCAGCGCCATGTCCAACAACGCGAGCCGCGTCTGCTCGACCATGTCGTCAGGTAGAGCGACAACGAGGCGCAGACAGTCGAACAGCGCCAGCATCTGCGCGTGGTTCTTGATAACGCGCTCGAGGCGGAGATCCTGCTGAGCGCGAAGCTTGGCCTCAAACACCTTCACCCGCTCAGCGAACAGATCGAGGATTGCGCGCTCTTGGCGAATGGCACGCACGAGGAAGTGGCTCACCTCTTCGACCTGCAGCGCATTGAGGTTGTCGGCCGCGATGCGGCTTTCGGTGGTGACCTGCGGCCGCTTGAAATGCAGCTTCACGATGCGCGTGAGGATCGCCTCGCTGGCGTCCACTGCGGCGTTCTGGGTGATCACGATCGTGCCGCGAAACGGCGGCTCGTAGGTCTCGTTGCCGCCATTGCGCATGCCACGCGTTGCCAGCGTGCCGCCGCCGAAGAAGTCCTTCAGCTCATCCCACTCGAACGTCTTTGAATGGGCTTTGTCTGGCTCGCTGCGATCGGCCTCCAACAGGACGACGGGCATGCCGGACACCTGGCCCATGGCGCGTGCACGGCCGGCCTTGGACGATTTGGCCGGGTCGAAGCCCTCGTAGTCCGAGCGGCCCAGCAGCTTCCACAGGAACGTCAGCAGCGTGGTCTTGCCGGCGCCGGCTTCACCGGTGGCTTCAAGGAACGGAAAGCTCTTGTGCCCGGCGCGGATCTGCTCGGCGAACAACGAGCCAAACCAGAACGTCATGGCGACCATGCCGTGCGTGCCGAAGCACTGCCACAGCCATGGCAGCCAATCCACGCGGAACGCCTCGGCGTCGCGCTGGATCTCCAATCGGATGGACTTCTGCGTGGTCTTCAAACGCAGCTTGTCGAACTCGAAGTAGTCCTCCTCGTTGGCCGTCACCAACTCGCCGTCGCGCACCGCCATATCGCCGAGCAGGTAGGCGCGGTGTTCCCTGCTGTAGCCCACGAAATCGATGGCGTCGACCGTCTTGATTGCCTCGGTCTGCTCTTCGATCAGACGGTCCAGCTGGTGGCCGGTGCCGGTGAACATGGCGCCGGCCGCCAGCGAGATCAGGCGCTTCTTGAACTCGGACGCGCTGGCGACATGACCACCGGTAAAGGTGCCCTTCACGCTGGGACCGTCGTGCGGAAAATCGACGCGGAAGTAGTACCAGCTCTCATCCGTTACCTCTTAGCGCTGGAAATACAGCGCCTCCGGGTAGCAGTTGGCGATCTTCTGGACGGAGCACGCGGCGCGCTTGATCTTCTTCAGATCCTCGGCCGCAACCTCGTCGCCGTCGTCGGCATCAATGTCACCCAGCTTCTCCTTGCGCAGCTTGTCGAAGCGCTGAGTATCGAAATCGAACCAATACAGGCGGGAGCGATACTCCAGCCAGAAGTCGTTGCGGCCGTCGTGTTCGAACATCAGCAGGCCTTTGTCCACCGCCGAGCGGGCCACAAGCAGGTCGCCTTGGTAGCGGGCTTCCTTGACGTCGTTGTCCCATTGCTTGGCATCATCGGACGCGATAGCGCGCAGATGCAGGTCGTTCCAGTCGGTCTTCTTGCCATCGCGCTGGACGATCTGCGCTGCGCGCGAGTTGAAGCCCAGCGCCGCTGCGCGCTTGATGTGCTTGTGCGTGTAAGCACGGGCGCCTGGCTCGTTGTCCAGTGCCCACACGAGCGTCGGAAGGTCGGCCATGCGTGCCTTGGCCAGCTCGCGCAGTGATTCCTCCGGAAATGCGTTGGAGGACATGGCCGACACTGCGCACATGCCGTGCTGCAGGAGTGCGATCGCATCAAAGATGCCCTCAACGATCCACACCTCGCGCGCCGTCTGCATGGCTGTCAGCGCGGAAGGCGCCGCCCACCACACACCCGCATAGCTCTGGCCTGGCGCAAAGCGCGCCTTCTGCTTGCCGAAGCGATGCGGACGATCAATCAGGCGCTCCCACCAGCCGCCCTTGACCAGCGCAAAGCGCACGGTCGCGGTGCCGGCGGTGATCTTGCGATCGTAGTGGCTGTCCTGGGAGTAGAGACCTTTCAGCGGTGCCAGGTCAAAGCCACGCGAGAACTGCAGGTATGCATCGGCCGCAGCGTTGGGGGCCGCAGCCGTTGGCTGGAAGCGTTTGGACCAATCGTCGAACAGGTCGTCGTACAAATCCTTGACGTGCAGCTCGCGCCCGCACTTGGATTGACGGCCGCACTTCACCACCCATGGCTTGAGATGGTTGGTGTAGAGCTCTTTCTTGCTGCACGACGGGCACTTGCCACCGCGCATGTACTCGGTACCACTCCGGTGCTTGAGTCCGTAATCCCGTTCTAGTCGGGACAGCACCTGTTGTCGCAGATCCTCTTGCATCGAAACTTCCTTAGACGCCGAGCCGGCGCTGAGGCGCGAGCGAAGCTGTAGCGTTGTCGATCACGACATAGGTGCCGCCGGCACGGCGGTGTGCGTCAACGGCGGCTGCGAGCAGGCGTGCCTCTTCGTGCTTGGCGTGTGGCGCGATGCGCTGCGGCACATTGCTTGCCGCATCTACGAATCGCGGCTCCTGTGCTGTGAACTAGCTGTTGGCGTGCATCACGAGCCGACCTCACTGTCTGCGAGTTGGAGATGGAACAAAACGGCGGCGGCATCGGTCAGCACGACAAGGCGTTCATTGGCGCTGTCAGACGTTGCAAGTCCTTCGCGCATGAGGGTGGCCACCACGACCGCACCGAAGCGCTGCGCGGTCTGCGCAGGCGCAGTGCGGCCGATGTAACCGTGCTCGGTTTTCAACAGGCCGCCATGAACTAGCGCGACTTCCAGGCAAAGCTTCGCCGTGGGCGGCAATGCCGCCCAATCAAGGGTCTTTCGCATTAGGGGTGCCTCAGAGGTGAGGGAAGAACGGCTCGCCGCTCACGGGAATCAGATCCAGCTGGCGGTCGCCTAGCGATTCGCGATAAGCCTGCAGCGCTTGGGCGCGCTCATACGCTGGTGTCGGTGGAAGCTCGCTGTGTGAGGTGGGTACGCCGCTGGGGCTGGCAATACCCGTTAACTCCGAATGGCCGGTGTAGGTCGCACCGCACATCGGGTTCTCACACACATAGGAGTCGTGGCGAAGGAACTTATGCGCGAGAAAGCTTGTGCGTTTGATGAGCCTTGCACTACACGCCTCGCAGCGGAAAACGATTTTTTCGACCGAACATGCTCACCCCCTTGAGCTTTTGGCGGTTGGGATTTCTGTGGCACTATTGGGTGGTGCCTTGAGACCCAAGGCGATTGCTGCCTTGTGGGACTCGCCGTATTTGCCTTGAGAACGGCCACGGAGCAGGTCATGCACGACTGACCTGTCCACGCCGTTCTGCCGGGCGAATGCCGAGACCGTGATGCCATTCGCTTCAAGCCACTGTCGCGCCTGTTCCGGGCTGCGGGGCGTGAACTGCTGCATTTGACTCTGACGGGGCATGTGGCGGTTCCGTTTACTTTGGGAATTTTGTGGACTTAACTCAACATTGTCAAGTAAGGAAATGCCTGAATGACCGTAGGGAAACGCCTGAAGGATGAGCGCAAGCGTCTTGGATTGACGCAGGAAGAGATGGCCGTGCAGCTCGGCCTCACGCGCTATGCGCAGTTGAACTTCGAGAAAGACATCAATCTGCCGGGTGGAGCGTACCTACTGGCCGCTTTAGACCGTGGCGTCGATGTTTTGTATGTGCTGTCTGGACATCGCGCGCAGTTGGATCCCGCTGATAGGCTCCTGCTGTCTGCCTTCAAAGATGCATCACCAGCTGCCCGCAACGCTGTGCTTGCTGCATTGGGCTTGGTAAGCGATGCCTCGTCTTCCAAGGCTAGTGCTGGCCCGGTCCTGTCGTTCAACAACAACGAAATCGGCTCGGTGGTTTCTACCACCGCATCGATCGATCAAAGCAACATGCAGATCGTTGTTGGTGGACGCAAAAAGAGCAAGTGATCAGCATCGCGATTGGACAGCTGCTCGTGGGAAATTTGCCGTTATCGGCTATATCAGCCCGAACTGTAGAGTTCGCTTGTGATCAACAACAAAAAAGCCGCCAGTCTATGACCGGCGGCTTTCCCAGGTGTCGGCGCATAGCTCCTTGCGATCCATTCGCCGCCATCCTGGCAGCGCGAGTTGACCTGACAACCGAAATCAGAATGCCTAATCGCCCGCGTGCCAGCTGTAAGAAATCTCCGCTTGTGTGTGTAGGCGGTGCGCCCGATAAGCGATGAAAGGCAGCTGTCAAAATTAGTTATAGATTTGGTGCTTGGGGATGGCGCCCTGCCTGCATCAATGAGTTACTACGATGCCATCCTCAATGCCTATCTGCAGCAGTTTTCATAGATCGCCTCAGCCTGCTCATGTGCTGCGCGCATCTGGTCTCGTGAAAGGGTGCTGGAGTAGTTATCCACGATTTTATCGAGGTAGACGTTCGATCCAGTTTTTGAGCTGCCATGTAGTATGCGAATGACTTCACAGGGTCTTTTGGCGCCATGATTCCACGCTGACTGTCGCCCGCAATCGCGAGAAGAGCGTCAACACTACCTTGCTGTGCGGCTCCTTCAAGGAATCGTGCAGCATCCTTCTTGTATTGAACTAATTTCTCGGGATCCTTTAGGTAATCCTGCCTTGATCCGATGATGGAAGTGGTGTCTCTGGCGTACATCAACTGCGCCTCCAGAGAACCTTGTTCGGCTGCCTTCTTTAGCCACTCACCGTTCAGAAGCTCTGGGCGATTTGCCAAATTAGCGCAATCATCTAGGCTTGACTCTGCGCTCTTCAGATAGCCTTCGCCGGTCGCCGACGCCTGGTGCGCAAGCGCACTTCTGCTAGCAGACCCACTCAAAGTGTTCTTGCACTCAAGTGCAGCGAGATATATTGAGTAGGTAGCAACAGCATCACCTGATTCTGAACGTTGAAGAAGAGAGTCGATGTACTTCGCAACATCTCCAGGAGGCCGCTTCTTATTCCTTACAATGCTGAAAGCCTTTGGACCTTGTCGTTTGACAACATCGCTATCTATTTTTCTGTCCGCTATCAGAGTTGCCACTGGTGCTGAAACTCTAGGCTGTGCCCTCTGTTTCGCCCCCTCTGTGTTGTCGTCCACCGTCGACCCTGGTGAACGGGTGGGACTGTAAAAGACGTAGGTGAATACGCCTGCGATAACCAATAACGCGGCAGCAGAAAAAAGTACTTATTTTTTTAGATTTATTCAATTAAAAAACTCCGCCGCAGCACTATGGTGTTCATGCCACTTCTCAGGCACGACCTTAAATGGATTCAAGCGCACAGGCAACGCCATGCGCTTGACCCAAATTTAGTTTTCTTGGGTGGGAGGACCAACGATGACCACGCCGCCGCCGCCGCCGCCGCCAATACCGCCGCCACCGCCACCGCCACCACTACCGCCGCCACCAGTGCCAGGTTCAGGCGGATACGTTGTGATCGGTGTGGCGGTTCCGCCCATAACATTTCCGCTGTCAGTGCCTGTGTAAGTCACACATGCGCCCCCGTTGCAGATTGTGATTGTGTGTCCGGGTTGGAGATCGTATGTGTATCGAAAGAACCCAGGTCTCGACATCTCAGACCGCCAAGTGTCAATGAACACCTGAGTAATGGGATCGGGCATTGGAGTGCCCAACAAACATGTATCGCAGTTGAAAGGTCCCCAGATCTCATTCACCGCTTCCTGTGCGTAGGCATAGCCTCCAATTGCCAAGAGCAAGCCAGTACCAAGAGCAAGGCGTTGCTTCTGTTTTGTGGATAGCTTGGGTGAGAGCTTAAATCCATTCATGTGATACGCCCAGGGTTCCGTAGACACTCAAGACCCTCGTTGCGCGTAGCGCCGTTCAAACTCTACAGGGGACAAGTCGCCAGTTGAACCGTGGCGGCGGTTGGGGTTGTAGAACATCTCGATGTAGTCGAATACCTCGGCGCGAGCGGCGTCCTTGGTGGGATAGGTCCGCCGCCTGATCCGCTCGCGTTTGAGCAGGCCGAAGAAGCTCTCTACGGGTGCGTTGTCGTGGCAGTTGCCACGCCGACTCATGCTGCACACCAAGCCATGGGACGCCAGGAAACTGCGCCAGTCATCGCTGGTGTAGACAGACCCTTGGTCCGAGTGAACCAAGCAACCAGTGTTGGGTTTGCGCCGCCACACCGCAGACAACAAGGCCTGCACGACCAACTCGGTGTCGGCCCGATCGCGCATCGCCCAGCCGACGACCTGCCTGGAAAACAGATCGATCACAACAGCCAGGTACATCCAGCCTTCATGCGTGCGGATGAAGGTGAAATCGCTCGCCCAGGCCGTGTCCGGCTCCGTCACGTCGAACTGTCGGTCAAGCAGATTGGCAGCCGCCTTGCACTGCATCCCTCCATGGAAGCGCGGTTTGCGACCATAGCCCACCTGGGCACGCAGTCCCTCGGTGCGCATCAGCCGATGCACCCGATGGCGACTACAACGCTCACCCAGATCGCGCAGATCCGTGGTGATCTTGCGATGCCCATAGACACTGCCGCTGGCCAGCCAGTGGTGCTTGATTAGTCCAAGCAAGCGATCATCTTCCTTGGCGCGCTCACTGTTGGGCGAGCACAACCAGGCGTAATAACCCGACCGGTTGACCCGCAATACCCGGCACATCGCACACACCCTGAATTCCCTGCAGTGGGCTTGCATGAAGGCGTACTTTGCCTTTACCCCTTGGCAAAGTACGCGGCGGCCTTTTTTAGGATGTCGCGCTCCTCGGTCACTCGACGCAACTCTGCCTTCAGCCGCCGAACCTCGGCGCTCTGGTCCACCTCGGCGCGATGCACCACGCCAGACTTGCCGAACGTGCGCAGCCAGGCGTACAGGCTGTGCGTCGTGACACCCAGCCGCTCGGCGACTTCTGCCACCTTGAACCCACGATCAGTCACTTGCCGGACCGCCTCGATCTTGAACTCATCCGTATACCGCTTGCTGCTCATAGACACCTCCGAATCGACCATTTTCCATGGCCTTGAGATGTCTAGGAAACCCTGGGCGTATCAATCGGGCTTGGCGGCTCTGAAACGCACGCCCCAGAAATCGCCCACCTTGCCGATGTCGTCAACATATAGCTGAGCGACCTCGTTGACCCGAGCACCGGTCGCAAATCCCAACAGCGTGCCAAACCATCGGTGCGGATACTTTTTGGCCCAAGAGGTGAATGCATTCAGTTCGAGCAGCGCTTCAAGCTCGGCTTGGCTAAACGGATCACGACTCGGCTCATCGGTGAGCGACTTGGCACGATTGAGGATGGCTTTGTGAGGCGCCTTGCTAATCAGGTCTTCGTTCGCCAAGGCGTTGAAGAAGGAGGCAATACGATCCCGATGCTTTTCCTTGGTGCGCATGCTCAGCAGTTCATGACCACCTTGCCGTGCCTTGCTCAGGATTTCGACAGGGGTGAGGCCGGCGAACACCGCCTTCTTGGTGGCGTTGCTCGGGTAGTGCTCAAGCGCATCCAGGAACTGTCGGACGTCATCGGTCTTGTAGTCCTCGACCGGTTTGTCGCCGACAAGTGCCACAAACAGACCCAGGCTGTGTTCGGTATCGAGCACGTTTTTGGCGCTTCGCCCCACGCGCCGCATTTCACTGATGTGGATGGTGGCGCGCTCTGACAGCAGCGGTCCGGCGCTTTTCACAGAAGCCAGTTGCTGAAAGGGGAGGTGTTTCAGTGCGTCCAGCAGCCGGGCGTGATCGTCTGCTCCGTTGGCAGAGAGCTCCACGCCACCGACCTTGATGGTGTAGGGGCGTGCTTCGTTCCCTTGCAACGCGGCCAGAGCCTGGCTCAGCAAATCGTCCTGCATGCCCGTTCCTTGCCGCATCTGATCGAATGCTTGCGAGAGTGCCACAGCAGTTCGTGCCACGGCCAGACGGGCAGCATCGCCCAGGGACAAGCGAACGGGACGGACAAGGTAGCGCGAGCCAATGATGGCTTGCAGGTCGGTCGGGACGAAGAAGCGCACATAAAGCCCAGCAGGGCGGCGCAGAAAATAAGGCTTCGGCACGGGGTTTGATACCTCGTTTGATACCTAACGCAGGCTCAAACTGAACATCAAACCCCGGGCCTAACCTTCGCAGAATCAAGCACTTACTGCTCTTTTCCGCGATCAGATGGTGGAGGTGGGCGGAATCGAACCGCCGTCCGGAAGCACTCCATCCCCAGCACTACATGCTTAGCCCTCCGTTAGATCTCATTTCCAGGCAGCACGGTTGGCAAAGCGCACCTGGAAACCAGCCTGCTTTATCTAACCGGTAGCTGACAGGCAGCCACTACCGACGGTTCCGTGATAATGACCCTACATCTACGAGCACGGGCACAAGTAGGTTCGGGGGTTCGCCTTAGGCGGCTGTAGAACTAAAACTAAAGCCAGTTAAGCGGCGATAGCGTAGTCCGAACCGTAGTTGTCATCGTTGGCAACTAAAAGTTTGCTGCTGGATTAACGAGGAAAGCTGCCCCCTCGGCATGCGCCAAGCGACTTCGCGACCCCCGTCGAAACCAGTGCACCCCCGGGGAAAGCATCAAAACGCTGACCTGCCCAGTGTAGGGATCGGCGCGCCCTGTCACAAGTAGTGAGATACGCAGCGCTTACAGTGGCTTCAGTCCCGTACCGAACGGAACAATCTGTAAACGAAGGAGCGAAGCGATGGCGACCAGCAAGCCCCCACGTCCACGGCCTGCGCGTGCAGCGCCCCGCAAACCAGCGGCCACTGCCGATCAACCCGTGCGCAAACGTGCAGCGCGCAGCGCGCAGCCGCAGACCACGGCGAAGAGCCGCGTGCAGGACAAGGCGCGCACGGTGATCTACATCCATGGCATCGGCAACAAGCCGCCGGCCGAGGTGTTGCGCTGCCAATGGGACAAGGCCTTGTTCGGGCGGCCGATGGGCGAGCGCACGCGCCTGGCGTACTGGGTCAATCGCGAGCGGTATCCGGTCGCCGAGCCCGGCAGTTGCGATGCGCGCGATGTCGGCCCTGCGCTCAATCAGAGTGTGCAGCGCGCCTTGAGTACGCTTGGGTTGGTGCCGGGCGAGCAGGATCTGCATCTGCTCGCCGATGCGTTGGCGCAGAGCGAGCAGGAACGCAGCGATCTGCATCGCTTGCTGGACGAGCTGGACACTGCGTCCGCCACGCCTGCCGTTGGTGACGTGCAGGCGAAAGGCCCGATCGATGCGATCAACCGCGTGCTGCTGCGCTTGATCTCTGCCGCGCTGCTGCAGGACGTGCACGATCTGTTCTTCGTGCCCGAGCGTGCGGCGTTGATGCGCGAAAGCCTGGCGCAGCGCTTGCGGTCGGGCGGCGGGCCGTTCGTGGTGGTCGCGCACAGCCAGGGCTCGATGATCGCCTTCGATGTGCTGCGCCAGCTGCAGGCCGCCGAGTGCGAGGTCAGCTTGTTCCTTACCTTGGGCTCGCCCCTGGGCTTGCCGCAAGTGCGCAGCATGTTCAAACGCTGGACCGGCACGCGCAAGCTGCCGTTTCCCGAGTGCGTGCGGCGCTGGATCAACGTGGCCGAAACACGCGACCCGATCGCGCTGGATCCGGATCTCAGCGACGACATCGCCAATGCCAAGGGACGTTTTGAAAACCTCTCGGACGCACGCTTGAATCCGGATTGGCAGCACAACCCCCATTCGGGCTCCGGCTATCTGTCGATTCCGCAGGTGCGTGCGGCGGTGCGCGAGGCCGTCGGCGTGGGCTTCGATCAGCCGGTGTCCAACGCAGTGCTGATCAAGGATCTCAGCGAGCAGCTGGAAGCGCATGGGTCCGAGCATCGGCACGAAGTGCTGATCGAACTGGATCGTCGCCTGCTCGGCAACGACCCGGCCGCCACGCGTGCGCTGCTGCTGGCGCAGCTGCGCGAGACCGCTGCACGCAGCACCGGCTTGAGCGGCGACGCGTTGGATGAGGCGATCGAACTGGAAGACGGCTTGCAGCGTTTCGTCTCGGCGCGGCTGACACGCTTCGAGATCGAGTCGCTGCAGGATCGCTACCGTGCACTCGGATTCCGGCGCGTGTGGCGCGATGCCGGCAAGCGCGCGCTGATCAACGTCTCCGGCAACGTCTTGCATGCCGATGCTGCGCGCACCGCGTATCGCGCGCGTGGGCAGCAGATCGGCTGGGCGGTGCTGGACACCGGCATCGCGGCCAGTCATCCGCATTTCTTCGTGAAAGGCGAGCGTGACAGCGTGGTGGCGCAATGGGATTGCACGCGGCGTGGCGCGCCTAAACGATTGACGCGCGCAGATGGCGATGCATTCGCCAGACTCGATCGGCATGGGCACGGCACCCATATCGCCGGCATCATCGCCGGCCAATCTCGGGCTGTGATCGCGGACGTGGAGGACAATCCCGGTAAACCACAGGAGTTCGCCGGCATGGCGCCGGACACGCAGTTGTATGGATTCAAGGTGCTGGACGACGCCGGAAACGGCCGCGATTCCTGGATGATCAAGGCGGTGCAGCAAGTGGCTGCGATCAACGAGCGCGCAGGCGAGTTGGTCATCCACGGGGTCAACCTGAGCCTGGGCGGCTACTTCGACCCGGAAAGTTACGGCTGCGGTTTTACGCCGTTGTGCAACGAGTTGCGCCGGCTATGGCGGCAAGGCGTACTGGTTGTCGTTGCCGCTGGCAACGAGGGCATGGCCTGGCTGATGCGTAACGATGGCGATGCGTATCCGGCCAACATGGATCTGTCGATCAGCGACCCGGGCAATCTGGAAGACGCCATCGTGGTCGGCTCGGTGCACAAGAGCAGCCCGCACAATTACGGCGTGTCGTATTTTTCGTCGCGCGGGCCGACCGCCGACGGGCGCGGCAAGCCCGACGTGGTCGCACCAGGCGAAAAGATCCTGTCGGCCTACTACGACTTCGACCCGAACGATGCGGCCAGCCTGATGGTGGAGATGAGCGGCACCAGCATGGCGGCACCGCATGTCTCCGGCGTACTGGCCGGCTTTCTCTCGGCGCGCCGCGAGTTCATCGGCTTTCCGGATCGGGTCAAGCAACTGCTGCTGGAGACCAGTACCGACCTGCAACGCGATCGCTATGTGCAGGGCAGGGGGGTGCCGAATCTGATGCGGATGCTTGGGAAGACGTGAGGAATCGGGAATCGGGAGTGGGGAATCGTAAAAGCGCGATGCTTCTCGATGATCCGGCAATGCCCGCGGCGTGAACTAACGTGAGGTCAACGCAGCAAGCCTACCCAGCTCTTGCGATTCCCGATTCCCGATTCACGCATCTCGGTTATGCCGCCGCATCACGCGCTGCTTGTCGCGCTGCCAGTCGCGGTCCTTGGCGGCGTCGCGCTTGTCGTGATTCTGCTTGCCCTTGGCCAGTGCGATTTCCAGCTTGACCTTGTTGTTGCTCCAGTACAGCGCAGTTGGCACCAGGGTGTAGCCATCGCGTTCGACGCTGCTCAGCACCTTGTCGATTTCCCGACGATGCAGCAGCAGCTTGCGGTCGCGGCGTTCCACCGGCACGGTGTGACTGGAGGCCTGGATCAGCGGTGTGATCTGCGCGCCGATCAGGAAAATCTCGCCGGAGCGCACATACGCGTAGCCGTCGATGATATTGGCGCGGCCGGCGCGAATCGCCTTGACCTCCCAGCCCTGCAGGGCCAGGCCGGCTTCGTAGCGCTCTTCCAGGTGGTATTCGTGGCGCGCACGCTTGTTCAGCGCGATGGTTTTCGTGGCCGTCGCGCCGTTTGCTTTATCCTTGGCTGGTTTCTTGCTCATGCCGCTATTGTCGCCGATTCGGTGTCTTCAAACGATCTTCTGTCTTTCACAAGTTAGAGAATGCCTACCATCCGTCGCAGCGCACTGGTCGAACACAGCGCCACCCGCATGTTCGATCTGGTCAATGATGTCGCCGCCTATCCGCGCCGTTTCGGCTGGTGCGATGCTGCCCATGTGCTTGAGCAGGACCAGGCGCATATCGTGGCGCGCCTGGATCTGGGGCTGGGGTCGTTCCGCACCTGGTTCACTACCGAAAATCGGCTTGAGCGCCCGGAACGTATCGTCATGCATCTGCGCGACGGCCCGTTCAAGCGTCTGGAAGGCCTGTGGGAATTTCAGTCGCTCGGCGAAAACGCCTGCAAGGTCAGTTTGACGATGGAAGTGGAGACCAGCTCGCGGCTGCTGGGTCCGGCGCTGGCGCTGGGCTTTCAGGGGCTGGCCGATCGCATGGTCAACGATTTCGTGCGGGTCGCCGATCGCGGCGACGTGTAAGCCATGCAGGTCGAAGTGGTGCTGGCCTGGCCGGATCGCTACAGCTCTATGCAACTGGATCTGCCTGACGGCGCCACGGTAGCCGAGGCGATTGCCGCCTCTGGTCTAGCGGTGGATCAGCCACTCGCAGCGCAGGCGATTCATGGGGTAATTGCGCGACCGGATCAGGTGCTGCGCGATGGCGACCGGGTCGAATTGCTCAGGCCGCTGCTGCTGGATCCGAAAGAGGCGCGTCGTCGCCGTGCCGGACCCAGCAAAAGGCCGGTCCCAACGCCTAGTCGTTTGACAGCGCTGCGACGCACGTGCGCGTGCGGCACAGCGAACTCTTCCGGTAACTGTCCCGAGAAGCCGAACGTAGCCGTTGGTTCGGACAAGCGCTTGTGGACACGACGCAGCCGACAGAAAACGCGCAGTCGGTGTCAGGGCCCGCGCTGCAGTCCTTGATCGAACACGTCTTTCCGACCAGCCAAAACTAAAAAACGCATCCGTTTAAAGGGATGCGTTCTCTGGTCCTGCCAACACTCAGACGATCGCAAAATCGCCGAGCAGCCGCATCAACGGCCGCGCTGCTTCTTCTTGTCGCGCGCCAGATTGCGGCCGAATTGCTTGGGTGCCGACTTGGCAAGCTGCTCGTCCTGGGCCGGGAAATAATCGCCCTCCCAACGGGTAACCTGCTCGTTTTCGAAGTACACGACGAAGTTCTTGACCTCGGTGTGCGCCAGACGGTCTACGCGCTGGGTGGACGTGTAGTCCCAACGCTGCGCATGGAACGGGTCGGGGATCGAAGGAGTGCCCAGCAACGCGCTGACCTGCTGCTTGCTCTGGCCGACCTGGAGTTGCTCCACGGCATTCTGTTTGATCAGATTGCCTTGGTAGATCGGCTGCTTGTAGATGATGCCGCAGCCAGCGGTGGAAAGAGCAACGGCGGCGACCAGCAGGAGATTGCGCATCGGGGATTAAGTGCTGAGGAAATCACGCCGATGATACACTCCCCCCGGTCGCCGCGACCCGTTTGAAGGCAGCTGGCGCTAAATCGCCAATGAACGGAGAACGTATGGAAACCCACGACCTGCGCAAAGTCGGGCTCAAGGTGACCCATCCGCGGATGCGGATACTGGAATTGCTCGAACAAAAGAGCAATCACCATCACCTCAGCGCAGAAGACATCTATCGCCAGCTACTCGACCACGGCGACGAAATCGGTCTGGCCACGGTGTATCGGGTGCTGACCCAGTTCGAGGCTGCCGGCCTGGTGCTGAAGCACAATTTCGAAGGCGGCCAGGCTGTCTATGAGCTGGATCGCGGTGGCCACCACGACCATATGGTCGATGTGGACACCGGCCACGTGATCGAATTCGAAAGCGAAGAGATCGAGGCGTTGCAGCGCCAGATCGCCGCCCAGCACGGTTACGAGCTGGAAGAGCATTCGCTGGTGCTGTACGTGCGTAAGAAGCGCGTGCGCTAAACCCGGCGCGCAGCACGGCGGCAACGACAAGGCGGCTTCGGCCGCCTTGTGCATTTGCAGACGGTAGCCGCCTCGACAACGCCGAGCGTGTCGCCCGGCAATCGAGCCGATTACGCGCTCTGCAGCAGCTTGCGTGCGGCCGCGCGAGCCTCTTTGCTGACTTCCACGCCGCCCAGCATGCGCGCCAGTTCTTCCTGACGGGCCTGCGGGCCGAGCAGTTCGACCGCGCTCTGGGTCATGCCGTCCACCGGCGCCTTGCTGACCCGGTAATGCGCGTGGCCCTTGGCGGCGACCTGCGGCAAGTGGGTGACGCACAGCACCTGGCGCTCTTCGCCCAGGGCGCGCAGCTTCTGCCCGACGATGTCGGCCACCGCGCCGCCGATGCCGGAATCCACTTCGTCGAAGACCATGGTCGGCACGCTGTCCAGCCCCAGTGCAGCCACTTCGATCGCCAGCGAAATCCGCGACAGCTCGCCGCCGGAGGCGACCTTGCGCAACGCGCGCGGCGGTTGTCCGGCGTTGGCGGCGACCAGGAATTCGACCCGCTCGGCGCCGTTCGGGTCAGGGCGCAGGGTGTCCTGCGGCTGCAATTGGATCAGGAACTGCCCGCCGCCCATGCCCAGCTCGCCGATCAGCGTGGTGGTGGCGGCCGACAAGGAGTCTGCCGCGGTGGTACGGCTGGCGCTGAGGGCGGCGGCGGCGTTGCGCCAGACGTCGGTTGCGGTGGCGATGTGCTTGTCCAGCTGCTGCAGGCGTTCGTCTGCGCCGCGTAGGCTTTCCACTTCCTGGCTCATGCGGTCGCGCTGCGCGGCCAGTTCGTCCGGGGTCACGCGGTGCTTGCGCGCCAGATCGTGCAGGCGGCCGAGCCGGCGTTCCATCGCTTCGAACTGGGCCGGGTCGGCGTCCAGGTCGTCGCGTACGCGGTCGAGCAGGGCCAGCGCTTCGTCGATCTGGATTGCTGCACTGTCCAGCAGTGCGTCCACCTCCGCAAGGCGCGGCTCGTGTTCGGCGACGCGGGCCAGGTCGTGGCGGCTGCCCTGCAGCAGGCCCAGCGCCGATGCGCCATCGTCGCCGTTGAGCTGCTGGACGACGCTTTCACAGGCGCCGATCAGCGCGGTGGCGTGCGCCTGACGACGATGATTGACGTCCAGCGCGGCAATTGCGGCCGGGTCCAGGTCTTCGCGTTCGAGTTCGCCCAACTGGTGTTCGAGAAAGCCGATGCGGTCGGAAACATCGCCCTGCGCCGAGAGCGCATCGCGCTCGTCCAGCAGCGCCTGCCACTGCCGGCTGGCCTGGCGCACCTGTTCGCGCTGCGCGCTGTTGCGCGCGTAGGCGTCGAGCAGGGTGAGCTGGCTGTGGCGGGCCATCAAGGCCTGGTGCTCGTGCTGGCCGTGGATTTCCACCAGCCGTGACGCCAGCTCGGACAGTTGCGAAGAGGTGACCGGGCGGCCGTTGATCCAGGCGCGCGAGCCGCCATCGGCGCGGATGATGCGGCGCAGTTGGCATTGCGCGTCGTCGTCCAACTCGTTGTCGGCCAGCCAGGTCAGGCCGGGATGTTCGCTGGGCAGCTGGAATTCGGCCGACAGCTCGGCGCGGTCGGCACCGTGGCGCACCACGCCGCTATCGGCGCGCAGGCCGGACAGAAAGCCCAGCGCATCCACCATCAGCGACTTGCCGGCGCCGGTTTCGCCAGAGACCACGGTCATGCCCGGCCCGAATTCCAGTTCGGTGGCGCGGACGACGGCGAAATCCTTGATGGAGAGGTGTCTGAGCATGGGATCGAGTGTGAACGCTTTGGGCAAGCTTAGGGTGGGAGGGGCGGCGAGGGAATGAGACCCTTGCCAATCACGGGGCCAGAGATTATCTATGCCCAGTCTCACCGGATGATCCCATGCGCGCGTCACAGTCCCCAACGCTCGACCCCCGCGCACGCCAGTTGCTACGGACGCTGATTGCCCGCTACATCCGCGACGGCGAGCCGGTGGGCTCCAAGACGCTGGCCCAGCATGCGGGGCTGGATGTCAGCCCGGCCACCATCCGCAATATTCTGGCCGACCTGGAAGATGTGGGGCTGCTCAGCTCTCCGCACACCTCGGCCGGGCGTATTCCTACCGCACACGGCTACCGCGTGTTCGTCGATAGCCTGGTGCAGATGCAGCCGCCGGGCGAGGAAGAAGTGCGCCGCCTGCGCGCCGAGCTTGCCAGCGGCAACGGGACTCAATCGTTGCTGGGCAGCGCCTCGCAGATGCTGTCGGCGATGAGCCACTTCGTCGGCGTGGTCAGCGCGCCGCGGCGCGAGCAGTTCGCCTTCCGGCATATCGATTTCGTGCCGCTGGATGCGCGGCGGGTGCTGGCGATTCTGGTGTTTGCCGACAACGAGGTGCAGAACCGGGTGATCGAGCCGCGCCGCGCCTACGAGCCGGCCGAGCTGGAGCGGGTGGCCAATTACCTCAATGCGCAGTTTGCCGGGCGCGCGCTATCGGATATCCGCGCCTCGCTGCTGCGCGAGCTGCGCGTGGCCAAGAACGAGATGGAGCAGCTGCTGGCGCACAGCGTGGACCTGGCCAGCGAGGCGCTGGTGCCGGCCGAGGCCGATGACATGGTGATGGCCGGGCAGACCCGGCTGATGGGCGTGCAGGACCTGTCCGACCTGGATCGCCTGCGCGAGCTGTTCGAGGCTTTCGCCAGCAAGCGCGAGATCCTGCAACTGCTCGAACGCACCATCCAGGCGCCTGGCGTGCGCATCTTCATCGGCGAGGAGACCGGCATGGTGTCGCTGGAAGACGTCTCGCTGGTCACCGCACCGTATGCCGCCAATGGCCAGGTGCTGGGCGTGCTGGGGGTGATCGGGCCCAAACGCATGGCCTACGACCGCCTGATTCCGCTGGTGCAGACCGCAGCCCAGGTGCTGGGCGCGGCCATGGAACCGCCCGCGACGCGATAACCGGAGTCGATCGGGGCGATCGTTTTGCTTGAAACTCGCGCGGGCGCCCACATACGGGGTGACGTTGGGGCGGGCGTTCCGCCGGCCCGGGAACTGTGCACATGAACCAAGACCACTCCGAATTCGACTCCGAAGACCTGTCCCAGAACCCACCCGAGACCGATCCGCTCAAGGCTGAGATCGAATCGCTGCGCAGCGAGATCGCGCTGGTCAAGGCCGACGCCCTGCGCGAGCGCGCCGATCTGGAAAACCAGCGCAAGCGCATCGCCCGCGATGTCGACAATGCGCGCAAGTTCGCCAACGAGAAGCTGCTGGGCGAGCTGCTGCCGGTGTTCGACAGCCTGGATGCGGGCCTGACCGCCGCCGGCAGCCAGCCCAGCCCGCTGCGCGACGGTCTGGACATGACCTACAAGCAACTGCTCAAGGTGGCCGCCGACAATGGCCTGACCCTGCTCGATCCGGTCGGCCAGCCGTTCAACCCGGACCAGCACCAGGCGATCAGCCAGGGCGAGGCCGAGGGCATCGCACCGGGCCACGTGGTGCAGGTGTTCCAGAAAGGCTATCTGCTCAACGATCGCCTGCTGCGCCCGGCCCTGGTGGTCGTGGCCAATCACGACTGAAGGCTGCTGCCGGCTGAACTGGCCGGCGCGGACGCGGAACGCAGATTCGTACAGGTGGCTTGAACACCTGCGCACCACCCCCACATCTCAGCCAGACCCGGCGTCGCCGGAAACAGCTACAGAATCATCAGGAGCGTATCCATGGGCAAGATCATTGGTATTGACCTCGGCACCACGAACTCGTGCGTGTCGATCATGGACGGCGGCAAGGCCCGCGTCATCGAAAATTCCGAGGGCGATCGCACCACGCCTTCGATCGTCGCCTACACCAAGGACGGCGAAGTGCTGGTCGGTGCCTCGGCCAAGCGCCAGGCGGTCACCAACCCGAAGAACACCTTCTACGCGGTGAAGCGCCTGATCGGCCGCAAGTTCACAGACGCCGAAGTGCAGAAGGACATCTCGCACGTGCCGTACGGCATCCTCGCCCACGACAATGGCGATGCCTGGGTGCAGACCAGCGATGCCAAGCGTATGGCGCCGCAGGAAATCTCTGCGCGCGTGCTGGAAAAGATGAAGAAGACCGCCGAGGACTTCCTGGGCGAGAAGGTCACCGAGGCCGTGATCACGGTGCCGGCCTACTTCAACGACAGCCAGCGTCAGGCCACCAAGGACGCCGGCCGCATCGCCGGTCTGGACGTCAAGCGCATCATCAACGAGCCGACCGCTGCAGCCCTGGCCTATGGCCTGGACAAAAACGGCGGCGACCGCAAGATCGCCGTGTACGACCTGGGCGGCGGCACCTTCGACGTGTCGATCATCGAAATCGCCGAAGTCGATGGCGAGAAGCAGTTCGAAGTGCTGGCCACCAATGGCGACACCTTCCTGGGCGGCGAAGACTTCGACAACCGCGTCATCGAGTATCTGGTCGACGAATTCAACAAGGATCAGGGCATCGATCTGCGTAAGGATCCGTTGGCGCTGCAGCGCCTGAAGGACGCCGCAGAGCGCGCCAAGATCGAGCTGTCGACCAGCCAGCAGACCGAAGTGAACCTGCCGTACGTCACCGCCGATGCCTCGGGCCCGAAGCACCTCAACATCAAGTTGACCCGTGCCAAGCTCGAAGCGCTGGTGGAAGACCTGGTCAAGAAGTCGATCGAGCCGTGCCGCACCGCGTTGAACGATGCCGGCCTGCGCGCCAGCGATGTCAACGAAGTGATCCTGGTCGGCGGTCAGACCCGCATGCCGAAGGTGCAGCAGGCGGTTGCCGATTTCTTCGGCAAGGAACCGCGCAAGGACGTCAACCCGGACGAAGCTGTGGCCGTCGGTGCCGCGATTCAGGGCGGCGTGCTGGCTGGCGACGTCAAGGACGTGCTGCTGCTGGACGTGACCCCGCTGTCGCTGGGTATCGAAACCATGGGCGGCGTGTTCACCAAGATCATCGAAAAGAACACAACCATCCCGACCAAGGCCTCGCAGACCTTCTCCACCGCCGAAGACAACCAGTCGGCCGTGACCGTGCACGTGTTGCAGGGTGAGCGCGAGCAGGCCCGCTTCAACAAGTCGCTGGCCAAGTTCGACCTGTCCGGCATCGAGCCGGCGCCGCGCGGCATGCCGCAGGTGGAGGTGTCCTTCGACATCGACGCCAACGGCATCCTGCACGTGTCGGCCAAGGACAAGAAGACCAACAAGGAACAGAAGGTCGAGATCAAAGCCGGTTCGGGTCTGTCGGACGAAGAGATCCAGCGCATGGTCGCCGACGCGGAAGCCAACCGCGAAGAAGACAAGAAGTTCCAGGAGCTGGTGCAGACCCGCAACCAGGCCGATGGCCTGATCCACGCCACCCGCAGCGCGATCACCGAGCATGGCAGCAAGGTTGGCGGCGATGTGATCGGCAAGGTGGAAGCGGCGCTGTCGGATCTGGAAAAAGCCATGAAGGGCGACGACAAGGCGCAGATCGAAGCGCGCAGCAAGACCCTGGAAGAAGCCGGCCAGTCGCTGTACGCGGCAGCCGCCGCGGCAGAGCAGGGCGGCAACGCCGATCCAGCCAGCGGCAATGCGCAGGCGTCGAAGGCGGCCGATGACGTGGTGGACGCCGAGTTCACCGAGGTCAAGGACGACAAGAAGGCGTGAGTGGGGAATAGGGAATCGAGAATGGGAGGAGCGGTGCTGCGGCATCGCTCCTTCCCGTTGTCTGACCCTTCCACTTTCGATTGCGATTTACTGAGGATGTGCGCTTTGAACGATTCCCGTCTCCCGATTCCCGATTCCCTGTCGTGAGCAAACGCGATTACTACGAAGTGCTGGGCGTGGCCCGTGGCGCCAGCGACGAGGAGCTGAAGAAGGCGTATCGGCGCTGTGCGATGAAGCACCATCCGGACCGCAATCCGGGCGACGCTGCTGCCGAGGCGATGTTCAAGGAGTGCAAGGAAGCCTATGAAGTGTTGTCGGACGGCAACAAGCGCCGCGCCTACGATGCGCATGGCCACGCTGCGTTCGAGCACGGCATGGGCGGTGGTGGCGGTGGGCCGGGTGGCCCGGACATGGGAGATATCTTTGGCGATATCTTCGGCAATATTTTCGGCGGTGGCGCCGCCGGTCCGCGCGCTGCGCGACGTGGCGCCGACGTCGGTTACGTGCTGGAACTGGATCTGGAAGAAGCCGTTGCCGGCATCGAGCGACGCATCGAGATTCCGACCTTGATCGAATGCGATCCCTGCCACGGCAGCGGGTCGGAAGACGGCAAGGTGGAGGTGTGCGGGACCTGTCACGGACGTGGCCAGGTGCGCATCCAGCGCGGCATCTTTGCGATGCAGCAGAGCTGCCCGCATTGCGATGGGCGCGGCACGCTGATCCAGAATCCGTGCAAGGTCTGTCACGGCGCAGGCCGTGTGGAAGAAGACAAGGTGTTGTCGATCAAGGTGCCTGCCGGTGTGGATACCGGCGACCGCATCCGTCTGGCAGGCGAGGGCGAAGCCGGCCCCGCCGGTACACCGCCGGGCGATCTGTATGTGGAAGTGCGCGTGCGCGAGCATGCGATCTTCCAGCGCGATGGCGACGACCTGCATTGCGAGGTGCCGATCCGCATTTCGCAGGCGGCACTCGGTGACACCGTGCGTGTGGCAACGCTGGGGGGCGAGGCGGAAATCCGTATTCCGGCCGAGACCCAGACCGGCAAGCTGTTCCGTCTGCGTGGCAAGGGCGTGCGTTCGGTGCGCAGTCGCACCGAAGGCGATCTTTACTGCCGCGTGGTGGTCGAAACGCCGGTCAATCTGACCGCCGATCAGCGCGAGTTGCTGCAGCAGTTCGAGTCCACCTTCACCGGCGAGGATGCACGCAAGCATTCGCCCAAGTCGGCCACATTCATCGATGGCGTCAAGGGCTTCTGGGATCGGATGACGTCCTGAGTCAGGTGTTCTGATGCAACGAGAGCCGGGCGCGCGGACCACTGCGTGCCCGGCTTTTTTTGTACCTTATGCCCGTAGTGCACGTGTACTGCACTGATCCGCTGCGTTGGCATCGCACTGTCGATGTCGTGTCTCGTCTTGCAGCATGCAGTTGTGCTGCGCGTTGCCTCCGCGACGTGCTGCATCTACAGCATGCCGTATCTACAGCATGCTTCCGGTGTTGCGCGGATAATGGCGCCATCTCCTTCGACGATGGCCGCCCCTATGAGCGATGCAACCGACAGCCACCTCGTCCACGGTCGCCGCCAGCGCCCGGATGGTCCTTCGCCGATCGATGTGATCTCGGTGCAATCGCAACTGGTCTATGGGCATGCCGGCAACAGCGCGGCGGTACCGCCGTTGCGTGCGCTGGGGCTACGGGTGGCGGAAGTGCCCACCACGCTGCTGAGCAATGCGCCGTTTTACGCGACCTTACGCGGGCGCATTCTGCCGGCCGATTGGCTGGCCGATCTGTTGCTGGGTGCGAGCGAACGTGGGCTGCCGCAACGCGCGCGCATTCTGGTATCGGGCTATTTCGGCAGTCTGGCCAATGGCGAAGTCTTTGCCGACTGGCTGGAGCAGACCTTGCCGCAGGCGCCGCAGCTGCGTTATTGCCTGGATCCGGTCATCGGCGACACGCACACCGGCCCGTATGTCGAACCCGGATTGGAACGCGTATTCGCCGAGCGGCTATTGCCGCATGCCTGGCTGGTGACGCCGAATGCCTTCGAGCTTGGGCGGTTGACCGGTTTGCCGAGTCTGGAACAGGACGATGCCGTCGTTGCCGCGCGCGCATTGCTGGCGCGCGGCCCGCAATGGGTGCTTGCGCACAGCGTGGCCGGCGCGGCCGGCGAGCTGGTGACGTTGGCGGTCAGCAACGAGGCGGTGTATCGCTGGGCCACGCCGCATTTGCCGGTGGATGTGGCCGGTACCGGCGATGTGTTGATGGCGTTGCTGATCGGTTTCCTGCTGCGCGATGTGGCGTTCGAGCAGGCGGTGGGGCATGCGCTCAGCGGTGTGCATAGCGCACTGGAAGCGACGCTGTCTGCAGGGTATGAAGAGTTCGATGTGCTGGCCGCCGCTCCGGCCGCGCTGGTGGATGCACCGCGCTTTGCCGTCGAGCGCTTGGCATGATCGCGCAGCCGGTGGTCGGCATCGTCGGCATTGCCGGCGCCTACGGTCGATGGCTGGCGCAGTTTCTTCGCATGCGCATGGGGCTGGAGGTGATCGGCTTCGATCCGGCCGAGGTCGGCGGCATGGACGAGGCGAGCCTGGCGCAGCGTGCCGATGTGCTGATTTTTTCTGCGCCGATTCGCCACACCGCCGCATTGATCGAGCGCTATGTCGAACTTGCCGGGCCGCGCGCGGCATCGCAGTTGTGGATGGATGTCACCTCGATCAAGCAGGCACCGGTTGCCGCGATGCTGGCATCGCAGGCCGAGGTGGTCGGTCTGCATCCGATGACCGCACCGCCCAAGTCGCCGACCTTGAAGGGGCGGGTGATGGTGGTTTGCGAGGCGCGTCTGCAGCATTGGTCGGCGTGGGTGCAGACGCTCTACAGCGCGCTGCAGGCCGAATGCGTGTACGCCACGCCCGAGCACCACGACCGCGTGATGGCCCTGGTGCAGGCGATGGTGCACGCCACCCATCTGGCGCAGGCCGGCACCTTGCGTGACTACGCGCCGCTGCTCGGCGAACTGCGCGCGCTGATGCCGTATCGCTCGGCCTCGTTCGAGCTGGATACCGCGGTGATCGCGCGCATTCTCTCGCTCAATCCGTCGATCTACGAAGACATCCAGTTCGGTAATCCGTACGTGGGCGAGATGCTCGATCGCCTGCTGGCGCAATTGCAGCAGTTGCGCGCCTTGGTCGCGCAAGGTGACGACGGGGCGCGTGCGCAGTTTCGCAGTCGATTTCTGGACGACAACGCACAGGCATTGCAACGCGAGTCGCTTGCGGCGGGCAACTACACCTACGAGCGTGTTGGCTACCTGTTGGCCGATCTCACCGAGCCGCTGACGCTGAGCGTGTATCTGCCGGAGGATCAACCCGGCTCGCTACGCGCGCTGCTGCATGTGTTCGAGCAGCACGGTGTGAATCTGTCGTCGATCCACTCCTCGCGCACGCCGGTGGGCGAGCTGCATTTCCGGATTGGGTTCGAGCCGAACAGCGATCGCGCAGCGTTGGCGCAGGCTGCCAGCGAGATCGACCGCAGCGGGATCGGGCGGGTGCTGGAGCGCTCCGATCGCGTTGGGTAACGGTAGGGCAGGCGCGCGCTTGGTCGATGTCGATGTTGGTATCGGGCTGCCGGGATGTGAGCAGCAACCATGTGTGGTTTGACTGCAGTCGTAGGCGAGGAGTCGACGTCGCGAGTGATTGTCGCCTGGCTGATGGTCGCTTGGCGTAATGCCGCGCACTCACAACATATATTTCATCCACACAGGGTGTGGATGAAATCTGCACAAGCATGTGGATAACTGCGCGCAGCCATTGCGCTGCAACGGCTGCGGCTGCTGTGGTCAAAAAATGACCAGCTCCATCTCAGGACGTCGAAAGCCGCAACTCGCCACCCTGGGTGACGAAGCGTTGGCCTTGCCGTTGCAGGTGGCGGCCATCGGGGAGTTCGTAACGTGGCGCAGCGTGCGCGTTCGTGCGGGATTGCTGCGCGGTGGGGGATTCGAGCTCGTCGCGGAATTCGATGATGACGTAAGACTCGCCATCTGCACCGACTGCGGGAAATTGCCGAAAAGACATACGCACCTCCGAAAGATTCCAAGGTCGCAGTGCGAACCGCCAGGGACCGCACGACCGGCGTCGGGCCGGTGAAGGCGAGCATGCGCAGGCACGTGTTACCCGGGCGTCATTGCGCGATGCGGAAAAGTTCGAACGACGCCGGCTCAACGACTCAGCTGCAACGCATCCCGATCAGCCGTCGCGGCCGCCAGTTCGGCGCGCGCAGAGGCAATGCGCGCCTGAGCATCGATCAAACGCACGCGTGCGTCGTTGGCGGTTTCTTCGCGCTGATTGACCAGGAAGAAGTCGCCCGACCCAAGCTCGAAGCGGCGCCGCTCCGCCGCGGCGAGACGGTCGGCCAGGCTGCGTTCTTCGTCGGCGATCTTGGCCAGGCGTTCGGCGGCGTTGAGCGAGATGACCACCGACTCGACCTCCACCGAGATCTGGTCGCGCAGGTAACGGCTGCGTTGATCCAGCGCTTCGATCTCGGCGCGCGCTTCGGCAACGCGGCCCTTGGCGGCACGGTTTTCCAGCGGCACGCTGAAACGGAAGCCGATGATGGCATCGGTGGGCGAGCGGTTCGGGCCGCCGACGCCGGGTTCGCCAAGATCCTTGCTGACTTCCAGGCTCACATCCAGGCGGGGTTTGAGATCGTTCTGCGCCAGCATCAGCCGCGCGGTGGCCTGGTCGATGCGGGTCAGCACGGCGCGGTAATCCGGGCGCTCCACCGGTGCGGTGATCTTGCTGGCGCCGGCCAGGCCTTCCAGTGCGGAGGTGTCGGCCGGCAGGCGTTCGCTGGAGACGATCAGCGGCATGCCGGTGTCGTCGCGCAGATACAGCGACAAGGCATTGGCCGCATTGGCGAAGTCCTGCTCCGAACGCACCACCAGCGCACGTCGGCGTACCAGGTTCTGGTCGTTTTCGGTCAGCAGGATGGTCGGCCGTGCGCCCAGCGTCACCTGCCGCGAAATCGCATTGCGGCGTTGCTCGGCCAGTTGCAGCAGGTCGTTGTACGCGCGCCGTTTCAGTCCGGCCGCAACCCAGCTCTGGTAAGCATCCACCGCGCGTCGCTGCACGCCAATGGCCACCATTTCGGCTTCGTACTGGGCGACATTGATGTCGGCGCTGGCAACGCTGCGCTTGGTGCGGCGCTCGTCGACCACGCGGTCGCGCAGCAGCGCGTACAGCGCGCCCACTTTCACTTCGCCGCCGCGGTCGGTGTAGGACTTGTCTTCGTAGACCGGGAACGAACCACGCGAGGAGCGGTAACCACCGTAGTAATAGCCGCCGTTGTTATCGAACGGTCGCTTGACCGTGCTTTCGATCGCGCTGCCGTCGTAATACCCGGCCTCGCGCGAATGGCCGTCGATATCGAACACGGTATCGAACGCGCCATCGGCCGAGATGCCCTTGCCTTCGGCCTGACGGACCTTGGCCAGCGATTCGACAATCTGCGGCGCAGAGCGAGCCGAGGACTGCAGCACTTCGTCCAGGGTCAGCGCAGTGGTTTGGGCCGCCGCCGCGCCCGGCGCGAGCGCGATCAGCAAGAAGACAAGACGGCGGATCATTTTTTGCCGGTCTCGTCGTCTTCGGCCTTGGACGCTGCCGGTTTGGCTTTGCCCTCATCCTGCGTCGCCGCTGCCGGGCGCCGGCCGAATTCCAGTGGGAAGTTGTTGAGCTGGCGCCACAATTCGTAGCCGACCTTTACCGTTTCGCCCTGCACCCAGCCGCGCACCTTGCCGCCCTGGCGGGCGAACTCGCGTGCCGGCCAGGCCGGCTTGCCTGGCTGCGGTTCGACCAGGATGCGGAACAAGCCATCGGGCGCGGCGTTGGGGTCGATCGCGCGCACGCGGCCGTCGAACATGCCATGCGCCACCGACGGCCAGCCGCTGAACTGGATCGCCGGCCATCCTTCGAACTCCAACCGCACCGGGCGACCGGGGCGGATCAGCGGCACGTCGCGGCCGTCGATGTACAGCTCGACCGCGCGCTCCACCCGCTCCGGCGCGATCACCGCCAGCACCGTGCCGGGCGAGACCATCGCGCTGCCGCTGGCGGCGTTGAGCTGCTGCACGCGGCCGTCGCGCGGCGCGCGCACCAATTGCGCGGACTGACGATTCAACTGGATATCGATGCGGGTCAGCTTGGCGCGCGATTCGGCCAGCTTGGCGTCGGCCTCGGCGACTTTGATCTGGGTCAGCTCAAAGTCGCGGCGGCCGGCCAGCCCTTCGGCAAGCAATTGCCTGCTACGTGCCACGTCGATGCTGGCAACCGCGCGCGATTGCTGGATCGCGGCAATTTCGGCCTGCACCTGCGCACGTTCGCTGGCCAAGCGAGTGAGCAGGTCCGGATCCAGATCGCCGACGCGCGCGATCGGATCGCCGCGCGAGACATGCTGGCCGTCGTGCACATACCAACGCTCGACCCGGCCGGGCACGAAGGCGGTGACCTGTTGCTGGCGGTCGCCCGGATCCAGCGCCACCACCTGGCCCTTGCCGCTGGCGGTCTGCACCCACGGCGCCAGCGCCAGGATCGCGCTGGCAATGGCAATGCCGATCAGCAGCATCCATGCCAGCGCCTTGGCGATGCTGGGTGGGCGCATTGCCGCCAGGGTGGGGAAGTGCGTGTTGCGATCAGGAGCGTGCTGCATCGTTCGCCTCCTGCGTCGAGGCGATCAATTCGGCGCGCGTGGCAAAGCGCTGCTGCCGCTCGGGTTGCAGGTGGAACCAGCCATCCAGGGTGATGTCTTCCGGCCTGCCGGTGCACAGCAGCACCGTGGTGCCGGCCTCTTTCAGGCGACGCAAGACATCGGTCAGCCGATCGGCGGGAATCAGATCGTACAACTGCGCCAGCATCAGCACGCGCGGGCGCACCAGCAGCGCATTGGCCAGCTTCAACGCCATCACTTCGCCGATCCACAACGGGTAGCCCGATGCGGCCAGGCGCGTATCCAGACCTTGCGGAAGTGCGGCAATGCGGCTGCGCAGCCCCACCGCATCGATCGCTTCCAGCATCGCTTCCGAAGTCACATCGGCAGACGCCAGCGCCAGATATTCGCGGATGGTGACCTCGACAATGGTCGGCCGGTCGAGCACCGTCACTTCCGAGCGCAGCAGGTACATGTCGAAGGTGGCCATGTCTGCGCCGCCCACCATCACCAGCCCGCGATCGGGCACCATGTGGCGCTTGAGGATCATCGCCAGCAGCCGCTCCGCACCGCCATCGGCGATCGTCACCAGCTGCTCGCCGGCGGCCAGCGAAAAATCGAAACGTGCGCCGTCGATCATCACGCCATCCAGGCGCACCGCGCTGTTGCCGGGCGTTTTGCCACGTGCAACGACGGCGCGTTCCTGCGGGATCGCAAACAGCAGCGAGAGTTCTTCCGAGCTCGCTACCAGATCGTAGAACGCATCCAGATAGCCACCGAGTTGCGAGATGCCGTAGAAGACCGCGCTGAGGATCAGTTCGGCGGCGACCAGTTGGCCGATCGACAGCTCGCCGCGTAGGATCAGATTGCCGCCCAGCGCCAGCAACGCGGCGCTGGCCACCGCGTAGACCAGCAAAAACGCCACCGTCTGGGTGAAGCTGTAGCGGAAATGGCGCCGGTGCCGGTCGACATAAGCTGCAGTGACGGCTTCGGAGCGGTCCATCGCGAAATTGAGATGGCGGCTGGATTTATAGAAACCGTTCGAGCCGCCGACACTTTCCAGCCAGCGTGCGGCCTCGTGCTTGGCATGGCTCAGATCGACCGCGGTGCGGATCGAACCGCGCGACCAGATCATCCAGATGCTGAAGATGACCAGCAGCAACAATGCGTTGAAACCGAGAAAGAACGGATGGTAGAAACTGGTGAGTATCAGCCCCACCGCCGATTGCAGCACGATGGTGAAGGCGCCGATCGCCAGACTCGGCACGGCTTTCTGCACCACCACCAGATCGAAGTAACGATTGAACATGTCGCCGCGGTTCTGATCGGCGAAGAACGGATTTTGCGCATGCACCGCGCGCACCGTGATTTCGGAGACCACGCGCGCAAACAGGCGGCGCTCGAACAGCGCCATGACCCACACCCGCATCGCGCTCAGGCCGGCCACCAGCAGCAACAGCCCCAGCAGCAGGCTCGACAGCGTCCACAGCGGTGCGGGCAGCGCGGTGTTGGCCACGCTGTTGATCAGCAACTGCACCGAGATCGGCGTGGCCAGCGACAGCAGGCTGATCGCCACGCCATACACCATGGCCAGACGCACATACGGCATGTCCGGCCCGACGATCTCCGCCAGCCAGGCTCCCGCTTCCCGCCATCCGATCTGCTTGCCCGCCATTCGATTTCCGTTGATGAGTTCAATGAAGCATTGACGAGTTGCAGGTAACGAACAAGGCCGCAGCGCTTATTCGACGCATAGGATTTTCCTATGCGGCCACCGCACGCAGGAGATCGGCGATCAGGCCGAAGGCCGGCGCGCGTCCTGCGCCTTGCCGCCACAACAGCCCGATCTCCCTATAGTAGCGTCCGCCTTTGATCGGCCGAACGACGACGTCGTCGCCCTCGCGGATTTCCTGGCGCACATACAGGTCTGGCAATAGTGCAAGACCCATGCCCATCCCGGCCATCTGGCGGATCGCATCCAGGCTGGTGCCTTCGTAATCGCGCAGGACAGTGGCGCCGACGTCCATGGCGATCGCGGCGATCTGTTCGGCCAGCCGGTATTCCGGCATCAACGTCAGCAGGTTGGCACCGCGCAGATCGGCCGGTGTGATGAAGGTTTTGGCACGCAACGGGTGATCGGCGGCCATGGTCACGTGCAGCGGTTCGCGGAACAGCCGCTCGCTATGCAGGCCGCGCCCGGCGACCGGCAATTGCGCAAGGATCACGTCATGCAGACCGCTGGCCAGGCCTGCGGCCAGCACCGTCGGCAAGCCTTCGCGCACATGCACGCGCAGCGCCGGGTGCTCGCGGTGCAGGCGCGCGACCAGGCTCGGCATCAGGTACGCGCCGAGCGTGGGCGACACGCCGAGCCGGATGGTGCCGATCAGCGTGTCGGCCGAGGTGGCGCGCACTTCTTCCAGGTCGGTGATGTCGAGCAGGATGCTGCGTGCGCGGTCGAGCAGATCGCGTCCCAGCGGCGTCAGGATCGCCGGCACGCCGCGTTCGAACAGCGCTGCACCGATGATGGTTTCGAAGGCGCGAATCTGCTGCGACAGCGAGGGTTGCGACACGCCCATCTGCTCGGCGGCGCGGGTGAAGCTGCCGGTGTCGGCGAGCGCGACAAAATAACTGAGCTGGCGGATGGTGGTTCTAGGGCGAGGCATGTGTCACTTGGTTACCGTCACAGCGTTACTTCCAGAGTGCTCAAAGCGCACCACCGGCAATGCGCCGGTGAGCGAAACGTACCGCCATGTCACTCAGGCAACAGCGCATCCAGGCGTCACTGATCGATGAACTGTAGCCGCGCCAGCTCTGCATACAGGCCGCCTTCGGCAATCAATTGCGCATGCGTGCCCTGTGCGACGATGCGGCCGGCATCCATCACCACGATGCGGTCGGCCTTGAGCACGGTGGCCAGGCGATGGGCGATGACCAGCGTGGTGCGGCCTTCCATCAGCCGGTCCAGCGCCTGCTGCACGGCACGCTCGCTCTGCGCGTCCAGCGCGCTGGTGGCCTCGTCCAGCAGCAGGATCGGCGCGTCCTTGAGCAATGCACGTGCGATCGCCACACGCTGCTGCTGGCCGCCGGACAGGCGTGCGCCGCGTTCGCCCAGTTCGCTGGCATAGCCCTGCGGCAGGGCGCGAATGAAGACATCGGCTTCGGCGGCAACGGCAGCGGCTTCCACTTGCGCATCGCTCGCTTCCAGGCGCCCATAACGGATGTTGTCGGCGGCGCTGGCGGCAAACAGCGTGGGTTGCTGCGGCACCAAGGCAATGCGTTCGCGCAGCAGCACCGGGTCGGTGTCGCGCAGATCCACATCGTCGACGCGCAGCTTGCCGCTGACCGGGTCGTGGAAACGCAGCAACATCGACAGCACCGTGCTCTTGCCGGCGCCGGAGGGCCCGACCAGCGCCACGGTTTCGCCCGGAAGGACATGCAGATCGAAGTGATCCAGGGCAGGCGCATCGGGGCGCTGCGGATAATGAAACACCACCTGATCGAAATGGATCGCACCGCGCAACGGCTGCGGCAATGGCTGCGGCGTGGCCGGCGCGACGATGGCCGGTTGCTCGTCGAGCAATTCGCCAACGCGGCCCATGCCGCCGGCCGCGCGCTGCAACTCGTTCCAGACCTCGGCCAATGCGCCGACCGAACCACCGCCGATCAACGCGTACAACACGAATTGCCCCAGCGTGCCGGGCGTCATGCGCCCGCCGATCACATCGTGCGCACCCAGCCACAGCACCCCGACGATCGCGCCGAAAATCAGCATGATCGCCACCGCAGTGACGGTGGCCTGGGTACGGATGCGCAGCCGCGCGGTTTCGATCGCCGCCAACAAGGCCTGGCTGAAACGGTGGCTTTCGTAGCCTTCGCGCGCATGCGCCTGCACGGTGCGCACCGCGCCCAGCGTTTCGGCGGCCAGCGTGTTGGCGTCGGCCACACGGTCCTGGCTCGCGCGCGAGATCTTCTGCAGGCGGCGTGCGCCCAGCACGATCGGCAGCACTGCCAGCGGGATGCCGATCAGCGTGAACCCGGCCAGCCGCGGGCTGGTGACGAACAGCATCACCATGCTGCCGATCACCGTCACCGAGCTGCGCAACGCCACCGACATGGTGGTGCCGATCACCCCACGCAGCAGCTCGCTGTCGGCCGACAGGCGCGAGACCAGCTCGCCGCTGCGGCTGCGATCATGAAAGCCGGCGTCCAGCCCGATCAGATGCGCGTACAACCGGCCACGCAGATCGGCGACGACTTTTTCGCCCAGCAACGCGACGAAGTAAAAGCGCGCGGCCGTGGCCAATGCCAGCACCACCGCCACCGCAAACAACAGCGCGAAGGCCTGATTGATCTGCGAACCGCCGGAGAAACCGTGGTCGATCATCTGCTTGACCGCCGCCGGCAGGCTCAAGGTGGCGGCCGAGGAAATGGCCAGTGCGATCAGCCAGGCGGCGAACAGGCCACGCTGGCGCTGCACGAACGGCCACAAGGTGCGCAGGCTGCCAAGCTTCCGCAATGGGCTGGGCCTGGCGGCGGCTGGCTGGTTCATGCGGCTTCCGGTGTTGAGAGGTGGACACGACTGCGAATGGCGTTGCACGGCCCCTTTTTCAAGCGTGTGCGAGCCCACAGGGCAAGTGTAGGGTAACCAGTGCGCGGTGCATCAGGATGTGTGACGCACCTCGGGTAAATGAGAAGGAGGGACTCTGCATCAAAAGCATCGCTTCTCTAAAAGCACTGCAACTTCGGTATTGGTCGTTGAAGGTAGCACCAGCCACGTCAAAATTAAAAAAGTAGAGCTGCTGCAGATGAAAACGACTCGGCGAAAATTTTTGGAACCGCCACTGGCGGCGCAGCGCTGATGCTGGCGTCGTTCGGACTTGCTGCACGTGCGCGCGTCGGCGCGCGGGGAGTGCAGGCCCGTGCTGTACAAGGTCAGTCTCGTCCGGTACCTGCGCTCAACGCAGGTGACAAGGTCGCCATTGTTGCACCGGCCTCCCCATCGGGCGATGCGGAAAAGGCCGCCCAGTGGCTTCGAGCCCACGGATTTTCCGCGGAGATCATGCCTTCGGCAATGGAGAAGCTGGCGCCTCCGTTCGATTATCTGGCTGGAACCGACAGTGCGCGTGTAGACGATATCCACTATGCCTTTCTCTCCAGCGACATAAAGGCCGTCTGGTGCCTACGTGGTGGTTTTGGTGCCACCCGCTTACTCGATAAGCTCGACTACGCGCTGATAGGTGCCAATCCCAAGCCGTTCATTGGCTACAGCGATATCACCGCGTTGCACCTCGCGCTGCAAAAATACGCGGGTCTGGTGACATTTCATGGTCCCATGCTGGCTTCTGACCTGGTACAAGAAAAACTTCCACCCACTGCTTCGCTCATCCTTGATCTGTTGTCCGGACGTCTGCCATCGGGCAGTTTGATCCTTCCCCGCCGATGTACCCGGTCGCTACGCTTGTGGATGGAACTGCACAGGGGAGGCTGGTGGGAGGCAACCTGTCGCTGCTGTGCAGCACCCTCGGTACGCCCTACGAGGTGGACTCCACGGATGCCATCCTCTTTCTCGAAGACACCGAGATCGCATTGCCTCGGCTGGATCGTTTGCTCACGCAATTGCGGTTGGCTGGCAAGCTGCGCTCGATCAGAGGGCTCTTGTTAGGCAGGTTCGTGATCGCCGGCGAAACTCCGGCGGCAACGCCCTCCAGTATGGCCAACGCCTTATTCAATGAGTTTTTTTGCCGCTCAAGATTCCGGTGATGGTCAATTGGTCAAGCGGCCACGTCGATCCCAATCTTGCATTGCCGCTGGGAGCTACGGTGTCGCTAGATACCGCGCAAGGTGCGATACGTTTGCTGAGCCAGGCAGTGGTCCAATAGCAGCCATGTGCACGCAATCCGCACGGTGGCTGATGTGTCAGCAGGTTTCCGCGCCAGTTAGTCGAGCCCGATTGCCTGTCGCATCGCGCAGTCGCTCTTTCAGGCCGAGAAGTTGATCGGCCGCTATGTGGATGTCTAGCAGGGCACCAGTTGCATCGAAACGCTCGTTGAGTTTAGTGGCGTGGAACGCATTGAGTGCGACGTGCACCACGCCAAGATCATCGAACCGGCATTGCAGTTCAAGCGCGCACAGCGTCATCAGTGGACGACGAGTGGCCATGCGCAGGCATTCCGCTGCCGTCCCGCCGTAGGCGCGCATCAATCCACCCGCGCCGAGCTTGATGCCGCCGTACCAACGCGTGACCACCACCACCACGCGGTCGTAGCCCTGGCCATCGATGGCCGCCAGAATCGGCCGGCCGGCGGTGCCGCTGGGCTCGCCATCGTCGCTGGAGCGGTATTCCTGCCCGAATCGGTACGCCCAGCAGTTGTGGGTGGCATCGGGCACGGACATGCGCTGCACGATCGCCAGCGCGTGCGCGGGCGATTCCAATGCAGCAGCGTTGGCCAGAAAGCGACTGTGCTTGATGTCCAGGCTGTGGTGCGCGTCAGCGGCGAGGGTATCGAGCATCGTCGCCATTCTATGCGAGCCGCTGGTGCCGGACGCTGCAGCCATCGTGCCGTTGCAAGCTTGCAGATCGGCAGGGTGTTCGGCGGCGCATTGCGACGGGTCGGATGCGCGATGGGTTCGCGCAGGCCGGGGGCGGTGACGCGCAGGCGCTGTGGTTGCGCTGTCGACCTGTCGGACAACATGCCACACGGTCCGCCGTGGCAGGGGCCGGGGTGTGCGGCATCGCGCTGGAGCCATTGCCGCATCAGTGAGATATGGCCCGGTGTGTCGCTGCGCCCCGCGCAGCTGACGTGTGACTACAACGCTGCTGCGTGCTTGCTGGTGCGCCTGCCCGACGCCGGACCTGGCAGGCGATGGGGCAGGGAGCGTGCGTCGCCTGGCATCACACCAGGGTGGAGCGGCGCTTCTCGTCGATCCACTTGGAAGCCTGCGCCGGCGTGTAGTGCTGCATCCACTCCAGCATCTGCGCCAGATCGTTGCCGTACCACAGGTCGGTGCGCTGGTCCGGATGCAGGAAGCGCTCTTCCACCATGCGATCGATCATGCCGATCAGCGGTGCGTAAAAGCCTTCGATATCCAGGAATGCGCAGGGCTTGTTGCCGATGCCCAGCTGGCGCCAGGTCAGCATCTCGAAGATCTCTTCCATGGTGCCGAAGCCGCCGGGCAGGGCGACGAAGGCATCGGACAGCTCGAACATGCGCATCTTGCGCTCATGCATGGAGCCGACGATTTCCAGCGTGGTCAGCCCGCGATGGGCCACTTCCCAATCGGCCAGCTGCTGCGGAATCACCCCGGTCACCTCGCCACCGGCCGCCAGCACCGCATTGGCCATCGTGCCCATCAGACCCACGTTGCCGCCGCCATAGACCAGGCGCAAGCCCTGCTCGGCGATGCGCTGACCCAGCGCGGTGGCACGCTCGGCGTAGGCGGGTTTGTTGCCGACATTGGAACCGCAGTAGACGCAGATCGATTTCATGGGATTCGGGAGTTGGGATTGGGAATTGGTAAAAACGCAGGCGGTGCTGATTGCACATGGTGCTGTCGGCAGAGCCCGCGCTGATGTGCCTGAAGTTCTTGCCAGGCTTGAAAAACATAACGCCGGGTTTTCACCCGGCGCCATGTCATTGCCGGAAGGGGGCGGGACCGGGAGCCGCCGTCGCGAATCCCCAATCCCGAATCCACCACTCCCGATCAGTTCGCCTTATGGATCGCGCGCTTGCTCACTGCCATTGCGGCATCGTGGATCGCTTCGGACAGCGTCGGATGCGCATGGCAGATGCGGGCCAGATCGTCGGCCGAGCCGTTGAACTCCATCGTCAGCACACCTTCGTGCACCAGTTCGGACACGCCCACGCCGACCAGGTGCATGCCCAGCACGCGGTCGGTTTCGGCATCGGCGATCACCTTGACGAAGCCGGCCGGCTCGCCCATGGCCACCGCACGGCCGATCGCCGCGAACGGGAAGCTGCCGGCCTTGTAGGCGACGCCCTCGGCCTTCAACTGCTGCTCGGTCTTGCCGACCCAGGCAATCTCCGGCTCGGTGTAGATGACCCACGGAATGGTGTCGAAGTTGACGTGGCCCGGCAGGCCAGCGATCAGTTCGGCAACCGCAATGCCTTCTTCGAAGCCCTTGTGCGCCAGCATCGGGCCGCGCACGCAGTCGCCGACCGCCCACACGCCATCGACGCCGGTGTGGCAATGCCCGTCCACTTCGATCTGGCCACGCTCGTTGAGCTTGACGCCGGTACCGTCGGCCAGCAGATTCTTGGTCGCAGCCTTGCGGCCCACGGCCACCAGCAACTTGTCCACGGTGAGGGTCTGCTCGCCGGCGGCGTCGGTGTAGCTGACCACCACCTGCTTGGCATCGCCGCTGCCGGTGATTTCGGTCTTGCTGACCTTGGCGCCGAGCTTGATATCCAGGCCCTGCTTCTTGAATTCCTTCAGTGCGGTCTTTGCCACTTCGGCATCGGCCAGGGCCAGGAAGTCCGGCAGCGCTTCGAGGATGGTGACCTCGGCGCCCAGACGCTTCCACACGCTGCCCAGTTCCAGGCCGATCACGCCGGCCCCGATCACTGCCATGCGCTTGGGCACGGCGGTGAAGTCCAGGCCGCCGACGTTGTCGACGATGGTGTCGCCTTCGAACTTGGCGAACGGCAGCTCGATCGACTCCGAGCCCGGAGCCAGGATCACATTGGTGCCCTTGAGCTCGATCTCGCCGCCTTCGTGCTGGGCGACCTTGACGATGTTGCCCGGCAGCAGCTGGCCGAAGCCGTAGTACGGCGTGATCTTGTTCGCCTTGAACAGCATCGCGATGCCGCCGGTGAACTGCTTCACGATCTTGTCCTTGCGGCCGATCATGGTGGGCACGTCCATCTTGGCGTCGTTGAAGCTGATGCCGTGGTCGCCGAACAGATGGCCCATGTTCCAGAACTGGCGCGAGGAATCCAGCAGCGCCTTGGACGGAATGCAGCCCACGCGCAGGCAGGTCCCGCCCAGGGCGGGCTTGCCGTCCTTGCCGAGTGCCGCGTCGATGCAGGCGACCTTCATGCCCAGCTGGGCCGCGCGAATCGCAGCGTGATAACCGGCCGGACCGGCACCGATGACGACGACGTCGAATTGTTCGCTCATTTCATTTGCTCACGGGAATGGGGAATAGGGAATGGAGAATCGCAAGAGCGCATGCGTGCGCCTGCCGCGTCCCATCCAGGTCCAGGCGGGAATGGAGCGGTCGATGGGCGCTTGTCCCATTCCCGAATCTCCATTCCCGATTCCCGGCTCTTACAGACCGAACAACATCCGGCCCGGGTTTTCCAGCTGGTTCTTGATGTCCACCAGGAACTGCACTGAATCCTTGCCGTCGATGATGCGGTGGTCGTAGGACAGCGCCAGATACATCATCGGCGCGATCACGACCTGGCCGTTCTCGGCGATCGGACGTTCCTTGATCGCGTGCATGCCCAGGATCGCGCTCTGCGGCGGGTTGATGATCGGGGTGGACAGCAGCGAGCCGAAGGTGCCGCCGTTGGTGATGGTGAAGGTACCGCCCTGCAGGTCGTCCAGGCCTAGCTTGCCGGCGCGCGCCTTGGCGGCGTAGTCGGCGATGCCCTGTTCGACTTCAGCGAACGACTGGCGCTCGACGTTACGCAGCACCGGCGTGACCAGGCCCTTCTCAGTCGACACCGCAATCGAGATGTCGCTGTAGCCGTGGTAGATGATGTCATCGCCGTCGATCGAGGCATTGACCAGCGGGAAGCGCTGCAGCGCGTTGGCGGCGGCCTTGACGAAGAAGCTCATGAAACCGAGCTTGATGCCGTGTGCCTTCTGGAATTCGTCCTGCAGTTCCTTGCGCGCGGCCGACACCTTGGCGAGGTTGACCTCGTTGAAGGTGGTCAGCATCGCGGTGGAGTTCTTGGACTCCATCAGGCGCTTGGCGATGGTCTTGCGCACGCGGGTCATCGGCACGCGCTCTTCCGGACGGGCGCCAGAGGCCTTGCCCACGCCGCCGGCTTTGGCGAAGTTGACGATGTCTTCCTTGGTCACCGCGCCGCGACGGCCGGTGCCGTCGACCTGCGCCGGATCCACGCCCTGGGTGATCGCGGCAAAACGCGCACCCGGGGGCAGTGCGTCGGCAGACGACTTGGAAGCAGGGGCGGGTGCAGCGGCGGCAGCTGCCGGAGCGGCAGCCGGTGCAGCAGCGGCAGGTGCCGGTGCCTCGGCCTTCTTCTCGTCGGCCGGTGCGGCCGCAGCCACCGCGCCCTCTTCGATGATCGCCAGGATCTGGTTGCTTGTGACCGTGCTGCCGGCTTCGAACTTGATTTCCTTCAGCACGCCGTCGACGGGCGAAGGAACTTCCAACACGACCTTGTCGGTTTCCAGGTCGACCAGATTCTCGTCGCGCTTGACCGCTTCGCCGGCCTTCTTGTGCCAGCTGGCGATGGTGGCGTCGGAAACGGATTCGGGCAGTACCGGAACTTTGACTTCGGTGGCCATTCGGGGAGCGTCCTAGTGTGTGCGTTCTTTGGGGAAGAGGAGTTATTCAGCGACTTGGTCGTTGAACGGATTGAGGAGCGCATCGGCGACCAGCTTCTGCTGTTCGACGATGTGGTCGGCCATGTGGCCGGCGGCAGGCGAGGGCGAGCGGGCACGGCCGGCGTAATGCAGGCTCTGGGCGCCGGTCAGGCAGAAGTTCAGATGGTGGCGAATCTGGTACCACGCACCCTGGTTCTGCGGTTCTTCCTGACACCACACCACATCGGTGGCGTTGGCATAGGCCTTGAGCTCGGCCGCCAGCTGCGCACGCGGGAACGGATACAGCTGCTCCACGCGCAGGATGGCGACGTCGTCCTGGCCGCGCTTGGTCTGGTCTTCGAGCAGGTCGTAATAGACCTTGCCCGAGCACAGCACCACGCGCTTGACCTTGCCGGCATCGGCCTTGGCATCGGGGATCAGATGCTGGAATTCGCCCTCGGCCAGTTCTTCCAGGCTCGACACTGCCAGCTTGTGGCGCAGCAGTGACTTGGGCGTCATCACCACCAGCGGCTTGCGGGTGGTCATGCGCATCTGCCGGCGGATCATGTGGAAGCACTGCGCCGGGGTGGTCGGCACGCACACCAGCATGTTCTCCAGCGCGCACAGCTGCAGGAAACGTTCCAGACGCGCGGAGCTGTGCTCCGGGCCCTGGCCTTCGTAGCCGTGCGGCAGGAACAGCGACAGGCCCGCGATGCGGCCCCACTTGGCTTCGCCGGCGGCGATGAACTGGTCGATCACCACCTGCGCGCCGTTGGCGAAGTCGCCGAACTGCGCTTCCCACACGCACAGCGCGTTCGGGTCGGTGGTGGAGTAGCCGTATTCGAAGCCCATCACTGCTTCTTCGCTGAGCAGCGAGTCGATCACGGTGGCGTCCTCGGGGTTCTCGACCAACTGGCGCAGCGGCATGTAATAGCTGTCGCTCTTCTGGTCGTGCAGGATCGCGTGACGGTGGAAGAACGTGCCACGACCGGCATCCTGGCCGACCAGGCGCAGCTTGTGGCCTTCGGCCAGCAGCGTTGCGTAGGCCAGGTTCTCGGCAAAGCCCCAGTCGCCGGCCTGCTGGCCGGCGGCCATCTTGACGCGATCGTCGTAGATCTTGGCCACACGTGCGTGCAGCTCCACGCCTTCCGGAATCGTGGTGATCAGCTTGGCCAGGCGGTCCAGCTGCTCGCGCTTGACGCGGGTGTCGACCGGATCAGCCGCAGTGCCGACCAGATACTTGGACCAGTCGATGGCGAATTCGTCCGGCTTGCGCGTGGCCAGTTCGGTAGTGTACTCGCCCGAATCGAGCTTGTTGCGGTAACCGTCGACCAGCGCCTTGGCTTCGTCGGCGCTCAGCACGCCGTCGCTTTCCAGCTTGTTGGCGTACAGCTCGCGGGTGGTCTTGTGCTTGCGGATGGTCTGGTACATCACCGGCTGGGTCGCTGCCGGTTCGTCGGCCTCGTTATGGCCCCAACGGCGGTAGCAGACCAGGTCGATGACCACGTCCTTCTTGAACTGCTGGCGGAACTCATAGGCCAGCTTGGACACGAACATCACCGCGTCCGGGTCGTCGCCATTCACGTGGAAGACCGGTGCGCCGATCATCTTGGCCACGTCGGTGCAGTACAGCGTGGAACGGGCGTCGTCGCGGGCGCTGGTGGTGAAGCCGATCTGGTTGTTGATGACGATGTGCACGGTGCCGCCAACGGCGAAACCGCGCGCCTGCGACATCTGGAACAGCTCCATCACCACGCCCTGGCCGGCAAATGCGGCATCGCCGTGGATCAGGATCGGCAGCACGGTCTTGCGCTCGGCATCGCCGAAGCGCTCCTGACGCGACCGCACGCTGCCGACCACGACCGGGTCGACGATTTCCAGATGCGAGGGGTTGAACGCCAGCGCCAGATGTACCTGCTTGTCGCTACCAACGGCGATGTCGGCCGAGAAGCCCATGTGGTACTTGACGTCGCCGGTGTGCGCGCGGTCGTCGTGGGCGTGCTCGAACTTGCCTTCGAACTCGTCGAACAGCTTGCGCGGGTTCTTGCCCAGCGTATTGACCAGCACGTTGAGGCGGCCGCGGTGGGCCATGCCGATCACGATGTCCTTGACCTGATCGTTGCCGGACTGGCGAATGATCTCGTCCATCATCGGGATCAGCGCATCGCCGCCTTCCAGCGAGAAGCGCTTCTGACCGACGTACTTGGTGTGCAGGTAGCGCTCCAGGCCTTCGGCGGCGGTGAGCCGCTCCAGCGTGCGCTTGCGGCTGGCCGCGTCGCCGGCGATCTTGCCGCCGGCATCTTCCAGGCGCTTGTAGATCCACTGGCGCTGGTCGAATTCCTGGATGTGCATGAACTCCGCGCCGATGGTGCTGGCGTAGGTCGCCTTCAGGCGGGCCAGCAGGTCCTTCAGCTTCATGCGCGGCTGACCACCGACACCGCCGGTGCTGAATTCGCTGTCCATATCGGCCTGCGAGAGGCTATGGAACGGCAGATCCAGATCGGGCGGATTGACCGGCGGGGTGAGGCCGAGCGGGTCGAGCTGCGCGCCGAGGTGACCACGCGCACGGTAGGCAGTGATCAGGCGGCCGACGTTGCGCTCGCGCTCGTCACTGGCACCCGCGCCGGTTCCGGCATTGGCTGCCTGCTTGGAGGCAGTGAGGATGTGGGCGATGGCGGCCGAGTGCGGCACATCCCCGGCATCGCGACCGTTGAAGTCGTCGAAATAGCTCTTCCACTTCGGATCGACACTGTCCGGGGCGACGAGGTACTGCTCGTACAGATCCTCGATATAGGCGGCGTTGCCGCCGGCGAGCTGCGATGACTGTGCGAACTGCTTTAGGAGATTATCCACGATGGTAAGTCGGGTCTGCTGTGAGGGATGATTGTGCGGAAGCGGCAGGGCAAGATGCCCTATCGGTCGGTATCAAATCTCGAAAAATTATACCCCCTTGCGCTAATGACAGGGCGTCTGCGAGCTGACCGGACGGGTAGGTCGACCGGCCTCGCACCTACGTGCGAAGGGCGCTGCGGCGTCAGATGCCGAGCGCGCGCGGTTCGCTCCAAAGCGCGCTGCGCTCCCATATCTGCGCGAATTCGCGCTCCAGCTGACGACTGCGCGCGGCGCCCGACAGCCAAGTTTCGCCGTCGTCGAAGCGGTGGCCTGTTGGACGAAAGTAGTAGGCATCATCGCCTACCACGTAGGCCGACGCGTAGCTGCCATCGACCGGATCGCTGACCGCACGGAAGCGAAACACGCTGGGCAGGCGCTGGGCCAGCCGCAACAGCGCGCTGCCACTGGCGTTGGCGCTTGCGGTGTCCTGCACCAGTACATGCACGCGTTTGTCATGCCGGGCGGTGGCGAAGCGACGCAGCGCATCGAGTGCCGCAACGTTGTCGAACAGCGGCGGATCCAGTGCACGCGTATAGATCAGCACCTGACGGCGCGCCGCACACAGCAGGCCGGTGGTGGCAGCCAGGGCTGCGCTCAGATGCTCGACTGCCATCGGGCCGTCGAGGCGGCGGTGCAGGGCAGTGCCTGCTGCGCCCGCCGTATCGAAGGCGCGGTCAGGACGAAACTCGGGGAGGCTTCGGGCAGAAAGCCGAGACGTGCGAACACCGCTTCGGCATGTGAGTTAACGCGTGCGCTCAGGCTGGGCCAGCCGCGTTGGCGGGCGGTGTCCACTGCGGCGGCGAGCAATTGGTCGGCAATGCCACGGCGGCGCCAGTCGGGGAGCACGCCGAGCCGGTCGATGCGTCGGTCGGGTGTGAGCCGCACCGCGGCGATCAGCTGGCCGTCGTCGGTACGCATGGCCAATTGCAGGCTGAGGGGATCCAGTGCGTCCCATTCGGCATCGCTGGTGGTGCCAGCGGTGCCGGTGGTGCACGCCAGGCGCAGCACACGCAGGGCCGCGGCGTCGAGCGCCGGATCCAGCGAGACGGTCTGCGGCCTGGCGTGGTGGTTCATGCGCGCTTGGGCGACGCGTCGGTGTCGCCAGCGTCCGATGCCTCGTCGTCGTCGCTGTCGTCGTTCTGAGCGGCGTCTTCGCCTTGCCCGGCGTCACCGGCTTCGTCCGGGCCGTCTGCGGCGTCTGCGACCTGCTCGACGTCGGCCTCGGCGTCGATCTCCTCGTCTGCATCCTGCGTATCGGTCTCGGCATCGTCGTGGTCGGCCGACAGGCTCAGCACGTGTGCCTGGTCGTCGTCGATGTCCTCGAAATCGTCGTCGTTCTCTTCGTGGGCGCGCTGATAATGGCCCTGCGCCAGCAGTTCCAGCACCACCTCGCGGCCGCGCACCGACAACTGCGCATACAGCGCGCCGTCGATTTCTTCGGCGGCGGCCAGGCGCGCGGCGTCCTTGGCCGACAACGCAAATTCCAGCCCGCTGCAGAACAGCGTGGCGCCACGCTTGGCACGCCGCCAGGCCGGTCGCGACCATGGATGGCGATGCAGCAACACGCCTTCTTCCAGGGCCTGCTCGACCGCCTCGCGCGGGATGGGTTCTGGCGCCGGTACCACGTCGCCGGAGGCGCGGTAAGTGGTCATGAAGCGGCCGAACCAGTCGCCCAGGCGATCCGGGTCGTTCATGCGCAGCGCGTTGAGCGCTGCGACCACGCGGTTCATCGCGGTGACGTCGATCTCGTACGGATCGGTGGGCACCTTGAGGTCTGCGTCCTGATAGCGCACGGCCTCGTCGGCGTCGGCGATCAAGGTGTCCAGATAGTCGCCGATCAGCTCGGCCGAGGACGGCGCGCGGGTGCCGATGGAGAAGGTCAGGCAGGCGTCTTCGGCCACGCCGTGGTGCGGCACCAGCGGCGGCAGATACAGCATGTCGCCCGGCCCCAGCACCCAATCGTGGGTGGGCTTGAAGGTGCTGAGCAGCTTGAGCTCGACATCGTCGCGGAATGCCAGCGGCGCGGCCTTGCGCCCCTGTTGCGCACGCGCGTCGATCTGCCAGCGGCGGTGGCCCTGGCCCTGCAGCAGGAACACGTCGTAATGGTCGACATGCGCGCCGACCGAGCCACCGGTGGCAGCGAAGCTGATCATGATGTCGTCGATACGCCAGCGCGGCAGGAAGCGGAACTGCTCCAGCAAGGCGCGTACGTCGGTGTCCCACTTGTCCACGTCCTGCACCAGCAAGGTCCAGTCGTGGTCGGGCAGGCCGGGGAAGTCGGTTTCCTGGAACGGGCCGGTGCGCACATTCCAGTCGTCGGTGGCGCGGTCGTGGCTGATCAGTCGCGCCAGCACGCCGTCTTCGCAGGCCAGGCCGGCCAGATCTTCGGGCTGCAGCGGCGACTGGAAGTCCGGGAACGCGTTACGGATCAACAGCGGGTGCTTGTGCCAGTAGTTGCGCAGGAAGCGCTCGACCGGCATGCCCAGCGGCTGGTCGCGGGTGGCATGGATCTCGAAAGGCAGCGGCGCGCCCTTTCTGGCGACGGTCTTTTTTGCGGCGGTCTTTTTCATGGTGTGACGGGTCCGACTGGGAAAAGCCGGCGCTGTGCGGCCGGCGAAGTGGCCTATTGTCGCCCAGCCCGCTGCGCGATGCCTTGCTGGCGTGTGTCGCAGAGGGGCCGGTGCACGTCCCGGCCACGCAGGCATGGCTGGGGATGCGCTGCTCGCGCCAGGTGTTTGCGGGCGTCGACGGCTTAGAGTGGCTAACAAAACAGAATGAGCCGTTGCCAGGTGGGTGCGGGCAGGGCTGGGCTGGGCAACCGATGCATACGCTTGCTGCACGATGAGTTCGAGCGCCGGCCGTGCCCGGCACGGCGGTGAGCGTCGTCGTCTTGTTAGCCTTTCTTAGCGGGTGGAGAGCTGGTTATCGCTACCGTAATCGTTGACGACCGCAGTGCCGGACTGTTGGGTGATGCGGTTGCCACGGCCGTGCAACGTGGCTGCAGCGATCGCCTGCGCCTGCACCTGATTGTCGTCGCCAGGCACCCGCAGCGTGTCGATGCGTCCGGCCTTGAGCGTGGATTTGCGGCCGAATAGCTCGACGGTCTTGGCATCGCTGGCCAGGGTGACCTGGGCAGCCTCGCCAACGATGCGCACCGCTTCGGCGCGCTCGATCTGGACGATCGCATGCTCACCCAGCACCGCGATCGTGCCGCAATCGCCCTTGAAGGTCAGATTGGCGTTCTGTCCGGTCAGGTCGACGTTATGCCCGTCGCAGCTGACCGTGCCGCTGGTCGAGGTGACCATCAGCGTCGGCCGCTCGCCCGTGCTGGCGACCTGGGTGGCGCCGTCCATGCTCGGGACCGATGGCACGGAAGGCACCGATGGCACCGGTGCGATCGACGTGGGGGCCGGCGCTTGCGGCGCGGCAGCGGCGGGCTCGGGAGCGGCCTGCTTTCCGCAGGCCACCAACGCGAGCAGGGACACATACAGCAGCGAGCGCAATGCCATGGCAATACTCCTGACAGCTGGATACAACGCAATGATGCGGGTCGCCGCAATGCGGCCAGATCGGGTGCGGCAGTCAGGTCAGATGGCGCGCGCCAGCTGTTCGGCCAGGCCGGTATAGGCGCCGGGCGTCAACGCGCGCAGACGCTGCTTGTCTTCTTCGGGCAACTGCAGGCTTTCCACAAACGCCTGCATCGAGGCGGCGGTGATGCCCTGGCCGCGGGTTAGGGCCTTCAATTGTTCGTACGGATTGGGCAGGCCGTGGCGGCGCATCACCGTCTGCACGGCTTCGGCCAGCACTTCCCAGGCGGCGTCCAGATCGGCGTTCAAACGCTCCGGGTTGACGGTCAGCTTGCCCAGGCCCTTGGCCAGCGAATCCAGCGCGACCTGGGTGTGGCCGAACGCGGTGCCGAGTGCGCGCAGCACGGTGGAGTCGGTGAGGTCGCGCTGCCAGCGGCTGATCGGCAGCTTGGCGGAAAAATGCTCGAACAATGCATTGGCAATGCCGAAATTGCCTTCGGCATTTTCGAAGTCGATCGGGTTGACCTTGTGCGGCATGGTCGAGGAGCCGACTTCGCCTTCTTTGAGCTTCTGCTTGAAGTAGCCCAGCGAGATGTAGCCCCAGATGTCGCGCGACAGATCGATCAGGATGGTGTTGACGCGACGGCTGGCGTCGCCGATTTCGGCCACGTTGTCGTGCGGCTCGATCTGGGTGGTGTAGGGGTTGAACACCAGCCCCAGGCTTTCGACGAAGCGCTGCGCGAATGCGGCCCAATCCAGGTCCGGGTACGACACCAGGTGCGCGTTGTAATTGCCGACCGCGCCATTGATCTTGCCGGTCAGTTCGACCGCGGCGATTTGCTTGCGCTGGCGCTCCAGGCGCGCGACCACGTTGGCGATCTCCTTGCCCAGCGTGGTGGGCGAGGCGGTCTGGCCATGCGTGCGCGACAGCATCGGCTGGCCGGCCTGTGCATGGGCCAGCGTGCGCAACGACGCAGTGATGCCATCCAGCGTCGGCAGCAGCACCTCGCGGCGTGCCTGGTCCAGCATCAGGCCGTAGCTGAGGTTGTTGATGTCCTCGCTGGTGCAGGCGAAATGCACGAATTCCAGCGCCGGGCCCAGCTCGGCATCGTCCTTGAGCTGTTCCTTGATGAAGTATTCCACCGCCTTGACGTCATGGTTGGTGGTGCGCTCGATCTGCTTGACGCGTGCGGCGTGGGTCACGCTGAAGTCGTCGGCCAGGCGGCGCAGGGTTTGCGTGGCGGCCGCCGAGAACGGCGCCAGCTCGGCAATGCCCGGCTCGGCGGCCAGTGCCAGCAGCCATTCGATCTCGACCTTGACCCGTGCCTTGATCAGGCCGTATTCGGAAAAGATCGGGCGCAGCGCATCCACCTTGGAGGCGTAACGGCCGTCGAGCGGGGACAGGGCGAGCAGGGCGGAATCCGACATGGGCAGGGCACTGGGAGGCTGGCGGGGGTGAGTATTCTACGCCGCCCCGGCGCTCGCTTCGCCGATCGGGCGGACGGTGATGGCCTGGATCCGGTGCCCGTCCATCCGCCGCACGGTCAGCGCGTGGCCGTCCAGCTGCAGGGTTTCGCCTTCTTCCGGCAGCCGCTGCAGCCTGTGCACGATCAGCCCGCCGACCGAATTGACGTGGTCCGGCGCGCTCAGATCCCGGCCGAGCAGGCGTTCCAGGCGGAAGATCGAGGTGCTGCCGGCCACCAGCAGCGAACCGTCCTGGCTGCGGATCGGGGCATCGCGCACCACGTGGCGGTGCTCGTCCTCGATCTCGCCGACCACCACTTCCAGCAGGTCTTCCAGGGTGAAGAAGCCCAGGATGCGGCCCTGGTCCTCTACGCACAGCGCCAGATGGGTGGCACCGGTGCGGAACTGTTCCAGCGCGCTGGGGATCGGGGTTTCCAGGGTCAGCAGGGTGGCCGGGCGCAGCAGCGGGCGCAGATCGTCCAGGTCCTGGCCGCGCGCCATCGCCACCAGCAGGTCCTTGGTATGCAGGATGCCCAAGACCTGCTCGCCCTCGGCATCGAACCACGGGTAGCGGCTGTAGCGCGACTCGCTGAACTCGGCCAGCACCGATTCCAGCGTCATGCCTTCGCGCAGGCTGCGCATGTGCTCGCGCGGGCGCATCAGGTCGCCGGCGACCAGGTCGGGCAATTCCAGCGCGTGGCTCATCAAGGCCAGCCCGTGATCGGGCGTGGCCGCGTTGGGATCCTGGCGGCCGACGATCAGCATCAATTCTTCGCGCGAATAGCGATGCGATTGATGCTCCACCTCGCCCCAGCCGAGCACGCGCAGCAACCGATTGGCGCTGGTATTGAGCACCCAGATCGCCGGGTACATGACCCAGTAAAAGACGTAGAGCGGCGCAGCGGTCCACAGCGACATCAGCTCCGGACGGCGAATGGCCATGGTCTTGGGCGCCAGTTCGCCCAGCACGATGTGCAAAAACGAAATCAGGCTGAAGGCAATGGCCAGTGCAGTGAATTGCGCCGCTTCCGGCGACAGGCCGAGCAGGTCGAACAGCGGCTGCAGCAGATGCGCAAACGCAGGCTCGCCGACCCAGCCCAAGCCGAGCGAGGCCAGGGTAATACCGAGCTGGCATGCCGACAGGTACGCATCCAGATGCGCATGCACCCCCAGCAGCAAACGCCCGCGCCAACCGTTGTTTTGCGCCAGACCCACCGCCTGGGTGTGGCGCAGTTTGACCAGCGCGAATTCGGCGGCAACGAAGAAGCCATTCAACAGCACCAGCAACAATGCGACCAACAGCAGCAGCACATTACCGAGCATGGCGTACGCCTGCGTGCTGTGCATCGGCGATAGGTCGAGGCGTTAGTTGCTGCGCTTGCGCGATGCTGCGGTATGCAAAGAGTAAGACGCAGGTGCTGCGTTTCTACAGTCAGGGTCGTCGCCCATGGCGGCGTGGTACCTCGTATTGATCGATGGGCAGTCTAGCCCACGGGTTGCGACGACATGGCCGCAACGCTGCGAGCGAGTATCGTAGGTAGCCTCGCCAGCCCGGGTACGCCCGCTGCCAGCCCTTCCTTGACCACAAATCCAACGATGTGCGGAGAGTGCAGATGAGCGAACGTTTCAGGACCGAACACGACAGCATGGGCGAATTGCAGGTACCCGCCGATGCATTGTGGGGCGCGCAAACCCAGCGTGCCGTGCAGAATTTCCCGGTGTCAGGTCAGCCGATGCCGCGTGGCTTCATTCGCGCGCTGGGCTTGATCAAGGCCGCCGCAGCCGACGTCAATGCAGAACTGGGATTGCTGCCCAAGTCGATCGCCAAGACGGTGCAGGACGCCGCCTTGCAGGTGGCCGAGGGCACCTTCGATGCGCAATTTCCGATCGATGTCTATCAGACCGGCTCGGGCACCTCATCCAACATGAATGCCAACGAGGTGATCGCCACGCTGGCCACGCGTGCCGGCAAGGACGCGGTGCATCCCAACGATCACGTCAATCTCGGGCAGAGTTCCAACGACGTGATCCCGACCGCCATCCGCGTGTCTGCGTTGCTTGCGGTGCAGGAGCACTTGCAGCCCGCGCTCAAGCATCTGCGCAAGACCATCGACAAACGCGCCAAGGGGCTGCGCAAGGTGGTCAAGACCGGGCGCACGCATCTGATGGATGCGATGCCGCTGACCTTCGGCCAGGAATTCGGCGCATGGTCGGCGCAGCTGAGTTCGGCGCAGGAGCGCATCGACGACGCGCTCAAGCGTTTGCGGCGTCTGCCGCTGGGCGGCACCGCGATCGGCACCGGCATCAATGCCGATCCGCGTTTCGGCGGCAAGGTGGCCAAGGCCTTGTCGAGCCTGAGCAAATTCAAGTTCGAGAGTGCCGACAACAAGTTCGAAGGCCTGGCCGCGCAGGACGATGCGGTGGAACTCTCCGGCCAGCTCAATGCGCTGGCAGTGGCCTTGATCAAGATCGCCAATGATCTGCGCTGGATGAATGCCGGCCCGTTGGCGGGGCTGGGCGAGATCGAATTGCCGGCGCTGCAGCCGGGTAGCTCGATCATGCCGGGCAAGGTCAATCCGGTGATTCCCGAAGCCACCGTGATGGCCTGCGCGCAGGTCATCGGCCACCACACCGCGATTACCGTGGCCGGGCAGACCGGCAACTTCCAGTTGAATGTGACCCTGCCGCTGATCGCCTACAACCTGCTGGATTCGATCACCCTGCTGGGCAATGTGTCGCGTCTGCTGGCCGATACCGCAATCGCCGGGCTGAAAGTGCGTCAGGAACGCGTGCGCGAGGCGCTGGATCGCAATCCGATCCTGGTCACTGCACTCAACCCGATCATCGGCTACGAGAAGGCCGCTGCGATCGCCAAGCGCGCCTACAAGGAGCAGCGCCCGGTGCTGGACGTGGCCCTGGAAGACAGCGGGCTCAGCGAAGCGGATCTGCGGCGTTTGCTGGATCCGGCCGCGCTGACGCTTGGCGGCATCCAGGCGGGCAGCAGTGGGAGCGGTGGCTGATCCCTACTGTGTGTGTGTAGGAGCGCACTTGTGCGCGATGGGGACTTCCCGATGAAGCCACATCGCGCACAAGTGCGCTCCTACGCAAGGTTCTTGCCAATCTACGGTCTTCGCGCAACTTCGCTACTCAGTGCCGCTCGGCCTGCACGTTGCCGAAGCTCTCGCGATACGGCTGCAGCGACGGGATCTCATTGAGTAATTCGCCGCTGATCTTCTGTATTTCCGGGGTGACCGTCAGCTTGATCGATTTGTACTCCGGGTCCGCCCCGGCATCATTGACCGCCTGCTGACGCAGCATCTGCAGATGCCCGAACAACAGCTGCAGCTTGGCGCGCGTCGGCTCTTTCTGCGGTAGCGCAATATCGTCGATCTTCAGTGTGCCGTCCGGGGTGATTTCCGCATTGGCAGCCGGTGGGCGGCGGATCATCACCGATTGTGTGGTGATCGCAACGCGCGGCTTGCCACGTTCGGCGCGCCGGGACGACTGGTCGCCGCAGGCGGCGAGAGTGCACAGCAGCAGCGCCATGCAGAGCATCACGAACTTGTTCATGGGGTCGATGGGTTGAGGGGAGCGCACTAGTGTAATCCCGCCCGGTCAGGCGATCCGGGCCGATGGCACATCGCTTGGCTGACAAAATGTCGCAGGCCAAGGTGGCGCTCAACTTGCGCGCGCAGGAATCGGCGTGGTCATACGCTCCATCCGATTCGGGAAGCCGCTGCGCCTGCCAACGCTTGCGCAGCGGCTGTTACTGCCGCACTTACTTGCGGCAGTCGTCGACGTCGTGTTGCGTGAGGGGTGGAGTAGGGCGCAAACGCCGGCACCAGTTGCGCGGCGGCGTCTTGTGCGTTGCGCAGCTTGGCCAGCTGATCGCAGATCTGCATGGCGTTGTGCTTGAAGGTTTCCGCCTGCGCCTCGATCTTGTCGCCGATCTGGTCGGTGTTGCCGCTGAGCACGCCCTTGAGCGCTTCGCCCGCCGCATGCGCGCCGAACGCTGCGCCTTGGGTGCCGATGTCGATGCCTTTTTCGGCCACGCCCTGAATCTGCGTGTAGAAGCCGCGCATCGCCTGCTGCTGCGCATCGTTCAAGGCCACTGGCTTGCCATCAATGCTCAGTGCGCCATCCACACCGATGGTGGCTGCAGGCAGGCCGTCACGCTTGAGCGTCACGCTCTTGCCGTTGAAGATCACGCCACTCCCGTTGGCCTGTCCCGATACGTCGACCGTGGGCTCGGACTTGCCACAACCGACCAACAGCGCGCTCGCCAATACCGCAGAAATCAACAGTTTCATCAGCAGTTCCCCCTCGAATCATCAATGAGTGATCAGTTGTCGGTTGGCACGCGCGTGCTGCCGGTGACATCGCTGACGTCGATATCGCCGCTACCCTTGCGCGCCACGCTGACGTTGCCGCGCACCTTGCGCACGCTCAGTGCGCCGGAGTTGACCGCGTCCACGCCTACATCGCCTTGCACATCGTCGATGTCGACATCGCCTGAGCCGATCGTGCCGGGTTTGACGTTGCCCGCAACGCCACGCAGTTTGACGTCGCCCGAGCCGACCTTGCCGACCTCCGCCGCGCCACGCACGTGCGTGGCCTTGAGATCGCCCGAGCCCACTGCCAAGACACGCAACGCGCCCATGTCTTCCAGCTCGATGTCGCCGGAGCCGACCTTGGCGGTGACGCGGGCCTTGGTGCGACGAATCGCCATGTCGCCAGAGCCGACGTCGGCACTGACCGCTGCCGCACCGGAGATCTCCGCATCGCCGGAACCCACGTCGAACTGCACCAGCAGCGTGTCGGGCACGCTGCCGCGCAGATCCAGGTACGCGTAGCTGTCGCCGACGGAGATGCGCATGCTGCGGTCGTCGTCCAGCGTCACCACCAACTTGTCGCCGACGCGCTTCTGGGTGACGGTCAGGCCTTTGAGCAGATCGGCGCGTGCTGCACAGGCGCGGCCGCTCAGACGCCCGCTAATGCCCGGTGAGGCGTCCAGATGCAGGTCGTTGGAGGCGACCTCGAACAACACCGACTTCACTCCGCTCAGTTTCAGCTCTAGGTTGCGCGGTTCGGAGAATTTGCATTGCTCCTGGGCAAACGCAGCGCCGGGCAACGCGAACAAGATGGCCAGACTCAGATGCAGGTGCGAACGCATGGGATGTCCTTTACTCAGGCTTCGGAGCGCCGACGGCGCAGATAGATGGAGGCGGCGATCAGTACCACGCCGATGGCGGCGCCGATCCAGATGTCGGGGTTGCCATAAACCAGCCTGCTATCGGTGTGCTGCAGCACCCACTGCACCAGATCGCTGGGGTTCTGCATCGCGCTGCTATCGAGGTTGCCGCTGACCGCACGCGGCGACCAGGTGCCGGGCAGGGCGCTGAGCAGACCGCGGTAGCCGACGATGTACCAGATCCAGCCGATTGGCAGCGACACGCCCGGCATCGCCGAGAGGATGCTCAGCATCACGCAGGCCAGCAACGGAAACAGCACTGCCCACAGGAACGGCTTGCTGGTGGCCCAGGCCGAGCAGAACATCAGCCAGCCCACGGTCGGCAGCGACCACAGCAAGCTCATCGGCACGGTCTGCAGCATCAGCCACAACAACGAGAACGGATGCGAGTGGGTGGCCAAGCCCCATGGATTGGGCACACCGGCGATCAACCACAGCGCCAGGCCGACCAGTACGCCGATCACGATGGCGATCAGCGGCGCCAGCAACAGCGCCCAGGCGGCTTTGGACAACACCGTTTGCACATCCGACACTGGCAGCGATTTCCAGAACAGCACGCTGCGGTCGCGGCGGTCGTCGTACAGGCTGCCCAGCGCATAGAAGAACACCACGAACGCCAGCACGACCGAGGCGATCCCGATGCCGCCCAGCAGCAGGCCGTCGCCGACCTGACCGAGGGTGCGGCTGTACTCGGCCATGTCCGACATCGTCATGCTGTCGCCGACCATGTTGCGGCGTGCGCTGATCGCACCGATCACCGCGCCCAGCAGTGCGAAGAACACCGCAATGCCGCCAGTGATGATCTGCGCCCAGACGAAGCCGCCACGGTGTTCCCAGTATTCGCGTTTCAGCAGCCAGCCGAACGTACGTGCGGGAGAAGCTTGGTGGGTGAGTGCATTCATGCGTAGGTCCCCTTCATGACCGCAACGAACAGGTCGGCAAGGCCGGGATTGCGGGTTTCGCCAAAGCGGGCGAGCTGTTCTTTCGGCACGCCATCGAACAGCATCACGGTCTTGCCGAACGGCAGGCTGCGCTCGTCGATCGGCTTGATGGCTCTGGCGGCCTCGAGATGCTCGGCATTGACCAGCACTTCGGTGTAGCGCTCGGCCACGTTTTCCATGTCGGCGGTCAGCACGATGCGGCCGTCGCGGATGAACATCACATCGGTGAGGATGTGTTCGATCTCTTCCACCTGGTGGGTGGTGACGATGATGGTTTTTTGCTCATCGAAATAGTCTTCCAGCAGGCGCTGGTAGAACTGCTTGCGATACAGGATGTCCAGGCCCAGGGTGGGCTCGTCCAGCACCAGGATGCGCGCGTCGATGGCCATCACCAGCGCCAGATGCAGCTGCACGATCATGCCCTTGGACAATTCGCGCACCCGCGATTTGCGGTTGAGCTGCGTATTGGCCAAAAAGCGCTCGCACTTGGCGCGATCGAAGCGCGGATGCACGCCGGCAACGAAATCGATCGCCTCGCCAACCCGCAGCCAGCGCGGCAGCACCGCCACGTCGGCGATGAAGCAGACCTCGTTCATCAGTGCGTTGCGCTGGGTGCGCGGATCCATGCCGAGCACGCTCAACTCGCCGTCGAAATCGGTCAGCCCCAGCACCGCCTTGAGCGCGGTGGTCTTGCCGGCGCCGTTGGGGCCGATCAATCCAACGATGCGCCCGGTGGCAATGGTGAAACTGGTGTTGTCCAGCGCGAGCCGATGCTTGTAGGCCTTGCGCAGGCCACGTGCGTCGACCACATGGTCGGAGGAGACGGCGGTCATGGTGTTTTTCCCTGTGGCAACAGATCGTCGATGGACAGTCCCAGGCGCTGGATGCGTTCCAGCACCGCGGGCCATTCTTCATTCAAGAAACGCTCGCGTTCGCTGCCGCGCAATTTCTGTGCGGCTTCCGGGGTCATGAACATGCCCAGGCCGCGGCGTTTTTCCACCAGGTTCTCGTCGGCCAACTCCTGGTAGGCGCGCGAGACGGTGATGGGATTGAGTTGGTAGTCCGCCGCCACCTGGCGCACCGAGGGCAGGGCGTCGCCAGGTTTGAGGATTCCATCGAGCATCATGGCAATGACCCGTTCCTTGAGTTGGCGGTAGATGGGAGCGCCGTCGCTCCATTGGATGTCGTTCATGATCAGCTCCGTGGGCGCAGAACCTGCGCGAAGGAGAAATAGGGCATCGACAGCGAAGCGCGCAGGTGCCGGCTGGGCCGGGTGCGCTCCTCGGGGGGAGTTGTCGCGTTTTCCGTAACCGCCTCCGACACGCCATAATCGGCGCCGGACTCCGTAACCAGACTGGAAGCGGCTCCCAGGCAACCAATGGCGAACAGGGTGCTGCCGAGCAGCAGCAATGGAGCTGGTCGCGTGAAGCGTGTGCTGTTCATGCTTTCCCCTGCGTTGGATGACTGGTGTTGTATCTAACTATAACACCGACACGCAGGCAGTCAACTGTCTGTCATACCCAACTGATGGCACCCCGCATCTGCGAGGGGCCGGAACCTATTCAAGGGGATCGCGCATGTTGCTCAACCGTTTGCTTGTCGTTGTATTTGCTGGCTTTTTTTCCGCCTCCGCGCTGGCGGCAGGCACCCCGGTGCTGGATCTGGACTATCGGCCGCTGGCCGGCAAGGCACCAATCAACCTGAACCGTACGTACGGCGGCAAGGTGGTGATGGTGGTCAACACCGCCAGCAAATGCGGCTACACCCCGCAGTACGAAGGACTGGAAGCGCTGAACAAGCGCTTCGGTAGCCGCGGTTTTTCGGTGCTGGGCTTTCCGTCCAACGATTTTCAGGGGCAGGAACCCGGATCTGAGAAGCAGATCCAGGAATTCTGCACGCTGACCTATGGCGTCAAGTTCCCGATGTTTGAGAAGGTGCATGTGCTGGGCAAGGATGCGACGCCGTTGTATCAGCGGTTGACGCAAGCCACGGGCGTTGCGCCGGGTTGGAACTTCCACAAGTATTTGATTAGTCGCGATGGACGCGTGGTGGCGCAGTTCCCCAGCCAGATCAAACCGGACGATCCGAGCGTGCTGGCGGCAATCGAACGCGAGCTCAAGGCACCGTCGCGCTGAGCGCGGCTCTCGCAACGCCGCGCGCACATGCGACAATGCGCATTCAGCGCCGGCGTCGGCGTGTCTTTTCACTTTCGGGAAGTGCATCGAATGAAGATGGGAAAGCGCGGCGCGGCGGCGTCGCTACTGATGGTGGCACTGTCGGCATCGATGCCGGCGATGTCGCAGCAACCGGCCGCAGCGGCCACCAAGGAGAAGCCAGTTGTGAATGCATCGTCTGAGAAGAGCACCCGCGACAACGTCAGCTACGCCATCGGTATGGATGTGGCGCGCTCGTTCGAGCCGATTGCCCAGGACATCGATGTAAGCGCACTGCAACGCGCCATCGAAAATGCATTCAAGGGCGGCAAGCCGTTGTTGTCCGATGAGCAGACCCAGGCCACCGATACCGCCCTGCGCACTGCGCTGGCAGCGCGTAACGGCCAGCAGGTTCCGGGCATGGCGCCGGGTAGCGCGCCTGCAGCGCCGTCCAAGGAAAACGTCGGCCTGATGCTGGGCGATCGCGCGGTCGGCCCGTCGTTGGCCGGCATCAAGGACGAGATCGATCTGAGCATCCTGATGGAAGCGGTGCGTACCGTGTTCGCCAAGGGCACCACGCGTCTGACCCAGCAGGAAGCCGCAGCGACGATGCAGGCCTTCGCCTCTGCCAAGCAGGGCGCTGCCGGTGCCAAGAATCGCGAAGAGGGCAATGCCTTTCTCGCCAAGAACAAGACCGAAAAAGGCGTGATCACCACGGCCTCGGGCTTGCAGTACACGGTGTTGCGCCAGGGTAGCGGCGAGCGTCCGATGCCCACCAACACGGTGCGCGTGAACTACGAAGGCAAGCTGCTCAACGGGCAGGTGTTCGACAGTTCCTACCAGCGCGGCCAGCCGGCCGAGTTCGGTCTGAATCAAGTCATTGCAGGTTGGACCGAGGGCGTTGCGTTGATGCCGGTCGGTTCGAAATATCGTTTCTGGATTCCATCCAACTTGGCCTATGGCCCGAACGGCACGCAGGGGGGGCCGATCGGACCAGACGCAACGTTGACGTTCGATGTCGAACTGATGGGTATCCTTCCCTGATCCCCCACAGGAGTATCCCCCCCCATGCGAGTTGCGATCTTTGGTACCGGCTATGTTGGTCTAGTCACCGGTACCTGTCTGGCCGAAGTAGGTCATCACGTTATCTGCGTGGATATCGACCAGGCGAAAGTTGATGGTCTCAATCGAGGGGTGATCCCCATCTATGAACCCGGCCTGGAGCCGATGGTGAAAGCCAACCACGCCTCTGGCCGGTTGCGCTTCACCAGCGATGCTGCCGAGGCGATTGCGCATGGCGAAATCACCTTCATCGCCGTGGGCACGCCGCCGGATGAGGATGGCAGTGCCGACCTGCAGTACGTGCTGGCAGTTGCGCGTACCGTCGGTCGTCATATCGATGGCCCGTCGGTGGTCGTCAACAAGTCCACGGTGCCGGTTGGTACCGCTGACAAGGTGCGCGTGGCGATCCAGGAAGAACTGGATGCACGTGGCGTGGAGCATGAGTTCGACGTCGTCTCCAATCCGGAATTCCTGAAGGAAGGCGACGCCGTTGCCGACTGCATGCGTCCGGATCGCATCGTGATCGGTGCGACCAAGCCGGCTGCGATTGCACGCATGCGCCGTCTGTATGCACCGTTCAATCGCAACCGCGATCGCATCGTCGAAATGGACGTGCGTTCGGCCGAGCTGACCAAGTACGCGGCCAACGCGATGCTGGCGACCAAGATCAGTTTCATGAACGAGATCGCCAACATTGCCGAGCGTGTCGGTGCGGACGTGGAGCACGTGCGTAACGGTATCGGTTCGGATCCGCGCATCGGCTGGCACTTCATCTATCCCGGTGCCGGTTACGGCGGCTCGTGCTTCCCCAAGGACGTGCAGGCGCTGGCCAAGACCGCCGAGCAGTACGGCATGCAGCCGACCCTCCTCAACGCGGTGGAAAGCGTCAACAACGCGCAGAAGGGTCATTTGTTCGAACTGGTGCAGCGTCACTACGGCAGCGAAGCCGGCGGCAGCCTTGCCGGCAAGACTTTCGCGGTGTGGGGCCTGGCGTTCAAGCCCAATACCGACGACATGCGTGCGGCCTCCAGCCGTCGTTTGCTGGCGCAGTTGTGGGAAGCCGGCGCCACGGTGCGTGCCTACGATCCGGAAGCTACCCACGAAGCCAAGCGCATCTTCGGTGAGCGCGACGATCTGACCTTCTGCGATGAAGCCTTCGCGGCCCTGGAAGGCGCCGATGCGCTGGTCGTGGTCACCGAGTGGAAGCAGTTCCGCAGCCCGGATTTCGGCAAGATCAAGCAGGCCCTGAAGGACGACGTCGTATTCGACGGTCGCAACCTTTACGACCCGCAGGAAATCGAAGCTGCCGGGCTGGCTTACTACGCCATCGGACGAGGCCGTTCGTTGCATGCATGAGCAACTCTCGCCGCGCGACCAGGAACTGGACGCGCGGTTGGTTGAACTGGAAACGCGGCTCTCCTTTCAGGAGCACGCGCTCAATGAACTGAGTGAAGCACTTGCGGACGCCCGTTTGACGGGCGCCCGCAATGCCGAACTGATCCGCCACCTGCTCGAGGATCTGGGCAAGGTGCGCTCCACGTTGTTTGCCGATGCAGCGGACGAACCGCCGCCTCCGCACTATTGATTGCAGATTGCCACCGCCATGAGCGATACCTTACGTGACCAGTTGCTTGGGTTGGGCTTCAAGTCCGCCCCCAAGCCCGAACGCAAACCCGACGCACGGCCTGCCGCGCGTCACCATGGCAACGGTGGCAGGCCCGCGCCCGGCGGCAACACGCCGGGTGGCCAGGGCAGGGGACCGCAGCGGCCGCACGCCGCTGTGGCGACCGACGGCAAGCATGAGCGCACAAGTAACGGCAGGCCTGATCGTCGCAACGATGGCAAGCCTGCAGCTTCGCCACGTCCGCAGCATGCCAACGCAGAGCGTCGCGGCCTCAAACCGGCACGCACGCGCGAAGACATCGATCTGGCCAAGGCCTATGCGATCCGTGCGCAGCGCGAGAAAGACGAACGGATCGAAGCCGAGCGACTGAAGCAGGAAGAAGCACGCCTGCGTCGCGAAGCCAAGGCCAAGCTCGAAGAATTGCTCAAGGACAAGGGCCTGAATCATGCCGATGCCGATATCGCCCGGCATTTTCCGTATGGCGGCAAGATCAAGCGCATCTACGTGACCGCCGATCAGCTCAAGGCGCTCAATGCCGGCGAGCTGGGTGTGTTGCAGCTCAACGGGCGTTATCTGCTGGTCACCGCCGAGTTGCTGGCCGAAGCCGAAGCGGTGTTCGCACCTTCGGTCGCATTGAAGGTGGATCCGAATGCACCGACAAGCGACGACCCGTATGCGGACCCCCAGTATCAGGTGCCCGACGACCTGGTCTGGTAACGCTGCACGACACGCTTTTGTTGTTACGTGGGCACCTGATGGGTGCCCATGTATTTTGGCGCATGCCTTGGCGTTGCGCAGCTGGATCCCTGCTTGCCCGCATGCGTGTTGAGCGGTGCAGCAAACGCGCGACTGGCGATACACAAGCCGGTCACGGCACGCGCGGCACCATGCGCGGCGTTGTTGGTCGACGTATGCGGGCATGGTGTCCGCGGCGTCGCAGCTCACTTCCTGCCGATGGTGTCGTGTATGTCCATGTCTTCGAATTCCCTGCCATCGTGTGCCGATGCATCAGTGCGCTCAGCCGTGCGCCATGTTCCGTGCATGCGTCCGCGTCGCAACGCTGTGTCGGTTGGATTATTGGGACTCGTGCTCTGCGCGCTTAGTCAGCAGGCAGCCGCACAGGCAGACGAGGCGCCGGCATTCGATCGCCCCGGAATTCCGTTCGCTGCCGAAACGCTGCAGCCGGGTGCGTTTGCCTGGGAGCAGGGCTTGCCGGATGCCAGCACCGACCGCGCCGATGGGCAGCGGACCACGCAGTACACCGCCGATACGGTGCTGCGTCTGGGGCTGCTGCAGAACGTGGAGCTGCAGCTTGGCAGCGACAGTTACAACTGGCAGCACGGCGGTGGCGCGCGCGTGCATGGCGGTGGCGACAGCCATATCGGTTTGAAGGTGGCACTGCCGTCGCGTTCGGACAGCTTTCATTGGGCCGCGCTCGGCAGCTACAGCGTGCCGACCGGCAGTCCTGATTTCAGCGATGGCTACGCACGCGAGCTGGGCGTGACCGCGTCGTGGGATCTGGCGCAGGAGCGCGCGCTGGCGCTGTACGTCAACTATGCGCGCGATAACGACGGTCACACCTGGACCTTCTCGCCCAACTACACGTTCTTTTCCGGCGAGCGCTTCAGCAGCTATGTGGAAGCGGGCTTCGACACCGGCAGCGAGCATTCGCGCGTGGCTGGTGCCGGCGGCGCCTGGCAGCTGCCGCATGCGATGCAACTGGATGTATCGGTGCTGCGCGGGCTGACCTCGGAGAGCCCGGATTGGCAGGGCGGGATCGGCTTGTCGATCGCGTTTCAGTGATGGAGGTTTGTGGGGCGACGGCCAGGCCGTGCCCGCCGAATTGCCGCGAAAGCCAGGCACAGGGCTTGCAGCTTAGGTAACACGATGCCCGCCAGTCCAGCCCGCACGAACTAACTATGCTGCACTGCCGCATGCATTGATTGGCCGGAAAAGGCCTAATTGGATCGATCCAATCAACGCCAGATACATGCGCATTTCTTCCACTGCAAAGCCGGCTACATGAGGCGTGCCAAGCCAATGCCGGCCGCCCCGGATGACGACGATGCGCGCCGTATTCGACGCGGTGCAGTGACGTTGCGCGATATCGCCAATGCCATCGGCGTATCGCGCGCGACCGTGTCTTTGGTGTTGCGCGGCAGCCCGCTGGTGCATGCGACGACGCGCGCACGCGTGGAGGCCGAGCTGGATCGGCAAAACTACGTCTACAACCGTGCCGCCGCCAATCTGCGCTGCCGCACCTCATCCAGCATTGCGCTGGTCATCAACGATCTGTCCAATCCATTCTTCGCCGAGTTCGCTGCAGGCGTGGATGAGGCCTTGGGTGCCGCCGGCTACGTCACCCTGCTCGGCAGCACCGGCGAATCCACGCAGCGCCAGCAGGCGGTGCTGACCTCGCTGATGGAGCACACGCCCGCCGGCATCATCCTGTCGCCGGCCGAAGGCAGCCAGGCCCAGGCACTGACCCAGGTGCTGGGGCGCCAGCACAACGTGGTGTTGTTCAACCGCGAAGTGGAGGGCGCGCAGTGGGATCTGCTGGCGCTGGATAACGAACAGGGTGCGTTTCTGGCCTGCGAACATCTGATCGCGCAGGGCCATCGGCGCATCGTGTTTTTCGGTGGCCATGCCGAATCCAGTTCCTGCCGCCAGCGCCGCGCCGGCTACACCCGCGCGATGACGAATGCTGGCTTTACCGTGCACTACGTAGAATCCGCACCGAATCGTCAGGACGCTGCGCTGTGCGGCGCGCGCATGCTCGATGGCGCCGACCACGCTGCAACCGCTGCGGTTTGCTACAACGACAGCGTTGCGCTGGGCTTGATGGCCGCGCTGGCGATGCACGGCATCGTGCCGGGCCGCGATTTTGCAGTGACCGGCTTCGACGACATCGCCGAAGCCGCCTTGTTTACACCGGCATTGACTACGTTGGCCGCAGATCCGCGTGCGCGCGGCAGGCAAGCCGCGCAGCTGGTGCTGCAACGTATTGGCAGCCCGGAGCGCGCATCGCAGCGCTTGACGGCCGCAGTCGCATTGAACATCCGCGCGAGCAGCGCCTGCTCGCCATCCATGCTAACGCGTCATCCCCCAAGCGATTCCCCCGCGCATTCCCCCACCAAGGCCTCAGGCCGCTGACCAGGCAATTCCTATGGTTTCCCTTTCCACGCAATCCACTGTGCCAAGCGGCAACAAGGCGCCGGTCAACAACGGCGTAGCGTTGTCGGTCGTCACCACGATCTTTTTCATGTGGGGCTTTCTTACCTGCCTCAACGACATTCTGATTCCGCATCTGAAAGCGGTGTTCGAACTCAACTTCGCGCAGGCGATGCTGGTGCAGTTCACCTTCTTCGGCGCGTATTTCCTGATGTCGCTGCCGGCCGGTTGGCTGGTGGCCAGGCTCGGCTACAAGCAAGGCATCGTTGCCGGTCTGGCGGTTGCTGCGGTCGGTGCATTGGGCTTCTGGCCTGCGGCGGAACTGCGCGTCTATGGCGCATTTCTCGGCGCGCTGTTCGTGCTTGCCACCGGCATCACCATCTTGCAGGTGGCGGCCAATCCGTATGTGGCGTTGCTGGGTCCGGAGCGTAGTGCGTCCAGCCGTTTGACCCTGGCGCAGGCGCTCAATTCGTTGGGCACCGCAATCGCGCCGCTTTTCGGCGGCTGGCTGATCCTGTCCAACACCGTGATGAGCGGCGACCGGCTCAAGGTGCTGCCGGAAGCCGAGCAGCTGGCCTATCGCGTGCAGGAAGCGCAGGCGGTGCAGGGGCCTTACATCGGCCTTGGCATTGTGCTGTTTCTGCTGGCGATCTTCGTGTTTCTGTTCCGTCTGCCGGCACTGACCGATGCGGGCGCGCAGAAGGACGAGAGCAAGCATTCGCTGCTGGATGCCTTGCGTCACCCGCATGTGCGCTTCGGTGTGCTGGCGATCTTTTTCTATGTCGGCGCGGAAGTGGCGATCGGCAGCCTGATGGTCAACTACTTCTCGTTGCCGCAGATCGGTGGTTTCACCGAGCGTGAGGCGACCAACTACGTGTCGGCGTACTGGACGCTGGCGATGATCGGCCGCTTCATCGGTTCGGCCTTGCTGGCCAAGTTGTCGCCGCGTGTGTTGTTGTCGGTGTTCGCTGCAATCAATGCACTGCTGCTGGGCCTGACCATGGCCAGCGGCGGCATGCTGGCGGTGTATGCATTGGTGGCGATCGGCTTGTTCAATTCGATCATGTTCCCGACCATCTTTACGCTGGGCATCGAGCGTCTTGGTCCATTGACCGGCCGCGCATCGAGCCTGTTGATCATGGCCATTGTCGGCGGCGCCATCGTGCCGTATCTGCAAGGTCTGCTGGCCGACAGCATCGGCTTGCATGAGTCGTTCGTGCTGCCGCTGGTGTGCTACCTGTACATCGTGTTTTACGGCATCTGGGGCTCGCGTCTGCGCGGCGCACTGGCGGAGGCGCGCGCATGAGTGCTGCGAAGAACCAGGTGGTCTGTTTCGGCGAGGCCTTGATCGACATGCTGGCGTTGCCGCCGGCTGGTGCCGATGAGGCGCGCACGTTTGCGCAATACGCTGGTGGTGCGCCGGCCAACGTCGCCGTTGCGGTGGCGCGGCTGGGCGGTGCGGCGCATTTTATCGGCATGCTGGGGCGCGATATGTTCGGCGATTTTCTGCTGCAGAGTCTGCAGCAGGCCGGCGTCGCCACCGATGGCATCGTGCGCACCGATCAAGCCAAGACTGCGCTGGCCTTCGTGGCACTGGATGAAGCCGGCGAGCGCAGTTTCAGTTTCTATCGTCCGCCTGCAGCGGATCTGTTGTTCCGTCCGGAGCACTTCGCTGCCGACGGTTTCAAGCAAGCCGCCGTGCTGCATGTGTGCTCCAACAGCATGACCGAGCCTGCGATTGCGCAGTGCACACTCGATGGCATGCGCCGCGCGCGCGCCGATGGCGCCATCGTCAGCCTGGATCTCAATCTGCGCCCGATGTTGTGGCCGCAGGATGTAGACCCGGCAGCGTTGCTGTGGGAGGCGTTGGCGTTGGCCGATGTGGTCAAGCTCTCGCGCGAAGAACTCGATTACCTGGCCGGCACGCTCGATGGCGATGCCAGCACGGTCACCCAGAAGCTGTGGCAGGGCCAGGCCAGCTGGTTGCTGGTGACCGATAGTGGCGGGCCGGTGCATTGGCAGACACGCACCGATTCCGGCCAGGTGCCGGCGTTCCATGTGCAGGTGCGCGACAGCACCGCGGCTGGCGATGCGTTCGTCGGTGGGCTGCTCTTTCAGCTGGCGGCGCGTGCGTCCACGCTGGAGCAGCTGTGTGGCGATGCGGCCGCGATCACCGAGGTGATCCGTTTTGCCGCGGCGGTCGGTGCGCTGGCGGTAACGCGCAAAGGCGCGTTCGCCGCGATGCCGAGCGTCGATGAAGTCCATTCTTTGATCCAGGAACAATCATGAGCCGTTTGCCTGCGACCCCCGCACCCGATTTCCGCTCGGCCGATGTGCTGCGTCAGCATATTGCCGACACCATGGCGTTCTACCACCCGCGCGCGATCGATCCGGCGGGCGGGTTTTTCCAGTATTTCCGCGACGATGGTGCGATCTACGACGCCGGGCATCGGCATCTGGTCAGCAGCACGCGCTTTGTCTTCAACTACGCGATGGCGTATCGCGAATTCGGCGATGCGCAGTATCTGGAGGCGGTACGTCACGGCCTGGATTATCTGCGCAACGTGCATCGCAATGCGGCCACCGGCGGCTATGCGTGGACCTTGCGCGATGGCGTGGTCGAAGATGACATGAATCACTGCTACGGCGTGGCGTTCGTGCTGCTGGCGTATTCGTGCGGCCTGAAGGCCGGTATCGAGGAGGCGCGCGCGTGGATGGACGAAACCTGGCAGTTGCTGGAAAACCATTTCTGGGAGCCGGAATTCGGGCTGTATCGCGACGAAGCCGATGCGCAGTTCAACTTCACCAGCTACCGCGGCCAGAACGCCAATATGCATATGTGCGAGGCGATGATTGCCGCGTACGAAGCCAGTGGCGAGCAACGCTATCTGGACCGCGCACTGTCGCTGGCCGACACCATGACCCGGCGTCAGGCTGCCAAGGCCGACGGCCTGGTCTGGGAACATTACGATCTGCAGTGGAACATCGACTGGGACTACAACCGCGACAATCCCAAGCACCTGTTCCGCCCCTGGGGCTTTCAGCCGGGTCACCAGACCGAGTGGGCCAAGCTGTTGATGCTGCTGGATCGTTACGCGCCGACCGATTGGTTGTTGCCGACCGCACAACATCTGTTCGATGTGGCCGTAGAGCGCTCATGGGATGCGCAGCGTGGCGGGCTGTATTACGGCTTCGACCCCGATGGCAAGGTCTGCGACGACGACAAGTATTTCTGGGTGCAGGCCGAGTCGCTGGCGGCCGCGGCGTTGCTGGCGCAGCGCAGCGGCGAAGCGCGTTATTGGCAGTGGTACGACAAGCTCTGGGACTATTCCTGGAAGCACATGATCGACCATCGCTATGGCGCCTGGTATCGCATTCTGGACGCGGACAATCGCAAGTACAGCGATGAGAAGAGTCCAGCCGGCAAGACCGATTACCACACCATGGGTGCGTGCTATGAAGTCTTGAACGTGTTGCGGCCGGCTGCGTGATGCGACACGGTCGGTGAGGTGTGCCGACCGTTCAATGACTTCAAGACGTCGAGATATCGACTCGGTCTTCGTTTAGATGCAGTCAGACGCTGAGGTTAGAAGCCTGGTCGGTCGAGGGCGCGGTGCCCTCACCGCTTGCGGGACACGCCGTGAATCCGTCCGTGGAGGCTCGGTGGCGGCATCCATGCCGCCACACGGTCCCGCAAGCGGTGAGGACACCGCACCAGAAAGTTTGCTGATTGCTTTGTTGAAAGCCATGCTCACCGACCATCTCGACTGGTCTTTGCCGGCCCACCGTCGCGGGACCTTACGCGGCATGGATGCCGCGTAAGAGCCTACACGGACGTACTTGCGGCGTGTCCCGCGACGGTGGGCGGGCAAGGGCCCTGCAGCCAGGCGGCAGAGCATCCAGGCGGCAGATCAGCTGCCATCACTCCGGGTCGTAATCCAGATTCGATGCCAACCAGCGTTCGGCCAGCGCAAGTGTGATGCCCTTGCGTTTGGCGTAATCGGCAACCTGTTCCTTGCCCACTCGCCCGACCACGAAGTACTGGCTTTTCGGGTGGCTGAAGTAATAACCCGAGACCGCCGCGGTAGGCAGCATTGCGAAACTTTCGGTCAGCGTCATCGTGGTGTTGCGCTCGGCGTCGAGCAGATCGAACAAGGTGCGTTTTTCGCTATGTTCCGGGCATGCAGGGTAGCCGGGTGCAGGACGGATGCCGCGATAGCGCTCGGCGATCAGTGCCTCGTTGTCCAAGCCCTCGTCTTCGATGTACCCCCAGAACTCGGTACGCACACGCTGATGCAAACGCTCGGCGAGCGCTTCGGCCAGACGGTCGGCCAAGGCCTTGAGCAGGATCGCGTTGTAGTCGTCGTGCGCCGCTTCGAAACGGGCCACATACGGGTCGATACCAATGCCGGCAGTCACCGCGAACGCACCGATCCAGTCCTGCTTGCCGCTGCTCTTGGGTGCGATGAAATCGGCCAGACAGAAGTCGGGGCGGTCGGCGGGTTTGTCGACCTGCTGGCGCAGGAAGTGCAGGGAATGGGGAATGGAGAATCGGGAATGGTCAGGCGCCGATGGATCGCTTTGCGATTCCCGATTCCCGATTCCCGATTCCGCAGGCTCGGTGAGCAACACAACATCATCGCCCACACTATTCGCCGGCCACAGCCCGAACACGGCCTTCGCGGTCAGCCACTTCTCGGCGACGATCGTGCGCAGCATCTTGCGTGCATCGCGATACAACTCGTTGGCCTGCGGACCGACCACTTCATCGCTGAGAATTGCCGGGAACTTGCCGGCCAGTTCCCAGGCCTGGAAGAACGGGGTCCAGTCGATCAGCTCGATCAACTCCTGCAGCGGATAGTCGTCGAACACATGCACGCCCGGCTGACGCGGGGTAGGCGGCACATAGTTGTCCCAATCGCCATCGAAACGCTGTGCGCGTGCCTTTTCCAGCGAGACCAGGCGTTTTGCATCGCCGCGATTTCTGTGGCGGGTGCGGATCTCCGCGTAGTCGGCATCGTTGGCGGCCACGAAGGCCTGGCGCAGATCGCGCGAGATCAGCGACTGCGCAACGCCCACTGCGCGCGAGGCGTCCTTCACCCACACGGTGGGCGCCTTGTAATGCGGGTCGATCTTCAGTGCGGTGTGCGCGCGCGAGGTGGTGGCGCCACCGATCAACAACGGAATCTCGAATCCCTGTCGCTGCATCTCGCGCGCAACATGCGACATTTCTTCCAGCGACGGTGTGATCAAGCCGGATAGCCCGATCAGATCGGCATTCTCCGCACGCGCCCGGTCCAGGATCACCTGCGCCGAGACCATCACGCCCAGATCCACCACGTCGAAGTTGTTGCACGCCAGCACCACCCCGACGATGTTCTTGCCGATGTCGTGCACATCGCCCTTGACGGTGGCCATGATGATCTTGCCGTTGGACTTGCCGACATCGCCGGTGCGCAGTTTTTCCGCCTCGATGTACGGCAACAGATACGCCACCGCTTTCTTCATCACACGTGCGGATTTGACCACCTGCGGCAGGAACATCTTGCCGGCGCCGAACAGGTCGCCGACCACGTTCATGCCGTCCATCAGCGGGCCTTCGATCACATCCAGCGGGCGTGTGGACTGTTGCCGCGCTTCTTCGGTATCGGTCTCCACGAACGCATCGATGCCATGCACCAGCGCATGCGCCAGGCGTGCGCGCACCGGCTTCTCGCGCCACGCCAGGTCTTCGACCTTGGCGGCGCCCTTGCTGCCTTTGTAGCGCTCTGCAATTTCCAGCAAGCGTTCGGTGCCGTCCTTGCGGCGGTTGAGGATCACATCCTCCACGCGCTCGCGCAGCTCCGGGTCCAGCTCGTCGTAGATCGGCATGCCGCCGGCGTTGACGATGCCCATGTCCATGCCGGCCTTGATCGCATGGAACAGGAACACCGAATGGATCGCCTGGCGCACCATCTCGTTGCCGCGGAACGAGAACGACACGTTGGAAACGCCACCGGAAATATGGCAATGCGGCAACGTGCGCTTAATCTCGCGGGTGGCTTCGATGAAGTCCACCGCGTAGTTGTCGTGCTCCTCGATACCGGTGGCGACGGCAAAGATATTCGGGTCAAAGATGATGTCTTCCGGCGGAAATCCCACCTGCTCGGTCAGCACCTTGTAGGCGCGCGTGCAGATCTCGACCTTGCGTGCACAGGTGTCGGCCTGGCCCACTTCATCGAAAGCCATCACCACTGCGGCTGCGCCATAGCGCAGCACCTTGCGCGCCTGTTCGATGAATTGCGCTTCGCCTTCCTTGAGCGAGATCGAGTTGACTACGCTCTTGCCCTGCAGGCACTTCAAGCCGGCTTCGATCACGCTCCACTTGGACGAATCCACCATCACCGGAATGCGTGCGATATCCGGCTCGGACATGATCAGGTTGAGAAAGCGCGTCATCGCTTTTTCGGAATCGATCAGGCCCTCGTCCATGTTGACGTCGAGGATCTGCGCGCCGCTGGCGACCTGCTGGCGCGCCACCTCCACCGCTTCTTCGTAGCGTTCTTCCTTGATCAGCTTGCGGAACTGCGCGCTGCCGGTGACATTGGTGCGCTCGCCTACGTTGACGAACAGCAGGTCCGGCGTAATGACCAACGGCTCCAGGCCGGACAGGCGGGTGTAGCGGGGAGTGCTCATGCGATGCTCTGAAGAAGGGCGGCCGCGTTGCTAGCCCGAATCGGAAAGGGAAGTGGCGGGACGCAGTCGTCCGTACTCATCCGGCGCTGCACGCCTGCTTCCCCCGCATGCGGAAGAAGGGGCCCGAAGGACGGATAAGCGTCATCGCTCTGCATCACGCTGCCAGCTCCTGCGCGCCAGGCAATCGGCGCGGCGGCAGATTGGCCACCGCTTCGGCGATCGCGCGGATGTGATCCGGCGAGGTGCCGCAGCAACCGCCGACCAAATTGAGCAGGCCGGCTTGCGCGAATTCGCGCAAGGTCTCGGCCATTTCTTCCGGCGTTTCGTCGTACTCGCCGAACGCATTCGGCAGACCGGCATTGGGATGCGCGCTGACGTACGCATCGGCAATCTGCGCCAGCGTTTCTACATGCGGGCGCAGATCGCTGGCGCCGAGTGCGCAGTTCAGGCCCACCGACAGCGGCCGCCCGTGCGCGACCGAGGCATAGAACGCTTCTGCAGTTTGGCCGGATAACGTGCGCCCTGAGGCGTCGGTGATGGTGCCGGAGATCATCACCGGCAAGCGCCCGCCGCGGGCTTCGAACACTTCTTCGATCGCGTACAGCGCGGCCTTGGCGTTGAGCGTGTCGAAGATGGTTTCCACCATCAGCGTATCGGCGCCGCCGTCGATCAGGCCGTCGATGGCTTCGCGGTAAGTCTCGCGTAGCGCATCGAAACTGGTATTGCGATATCCGGGGTCGTTGACGTCCGGGCTGATCGATGCGGTGCGACTGGTGGGGCCGAGCACGCCGATCACGAAGCGCGGCTTGTGCGGCGTCAGGGCTTCGACCTCGTCGCAGCAAGCACGTGCAACCTGTGCGCCGGCCTTGTTCAATTCGTACACCAAGTGTTCGAGGTGATAGTCGGCCTGGCTCACCGAGGTCGCATTGAAGGTGTTGGTTTCCAGCAGATCGGCCCCGGCATCCAGATAGGCGCGATGGATGCCGGCGATGATCTCCGGGCGCGACAGCAGTAACAAGTCGTTGTTGCCTTTCAGGTCGTGGCCTTCGGGAGCGTGGGCGTGATCGCAGCCCGGCCCGTGCACATGCACCTGCGCGCTGTCGTAGCCGTCGGCAAAGCGGGTGCCACGATAGTCCGGTTCCTGCAGATCATGGCGCTGGATCATGGTGCCCATCGCGCCATCGATGATGAGGATGCGCTCGCGTAGCGCAGCGCCGAGTTTTTCAGCGCGCTCCGGATGCAGCCAGGGCAGCGAGAACGAGAGTGGGGATTGGGGATTAGGGATTGGCGTAGGCGTCATGACCCAGTTCTCCGCGAAGCTAAGCTCTTGCCTTCATCCAATCCCGAATCCCGACTCACCACTCCCGGCTTCATCGCAATCAACGAAATCACTTCGAAATGCGGCGGGCGCTTCTCGCGCGTCACCGTCTCCAGGCTGGAGACGTCCAGCCCGGCTTTCTCGGCGAACTTGCGCAATTCCTTGGACGCAAAACCGAGATTGACGTGGCCATAGGCATGCACCGCCGCGCGATGTTCGTGTTTGGCAAGGCTGCACAGCAGCAAGCGGCCACCGGGGCGCAGCACGCGCGCGGATTCGGCCACCGCCTGCGTCGGCTTGGCCGCGTAGGTGAGCGCATGCATCAGCACCACCAGATCGAAGCTGGCATCGGGGAATGGCAGCGCATGCATGTCGCCTTCGCGCACTTCCACGTTGCGCAGCTTGCGCAGGCGCTCGCTGGCGGCGGCGACCACGCGCGCGCTGGTGTCGATGCAGATGTAGCGGGTGGCGTGCGGGGCCACCAACTCGGCCAGCACGCCGTCGCCGGAGGCGATGTCGAGCACGTCGCCGGTTTCCAGCAAGGGTAGGGCGGTGCGCGCCAGTGCTTCCCAGGTGCGCCCGGGCGAGTAATGCCGCTCCATGTCGCCGGCCACCGAATCGGCCCAGTTCTGGTCGGCGGCGCGGTTGGCCAGCACGGCGGCCACGCGTTCGGCGTCCTGGCGCAACAGCGGGTCGTCGCTGCCGGTGCTCAGCGCCAGCCACAAGGCGCGCTGCGCCGGGTCCAGCGACACCTCGTCGAAACGGTAATAGGCCGACACGCCGGCGCGACGGTCGCGTACCAGCCCGGCTTCCTTAAGCTTGGCCAGGTGGGTGGACACGCGCGGCTGGGCCAGACGGGTGATGGCCGACAGCTCGGCCACGGTGAGTTCTTCCTGCTCGAGCAAGGTCAGCAGGCGCACTCGGGTGGCGTCGGCAAACACCTTCAGGCGCGCCGACCAGTCTTCCAGATCCATGAATATCTCTATATCGCGATATGGAGATATTTTCGGCCCGGCAGGGTGTGGGGTCAACTACATACGCATGCGAATGGTTGTGGCTACAATGGGCGCTCAGCCTAGGCCTGGAGGGATGCGACGTGGATTTCAGCTTTACCGAAGAACAATTGATGATCCAGGATGTGGCGCGCCGCATCGCCCGGGAAAAGATCGCGCCCAGCGCCGAACAGTTCGACCGCAGTGGCGAGTTCCCGCTGGACAACATCCGCCTGCTCGGCGAAAACGGCCTGATGGGCATCGAAGTGCCGGCCGAGTACGGTGGCGCCGGCATGGACCCGATCAGCTACGCGCTGGCGATGATCGAAATTGCTGCAGCCGACGGTGCGCATTCCACCATCATGTCGGTCAACAACTCGCTGTTCTGCACCGGTATTTTGAAGAATGGCAGCGAGGCGCAGAAGCAGCTGTACGTGCGTGCGATTGCCGAAGGTGCGCAGATCGGTGCGTTCGCGCTGACCGAGCCGCAGTCCGGTTCGGATGCCTCGGCGATGCGTTGCCGCGCGGTGAAGCAAGCCGATGGCAGCTTCGTGATCAACGGCAAGAAGAGCTGGATCACCTCCGGCCCGGTCGCCAAGTACATCGTGCTGTTTGCGGTGACCGAGCCGGACAAGGGCTCGCGCGGCATCACCGCCTTCATGGTCGATGCCGATCGGGCCGGCTTCCATCGCGGCAAGACCGAGCCCAAGCTCGGCATCCGTGCGTCGGCCACCTGCGAGATCGAGTTTGCCGATTACATCGCGCAGCCTGACGAGGTGCTGGGCTTGGAGGGCGAGGGCTTCAAGACCGCGATGAGCGTGCTCGACGCCGGGCGCATCGGCATCGCCTCGCAGGCGGTCGGCATCGCGCGTGCGGCGTACGAGGCCACGCTGGCTTACGTGAAAGAGCGCAAGGCGTTTGGCGCGGCCATCGGCACCTTCCAGATGACCCAGGCCAAGATCGCCGACATGAAGTGCAAGCTGGATGCAGCGCTGCTGCTGACGCTGCGCGCGGCCTGGTTGAAGGGGCAGGGGCGCAAGTTCGGTACCGAAGCGGCCGTGGCCAAGCTCACCGCCTCGGAGGCGGCGATGTGGATCACCCATCAAGCGGTGCAGATCCATGGCGGCATGGGCTACTCGAAGGAAATGCCGCTGGAGCGTTACTTCCGCGATGCCAAGATCACTGAGATTTATGAAGGTACTTCGGAGATCCAAAGGCTGGTGATTGCGCGCGCCGAGACGGGCTTGCGCTGACGCCGGCCGCATCCAGCGCTGCCGCTGGATGCGGCAACGCCGCCGGCCCAAGGTGGGCAGCGGTCGATCGGGCAACTTGGTGTAGGCGATTGCTTCGCACCGCTGCGTAGGAGCGCGCTTGCGCGCGATGAAGCATTACCGATAATGCTTCATCGCGCGCAAGCGCGCTCCTACGCAAACGTGAGCGGCCTGGCATCACAGGTGCGTCGTGTCAGTGGCCTGGCGCCGGCACACGGCAAGCACGTCACAGCGCCACTCACAGCGCGACATCGCGGATGGCTGCGTCCGCGCTTGTCGTGCGCGGCGCGCGCGGATCACAATCGCTGCTTCTCCAGCCTGTGGTGCGCGCATGCTCCGGTCTTCGCACGCTGTGTTTCCTTGCTTTTCGCTGTCTGCCATTGCGTCCGTGCTGGTGTGCTGGGGGATGTTGCTGGTCTGCGCCGTGGCAAGTGCACAAACGCCACCGCCCTCGATCGTGCCTACCGACCGCTTGCAGGAAGCCTGGTGGGCGCAGCGCCACGCGCAGGTGCTGGAGCAGGTGAAGCAGCATCCGGACACGCCGCTGTTGTTGATCGGCGATTCGATCACCCAAAACTACGAAAAATCCAAGGCGCCGGACGAAGAGTTTCAGCCGACCTGGCAGACCTTCTACGGCAGCCGTGGCGCGCTCAATCTGGGCTTCAGCGGCGACGGCACCGAGAACGTGTTGTGGCGGCTGGCCAATGGCGAGGTCGACGGTCTGCAGCCCAAGGTCGCGCTGGTATTGATCGGTACCAACAACACCGGCCATCTCGGCCAGACCGCCGAGCAGACCCAGCTGGGCATCGATGCGGTGGTGGCGGCGATCGAGCAGAAGCTGCCGCGCACGCACATCCTGTTGGTGAGCGTGCTGCCCAGCGATATTTCCAGCGAGAAGTCGCGCCGCGATGCGCAGGTCAATCAAGGTCTGGCAGTGCGTTACGGCGACAATCCACGGGTGACCTATCTGGATGTGGGGTCGATCTTTCTACGCGACGGCAAGCTGCGCACCGAGTTGTTCTACGACACGCGCTTCCGGCCGCCAGCCGGCGCCTTGCATCCGGACACCCATGGTCAGCGCATGCTCGCCGAAGCGATCGAGCCGACCCTGGCCCGATTGCTGGGCGAGTCGCCGGTCAAGCCGGTCGCCGAACTCGGCCGCGAGTTTGCGACCTCGCTGATTCCGGTCGACTGGCTGGAACAGGACTCGTACGACTGGTACGCCCGCCACAATGCGGCGCTCGCCGCAGCGCGCACATTGAAGCCGGACGTGGTGATGATCGGCGATTCGATCACGCATTTCTGGGCTGGCCCACCGCAGGCCACGCGCGTCAGTGGCGCGCAATCGTGGCAGTGGTTGTACGGCACGCGGCCGGTGCTGAATCTGGGTTTCGGCTGGGACCGCACGCAGAACGTGCTGTGGCGGATCCGCCAGGGCGAGCTCGACGGTCTGGATCCGCAATGGGTGGTGCTGCATCTCGGCACCAATAACCTCACCGGCACCGCGCAGTCGCGCGCGAGCACGCCGGCCGAGGCCGCCCTGGGCGTGGAGGCGGTGGTGAACGAAGTGCGTCGCCGCTTGCCCAACAGCAAGCTGATCCTGATGGCGATCATGCCGCGCGGCCGCCATGCGGGCGATGCGCAACGCGCACCGATCGCCGAGACCAACCGCTTGCTGGCCGCGCGCTATGCCAAGGATCCGTCAGTGCGTCTGGTCGATATCGGCAAGCAACTGCTGCAGCCCGACGGGACCTTGCCCGAGGCGCTGATGCCCGACGGCACGCACCCCAGTGAGGCCGGTTATGCGATCTGGGCGAAGGCCTTGCGCGAGGCGGGCATTACCGCATTGCCGTAACGATAATGTCAGCAGCAGCTTCGAATGAGGCTGCTGTCGGTCAAGCCGTGTAGCATCACTCAAGCATTTTCAGACCCCAGAAACCAGAAGACCCCCGATCGCTCGGAGGTCTTTTTAAACTGGTGCCCAGAAGAGGACTCGAACCTCCACGAAGTTGCCCCCGCTAGCACCTGAAGCTAGTGCGTCTACCAATTCCGCCACCTGGGCAAGGTGAGCCGCGAATTTTGCAGGCTCCTGGCGGGCTTGTCAACGGGTGAACACGGCGATCTGCGCCTGGACGGGCCGGCTTTCAGCCCACATCGAGGCTGCACGGGGTAATATGATGGCAATGACCAAGAAAAACACCCCAGATTCCGATCGGCCGAGTCGCCGCAATTCCGCCAACACTGGCGAGCCCACCACCGCCGAAAAACAGAAGTTGCCGGGGTGGATGCCTGACTTCCTGGTTCGCGCCGCCGCTGGCGCCTCGACCAAGTCCGCAAACAAGCGCGCTGCCGATAAAGCCGCGCAAGCCTCGCCGGAGCTGCAAGTAGCGCCGCCGCTGCCTGAGCCGCCGGCTCCGCGCGCACCGCATCCGCGCAAGAGCGGCCCGCCTGCGCCGCCGCCGGAACGCCTTCAGTCTGTCCAGCCTGCAGCAGCTGTCACTGCTTCTCCCGCTGCCGCCGCTGAGTTCAAGGATCCGCACGCCGATCGCGAAGCACTGCGCTACGCCGAGCCGATCGCCAGCCGCGAGGCCATCTTGCAGCTGCTCGAAGCCTGTGACGGCCCGCAGACCGCCGAAGAAATCGCCGAACAACTGCATCTGAGCGACCGCATCGACGCGTTGGGCAAGCGCCTGTCCGCAATGGTGCGCGAAGCGCAGCTGGTGCAGAACCGCCGTGGCGGCTACGCGCCGGTGCAGCAGACCAGCCTGATCGCCGGCGTGGTGATCGCCAATCCGGAAGGCTTCGGCTTCCTCAAGCCGGACGAAGGCGGCGACGACCTGTTCCTGCCGCCGTACGAAATGCGCAAGGTCATGCACGGCGATCGTGCGCTGGCCAACGTCACCGGTATCGACCGCCGCGGCCGTCGCGAAGGCGCGATTGCACGCGTGCTCGAACGGCGCATGTCGCGCATGCTCGGGCGTTTCTTCTACGAGCACGGCGTGGCCTACGTCGACCCCGACGACAAGCGCGTGCAACGCAATGTGCAGATCGCACCGGACGGCATCGGTGAAGCGCGCGAAGGGCAGTTGGTGGTGTGCGAGCTGATCGCGCCGCCGGATGCGCGTCGTCCGGCGATCGGCAAGATCATCGCGGTGCTCGGCGACAAGCTGACCCCGTCGCTGGTGGTGGAAATGGCCATCCACGGCCACGAGCTGCCGCACGAGTTCTCGCAGGAAGTGCTGGACGAGGCCGCCGCGGTGCCGCTGGTGGTCGAGCCGCAGATGATCGGCGGGCGTGTGGACCTGCGGCAGATGCCGCTGGTCACCATCGATGGCGAGGACGCCAAGGATTTCGACGACGCGGTGTATTGCGAACCCAACGCCGACGGCTTCCGTCTGGTGGTGGCGATCGCCGACGTCTCCAACTATGTGCGTCCGGGCACGCCGCTGGACGACGAAGCGCAGAAGCGCGCCACCTCGGTGTATTTCCCGGGGTTCGTGGTGCCGATGCTGCCGGAGACGCTGTCCAACGGCATCTGCTCGCTGATGCCCAAGGTCGACCGCATGTGCTTCGTCTGCGACATGCAGGTGGGCCGCGATGGCGAAGTCACCGGCTCGCGTTTCTACGAAGCAGTGATGAACTCGCACGCGCGCCTGACCTACAACCAGGTGTGGAAGGCGGTCGGCGAAGACGATGCCGACACCAAGGCCTTTATCGGCCCGTTGCTGCCGCAGGTGCAGCGTCTGCATCAGCTGTACAACGTGCTGTCGAAGGCGCGCACGCATCGCGGCGCGATCGAATTCGAGACCTCCGAAGTGCGCTTCGTGCTCGACAACACCGGCGAAGTCGCTCAGGCCGGCATGCTGGTGCGCAACGATGCGCACAAGCTGATCGAAGAATGCATGATCGCGGCCAACGTCGAGGCCGCACGCTATCTGCTGAGCATGCATGTGCCGGCGCCGTACCGCGTGCATGAGCGGCCGCCGGAGAGCAAGTTCGAAGACCTGCTGGAGTTCCTCAAGGAATTCCAGCTGAGCCTGCCGGCATGGAGCAAGGTGCGCCCCGGCGATTACACCAAGCTGCTGAAGAAGGTGCGTGCGCGCCCCGACGCCGCGTTGCTGGAATCGGTGCTGCTGCGCAGCCAGAGCCTGGCGGTGTACTCGCCTGACAACAACGGTCACTTCGGTCTGGCGTTGGAGGCGTATGCGCACTTCACCTCGCCGATCCGGCGTTACCCGGATCTGCTGGTGCACCGCGCAATCAAGCATGCCTTGACCGGCGCCAGCCCGGAAAAATATATCTATACCCCACGCCAGATGTCGGCATTGTCGCTGCAGTGCTCCGAGCGCGGACGGCGTGCCGACGAAGCCGAGCGCGAGGTCGACGAGCGCTATCGCGCCGCGTGGATGGAAAAGCATGTCGGCGGCCAGTTCGATGGCGTGATCAGCGGTGTGACCGGCTTCGGCCTGTTTGTGGAATTGAACGAATCCAAGGTCAACGGCCTGGTACATGTCACCCAGTTGCCGCAGGACTATTACCAGTTCGACCCGATCCGCAAGACGCTCAGTGGCGAACGCCGCGGTCGCGCCTTCCGCCTGGGCGACCCGGTGCGGGTGCTGGTGCTCAAGGCGAGCATGGAAGAGCGCAAGATCGACTTCCGTCTGGCCGAAGATGGCGCAGCGCCCGACGCGCCGTTGCCGCAGCGCGAGAAGCCGGCCAAGCGCAAGAAAAAGCAGTACTAAGCGCGACGACACCATCGCGAGTAGCTGCCTGGCGGCGGCTCGCGATGCGTGCGGATCGCAAGATATGACGCTACAGGTCCTTGCGAGCACAAGCTCGCAACGATCTCCGGTCATCCGTGTTCAACAGGGCTGAGGCAACGATGGACGCAGCACTCGAGTACAGCGGTGGCTGCCGAGGATGATGTCGCTGCATTGGCGTTTCTGGCCGACCTCGTGTCAAGGCAGCATCCGGATCACGATACCGAGCAGTGGCCGGTGTGAGTTCGCGCCCGCTGGCATGAGCGCACCTCGCACCGGTTCGCGACGGCCAGCGAGCGTAGGTGTCGGCAGCACCACCACGGTGCGAGCGTGATCTTGGCTCATCGCGATTCGCTCCACCGCGAGTTCCTCGTCGGCACCGCCATCCGCGCCCCGGCCGTGACGTGGCAGGCCGCAGGCCCTACCATTCCCCTTTATCTCTTCGTATGCCCGCGCAATGAGCAAGCAGAATCAGTGGATCGTCGGCGTCAACGCCGTTGCCTCGTCGGTCGAGAACGACGCCGACAACGTGCGCGAGGTGTTGATCGAGGCCGGTAGCAAGAACCCGCGCCTGACCGAGATCGAGGAGCAGGCGCGCCGCAAGGGCATTGAGGTCCGTCGCGTCAACACGCAGGCGCTCGATGGGGTCGGTGGTCAGGTCCGTCACCAGGGCGTGGTCGCGCGGTACGCAGCGGCGCGGCTGTGGGCAGAAAACGAGCTCGAAGCCCTGGTGACGGCCGCCGAAGGACGTGCGCTGCTGCTGATCCTGGATGGCGTGCAGGACCCGCACAATCTCGGCGCCTGCCTGCGCAGTGCCGCCGCCGCCAGCGTCACTGCGGTGGTGATTCCCAAGGACAAATCGGCCACCGTCAATGCCACCGTGCGCAAGACCTCGGCCGGTGCGGCCGACCGGATTCCGGTGGTGGCGGTGACCAATCTGGCGCGGTGCCTACGTGATCTGCAGAAGCAGGGCGTGTGGCTGTACGGTCTGGCCGGCGAAGCAGAGGCGTCGTTGTACAGCGTGGACCTGCGCGGCAATGTCGGGCTGGTGCTCGGTGGCGAGGCCGATGGCCTGCGCCGGCTCACGCGCGAGCATTGCGATGGCCTGGTCAAGATTCCGATGCCGGGCGATATCGAAAGCCTCAACGTGTCGGTGGCGGCTGGTGTGACCTTGTTCGAAGCCGTGCGCCAGCGCCTGGGCGCGTAATCGCATTCGCACCTAGAGATATGCGCGCGGATTGATCGCCAGACCGAAGCCGTCTCGTTCAACACGCGCGCATCGCATGTACCCGCAACAATCGCGCAGTTGCGCGCCCGATTGCGCAGATGTCGATCGCGATGTGTTGCCGATCGCAGACGCAACGCTTGTGCATCAGCACTTTCGACAACACGCGTATCGATTACCGACGCGCGGATGCGTTATTGCCTACCATATCGTCAGCAAACGGCGTGTTGTGTCCGATGAATCATGGGGTGGGCGCCTGTCGTACAGGCCAGAGCACGTGCGCCGTCAGGGCGCCGACACGAGAAGATAGACAGTGGCAGCGCTGGCTCAATGCCGGTGCCTGCCTGCTGCTGGCGCTATGCGCGTTCGCCGCGGCTGCCGCACCGGCTGCAACGGCGCAACTGCGCGACTATGCGATCGACAGCTGGAGTTCGCGCAACGGATTGCCGCACAACTCGCTGCGCGATATCGCCCAGACCCACGACGGCTATCTGTGGTTCGCCACCTGGGAAGGCCTGGTGCGCTACAACGGGCTGGAATTCAGCGTAATCGATCGCAGCACGCGCCCCGGCTTGCCCGATAACGGCGTCGGTGCGTTGTATGTCGATCGCGATGGCGCACTGTGGCTGAGCGATGCACGCGGCAATCTGGTGCGTCACAGCGCCGATGGGCAGTGGCGGCGCTGGGAGCGACGAGGGCAATGGCCGCAAGCGCTGATCCACGCAATGACCATGGACGCGCAAGGTCGCATGTGGTTGTTGTTCGAAGGGCACGGGCTTGGTTGCCTGTGGCCGGATGGGCGCTTCGCGTATTTCCCGCCGCGCGATGGCGTGCCGCTGCAGAGCAGCTTTCCGCGCATGCTGTTTGACGACCAGGGGCGGTTGCTGATCGGCACGCTCGACGGGTTGATCTACCGCGAACTGGATGGACACATGCATCGCGCGCCTGCAGCGTTCGGCCTGTCGCCCGGCCTGGCATGGCCTTACCGCGCCCCGGACGGCACGCTGTGGGTCGTCGCGGGCGAGCAGCTGTATCGCCTGCAGGGCGAGCGCGCCGAGCTGATGCATCGCGTGCCGGGGCAGGGACACTTCACCGCAATGTTGCAGGATCGCCATGGCGACCTGTGGCTGGGCAGCGAAAATCAGGGGCTGCTGCGCATCGGCAGCCACGGTGTGGAGCATCTGCCTGCCGGCCGCAGCCTGCCCAGCGGGCGTATCGTCAGCCTGCGCGAGGATGCCGAAGGCAGCATCTGGGTCGGCGCCAATGGCGGCCTGTTCCGGCTGCGCGAAACCTTGTTCAGCAGCTACAGCCAGCGCGATGGCCTGAGCGGGGACTACGTCCGCGCCGTGCTGGAAGACCGCGACGGCAGTCTGTGGATCGCCAGCACCGCGGGCCTGGATCGCATGCTGCCGGACGGAAGCATCGTGCCGGTGCCGGTTGCCACTCCCTCCGGACGCAAGCTCTCGGTGCTGAGCCTGGCGCTGGATCGGCAGGGCGACCTGTGGGTGGGCACCTACGCCGATGGCGTCTTCGTCCTGCGCGACGGACGCGTGCTGCGGCATTACGGCGAGGCCGAGGGCATTCCCAGCGGGCATATCCGCGCCATCGTGATCGACGACCATGCCGCCGACCAAGCAGTGGTGTGGCTGGCCACGCAGCGCGGCGTGGTCAAGTTGGTGGACGGCAAGCGAGTGGCGTTGACGATCGACGGCCTGCCCGATGGCGTGGTGACCGCGCTGGCGCGCATCGATGGTGCGCTGTGGATCGGGTCGGTCGATGGCGCCGCAGTGCTGCGCGACGGCAAGCTGCAGCAGTTGGGATTGGAGCGACTTGGCGGGGCCCGCAGCGTGTTCGGTTTTCAGAGCATCGGCAACGCTGTCTGGATCTCGACCGACCGCGGCCTGTATCGCGTGCGCCAGGGCGCGCTGGCACGCGTGGGCCTGGAGCAGGGCATGCCGGTGGATACGGTGTTCCAGCTGGTCAAGGACCGTCTCGGCAACGCGTGGATCAGCAGCAATCGCGGCGTCCTGCGCACCGAACTCGGCACGCTCAACGCGGTCGCCGATGGACGCGGCCAGCTCGCCATCGAACGTTATGGCGAGATCGATGGCATGGGCAACGCGCAGGCCAATGGCAGTTCCAGCCCGAGCATGATCGCGCGCGCCGACGGCTCGGTGTGGGTAGTCACTGCAGGCGGCATCAGTACGGTCGATCCATCGCGGTTGCAGCGCTTTCGTGAGCGCCGCGCGCCGCCTGCATTGATCGAGAGCGTGCAGCAGGATGGCCGCCCGCTGGCCTGGCGGCAGCAGGCAAAGCTGCCCGGCGGACATCGCTTGAACGTGTCCTACGTCGGCATGAGCTTTCTGTTGCCGGAGCGGATCGAGTACCGCACCCGCCTGGAAGGCCTGGACAACGACTGGACCGAACGTGGCCGGCAGCGCAGCGTGGAATTCATCGGCTTGCCGCCCGGCCGCTATCGTTTGCATGTGGCGGCCCGGCACCCTGGCGGTGCGTGGAGTCCGCACGAGGCGGTGTGGGCGTTCGAGGTCTTGCCGCTGTGGTGGCAACGCCACGACGTGCGTTTTGCGGCAGTGCTGGCTGCGCTGCTTGCGCTCGCCTTGTTGTACCGGTTGCTGCTGCATCGCTACAAGACCCACAACGCACGCCTGGCCGAACTGGTGCGCAAACGCACCGAAGATCTGCAATTGCAGGCGCAGCGCCTGCTGCAGGCCAACCAGGAGAAGAGCGAGCTGCTGACGCGGCTACGCATCAAGTCCGACGTGTTCGAGCGCCAGGCGCACGAAGACGCACTGACCGGGCTCCCCAATCGTCGCCACTTCGACGAAGCGCTGGCGCGCGACATCAGTCGCGCACGCCGCAGTGGGCGCTCGCTGGTACTGGCGATTCTGGATATCGATCACTTCAAGCGCATCAACGACCATTACTCGCATGCCAGTGGCGATGCGGTGCTGCACGAAGTGGGTGTGCTGCTGATTGCCGCCGCACGTGCCTCGGATCTGCCGGCCCGGCTGGGCGGCGAAGAATTCGCCCTGCTGCTCGCCGACACTTCGCTAGAAGAGACGCAGGCGCTATGCCTGCGTATCCGCGCGCTGTTCCATGCGCGTCAAGACTGGGGCGGCGTGGACGGCCTGCAAGTGACCTTTAGTGCCGGCGTGGCCGAGCTGCGCGATGACGACACCGGCTCATCACTGATGCAACGCGCCGACCATGCCTTGTACGAAGCCAAGAGTGCAGGGCGCGATCGGATCTGCGTGGGCTAGGCGCTGGGTATCGGGATTGGGTATCGGGATTGGGGATTAGGGATTAGGGATTCGCAAAAGCGAGCTAACTAGCGCTTCCCTTCTCCTACGGGAGAAGGTGCCCCGCAGGGGCGGATGAGGGTACGGCCGCACGCAATGGCGCCGCCAAATGCAAATTTTTCAAGCAGAGGGACCACATGCTTTTGCGAATCCCCAATCCCCGCTCAAACAGGCCCCGGCCACGCATTGGCAATCTTGCAAAACAACCGCGCAGTCTGCTCGGTGTCGTACACCGCGCTATGCGCATCGGCCGCATTCCAGTCCAGGCCCGCAGCTTGCGCCGCGCGTGCCAGCACGGTTTGCCCGTACGCCACACCGGCCAAGGTCACGGTGTCGAACACGCTGAACGGATGAAACGGATTGCGTTTGTGGCCAACGCGCGCAACTGCCGCGTTGAGGAAGTTCAGATCGAAATGCGCGTTGTGGCCGACCAGGATCGCGCGCTGGCAGCCGTACTTCTTCACCGCCGCACGCACTGGCGCGAACACATGATCCAGCGCGTCTTTCTCCTGCTTGGCGAAGCGGAACGGGTGGTCGAGCACGATGCCGGTGATTTCCAGCGACTTCGGGTCGATCTCCAGGCCGGGCGCCGGCACCAGATGTGCGCTGGCGGTTTCGCCCGGAAAGAAGCGACCTTCGGCATCCATTTCGATCGGCACGCAGGCGATTTCCAGCAGCGCGTGTTTGTTCCAGTCGAATCCACCGGTTTCCACATCCACCACCACGGGCAGATAGCCGCGAAAGCGCCGCGACATGGGCAAAAAGGAGGAAGCAGGCTGCAGGTCGACCGGTTCGTTCATCGGCATAGCCTAGCAGGTCGCACGCCGTGCTCGATCGTGGCCAGGTGCCGGCCGCACATGCCCTGCGCGCGCAGCGCTCCGGCGAACAAAAGCCCGACCCGCGTTGCCGCGGATCGGGCCAGTTTGACGACGCATCTGACGGTTCGGCTTAGCGACCGGCGACCACGCTTGCGATCAGGCCGGTGGCCACTGCAATCAGCACATAGTTATTGTCCACCTGGCGCCATTCGTGCCCGCGCGGCGGCTTGTTCAGATGATGCTTGTGGTAATCGGCGACGCGATTGCCGCGATGGTCCGGCGCCAGGCGCTCGCCGCGCCGGTAAGGCGGGCCGCGGCGGTCGTTGCGGTGATCGTCGTTATGGCTGCTGCGGCGATCATTGCGATTGTTGTCGTCGTGTTTGTCATCACGGCGGTCGTTGCCATGATCATCGTGACGCTGCGCATTGCGGTCGCGATCATTCTCGTGGTCGCGGTCATCATGCTGCTGAGGCGCGGCGAACGCTGCACTGGACATCAGCAACGACAAAGCCATGAAAGACCCAATGATGCGTTTCATTTGCGTACTCCTGCGTCACAGGAACGGCCTGTGTGATTTCACCCTAGGCTTGATTAGCTGAATACGTAATGAAATAAGGGGTTGCGGGCTGCTGCAGTGTGTCGGCAAGTGACGCCGGCACGCGGTGGATCAGATCACGCGGGTGGTGTCGTCGCGCTTCAATCGCGGTGGCAGCGGTTGTTCGCCATGCACCAGGAACCACACGTTCTCGGCGATGTTGGTGGCGTGGTCGCCGATGCGCTCCAGATTCTTGGCCATGAACAGCAGATGCGTGCAGGGAGTGATGTTGCGCGGGTCTTCCATCATGTAGGTCAACAGCTCGCGGAACAGCGCGGTGTATTGCGCATCCAGGCGTGCATCTTCATCGCGCACGCGAATCGCCGCATCGGCATCCTTGTCGCGATACGCCTGCACGGCTTCGCGCACGGCATGCGCGGCCATTTGGCCCAGCGCACGCAGGCCCACGGTCTGCGGCAGTGGCGGTGCGGAATTGAGCGCGATCGAGCGCTTGGCGACGTTGGCCGCGTAATCGCCGATGCGTTCGATATCGGCAGGAATGCGCAGGCCGGCCAGAATCTCGCGTAGATCGCGCGCCATCGGGCCACGCAAGGCCAGCCGCATCACGTCGTGGCTGATCGCATGTTCCAGCGCGTCGATCGCCTCGTCATTGACCACGATGCGATGCGCGGCGTTGTCGTCGCGACGCTCCACCACATCCAGCGCCGCTTCCAGCTGCGCCACCGCCGTGTCGCCCATGCGCACGATCTCGGCGACAAGACGGTGCTGCTCCTCGTCGTAGCTTTTGACGATATGGTCGTTGAGGTGCTGGTTCATCGTGATCTCGATTCGTGGCAATGGTGGATGTCCGCCGTCACCTTGACGACATCGCACGTGATGCAAATGTCGTGCCGGGCGGTGCGGTGGAGCTGCTTCAATGCGGCCTTGCGATGTTTCGCCCTACATCAACCGAACCGACCGGTGATGTAATCCTCGGTTTGCTGCTTGGACGGCTGGGAAAAGATCGTTTCGGTGCGGTCGTGTTCGATCAGGTCGCCCAGATACATGAAAGCGGTGTAGTCCGATACGCGCGCGGCCTGCTGCATGTTGTGGGTCACGATCACGATGGTGTATTCGCGCTTGAGTTCTTCCACCAGCTGCTCGATGCGGCTGGTGGAAATCGGATCCAGCGCCGAGGTCGGTTCGTCCAGCAGCAACACATCCGGACGCAGCGCCACCGCACGTGCGATGCACAGGCGCTGCTGCTGACCGCCGGACAGACCCAGCGCGCTTTGCCCCAGCTTGTCCTTGACCTCGTCCCACAGCGCACCTTGACGCAGCGCCTGCTCGACACGGTTCTGCATGTCGGCCTTGGACAGTTTTTCGTGGTGGCGAATGCCGTAGGCGACGTTTTCGAAGATCGTCATCGGAAACGGCACCGGCTTCTGAAACACCATGCCGACCTTGCTGCGCAGCCGGTTCATCGGGTACTTCGGCGACAGGATGTTTTCACCGTCCAGCAGCACTTCGCCGCGCGCTTCCATCTTCGGATACAGCGCATAGATGCGATTGAAGATGCGCAGCAAGGTCGACTTGCCGCAACCCGAAGGCCCGATCAGCGCGGTGACGCGCTTTTCCGGAATCTCGATGTTGATGCTCTTGAGCGCGTGGTATTTGTCGTAATAGAAATCCAGATTGCGTGCGGCCACCTTCACCGGCGCCTGCGCGGTCGGCGACCCCTTGGCGGCCGGGACAGCGATGCGATGCATCGGCTTGGCGTTTTGGAGATCGTTCATGTCGGGTGTCCGGAAGGAAAGGTCAGTCATTGGAAATCTTGTTGCGCAAGAGCAGCGCGCGTGCGCCCAGGCTCACCAACAACACGAACGCGGTCAGTACCAGTGCGCCGGACCAGGCCAGCGTCTGCCAGGTCTCGTAAGGGCTGCCGGCGAACTGATTCATAATCACCGGCACGCTGGCCATCGGCTGGAAGATATTGCTGTTCCAGTATTGATTGCCGAAGGCGGTGAATAGCAGTGGCGCGGTCTCGCCGCTGATACGTGCAAGAGCAAGCAAAATACCGGTCAGGATGCCGGCCGAGGCACTGCGATAGAGCACCTGCACAGTGACTTTCCACTGCGGAATACCCAGCGACAACGCCGCTTCGCGCATCTGCGCCGGCACCAGGCGCAGCATTTCGTCTGTGGTACGCACCACCACCGGCAACACGATGAAGGCCAGCGACAGCGCACCCGCAAACGCCGAGAAGCGTCCACCGGTCTGCATCACATACAGCGTGTAGACGAACAGACCCAACACGATTGACGGTGCCGACAACAGGATGTCGTTGACAAAACGCACCACCAGACCGGTCTTGCGCGCATTGCCGTATTCGGCAAGCCAGGTGCCGGCGGCAATGCCGAGCGGGGTGCCGATCGCCAGCGCCAGGCCGCACATCACCGCGCTGCCGAAGAAGGCGTTGAGCAGGCCGCCTTCCTGCATCGGCGGCGGTGTCATCTTGGTAAACAGATTGAGGTCGATGCCCGGCACGCCCTTGGACAACAAGGTCCACAGAATCCAGGCCAGGAAGAACAGGCCGAACACTGCCGTGGCGCAGGACAGCAGCAGCGCCACCACATTGATCACGCGGCGGCGGTTGTAGAGGGATTGCGAGACCGAGGACATCAGTTGCCCTCCCGACGCGACAGCTGCATCAGCATGAAGCGCGCAATCGCCAGTACGATGAAGGTCACGATGAACAACACAAAGCCGAGCAACAACAACGCCGAGCGGTAGGTTTCGGTGGCCTCGCCGAAGTCATTGGCGATCAAGGCAGCGATGGTGGTGCCGGGCTCCAGCAGCGACGGAGACAACCGCACCGTGTTGCCGACCACGAACGCCACTGCCATGGTTTCACCGAGTGCACGGCCCAGGCCTAAAAACACGCCGCCAATCACCGCAGAGCGGGTATAGGGCAGCACGATGTCCCAGCTGACTTCCCACTTGGTCGACCCCAGCGCGTAGGCCGATTCCTTCAAGCGCGTGGGTACGGTGAGAAATACTTCGCGCATTACCGAAGAGATAAACGGAATCACCATGATCGCCAGTACAAAGCCTGCGGTCAGCAACCCGATCCCCAGCGGCGGGCCCTGAAACAACGGGCCGATCAACGGCAGCGTGCCGAGGTGATCGTTGAGCCAGGGCGTCACGTGTTCGGTCATCACCGGCACAAGCACGAACAGACCCCACATGCCGTAGATGATCGACGGGATGCCGGCCAGCAATTCGATTGCCGTGCCCACCGGCCCGCGCAACCAGCGCGGCGCCACTTCGGTGAGAAAGAACGCGATACCGAAACTCACCGGCACCGCAATCACCATCGCGATCAACGCGGTGACCAGGGTGCCGTAGATCGGCGCCAGTGCGCCGTATTTGTTCTCGACCGGATTCCAGTCGGCGGAATAGAAGAAGCTCAGCCCTTGCGCCTGCAAGGCATGACGTCCGCCCCACAGCATCGACAGCGCGGCGCTGCCGAGCGCCAGCAGGACGAAAACGACCGTGGCGGCCAACGCGAGTTTGAACAGGCGATCGGCACGCGCATCGCGCAGATCGCGGCCGCGTGGTGCGGTCATCGCTTCGGGAACGGCGGTGGCATTCATTCGATTGGACTCGTCACCCGCGCAATGGCGGGAGCGTAAGACAACAGGAACGGCGAGGCGCCCGCAGGCACCTCACCGCAGCGCAGCCCGCCACGACAGCGGGTGCAGGGCATCACTTGAACTCGCTGGCCCAGTAGGCCTGGATCTGCTTCACCAGCTCCGGCGGCAGCGGCACGTAATGCAGCTCGCTGGCCTGGGTCTGGCCGTTTTCCAGCGCCCACTTGAAGAACTCCAGCGTCGCCTTGCTGCGCACCGCATCCTTGGGCTGCTTGTGCATCAGCATGAAGTTGGTGGCGGTGATCGGCCAGGCCTTCTCGCCCGGTGCATTGGTGATCACCAGGTTGAAGTCCTTGGCATTGGTCCAGTCGGCGCTGGCGGCAGCGGCGGCGAAGCTTTCCGCATTCGGCTCCACCCACTGCCCGGCCGCATTCTGCAGCGAGGCGTAGGGCATCTTGTTCTGCAGGGCATAGGCCAGTTCGACGTAACCGATCGAACCCTTGATCTGCTGCACGTACGAGGCAACACCTTCATTGCCCTTGCCGCCGACGCCGCCCGGCCACTGCACGGAGGTGCCTTCGCCGACCTTGCTCTTCCACTCCGGGCTGACCTTGGAGAGGTAGTTGGAGAAGTTGAAGGTGGTGCCCGAGCCATCCGAGCGATGCACCAGATTGATCTTGGTCGCCGGCAGGGTCACGCCCGGGTTGGCCGCGACGATCGCCGCGTCGTTCCACAGCGTGACCTTGCCCAGGAAGATGTCGCCCAGCAGCGCGCCGGTCAGACGCAGCTTGCCCGGTGCGATGCCTTCCAGATTGATCACCGGCACCACGCCGCCGATCGCCGACGGGAACTGGCCCAGCCCGGCCTGCTGCAGTTCGGCGCTGTCCAGCGGCTTGTCGGTCGAACCGAAGTCCACCGTGCCGGCCTTGATCTGCGCAATACCGCCGCCCGAGCCGATCGATTGATAGTTCACCTTGTTGCCGGTGGCGGCGTTGTAATCGGCCGACCACTTGGACACCAACGGGTAGATGAAGGAGGCACCGGCGCCGGAGATTTCAGCGATCTTGCTGTCCCCGGCGGTGGCGCCTGCGCTGGGAGCGCCCTTGGCGGTGTCGCCGGACTGCGCATCCTTGCCGCCGGGCGAACACGCGGCCAGGGCGAGGGCGATGGTGAGAGACAGGGCGGTCAGGCTGGCCGACTGCAGTTTCATGGAAGCTCCGAGGCTGGATTGGCCGGGTGTCCGGCAGACGACGCTATGAAATGATGTTTTTGTTACACACGCATGACAGTGCCTTCTGGCGAAGGCATCACAAAAAAGACGCGACCCCGAAAGGGCCGCGTCCCGGTGCCGACGCCGGGGAGAGAGACGGCGTCGTTCCTGTTGCTATGGCTCTCTCTTTACTTGGGCAGATTCTTGGCCCAGTAGCCTTCGATCTGGGTCACCAGGCTGTCCGGCAGCGGCACGTAGTCCAGCTGCTTGGCCTGGGCATCGCCCTTGCTGTAGACCCAACGGAAGAAGTCCAGCGTGTTCTTGAGGCCTTCCTGGCTCTTGGGCTTTTTCTGAACCAGGATGAAGTTGGTGGCGGTGATCGGCCAGGCGTTGTCGCCGGCGGCGTTGGTCATCACCAGATAGAAGTCCTTGCTGTTGGCCCAGTCGGCGCTGTTGGCAGCGGCGGCGAAGGTCTCATCGGAGGGCTGCACGAACTTGCCGGCAGCGTTCTTCATCGCGGTATAGGCCATCTTGTTCTGCAGCGCATGGGACAGCTCGACATAGCCGATGCCGCCCTTGATCTGCTTGACGTAGGCGGCCACGCCCTCGTTGCCCTTGCCGCCGATGCCGGTCGGCCACTGCACCGCCGTGCCTTCACCGACCTTGCTCTTCCAGTCCGGGTTGACCTTGGACAGGTAGTTGGTGAAGTTGAAGCTGGTGCCCGAACCATCCGAGCGATGCACCACGGTGATCTTGCCCTCGGGCAGCTTCACGCCCGGATTGAGCGCGGCGATGGCCGGATCGTTCCAGGTGCTGACCTTGCCAATGAAGATGTCGCCCAGGGTCTTGCCATCCAGCTTTAGCGCACCGGGTGCGATGCCCGCCACGTTGACCACCGGCACCACGCCGCCGATCACCGACGGGAACTGCGCCAGACCGGCCGCTGCCAGTTCTTCCGGCTTGAGCGGGGCATCGGACGAGCCGAAGTCCACACTGGCCGCCTTGATCTGGGCAATGCCGCCGCCCGAACCGATCGATTGATAGTTGACCTGCTTCTTGGTGGCCGCGTTGTAGTCGGCCGACCACTTGGACATCACCGGATAAATAAACGACGCACCGGCGCCGGTGACATCGGCGGCCTGGGCGCACAGCGCCAGCGAGGCGGCAAGCACGCCCACGGCCAGACGGGTCTTCAAAGAGTGGATCACGGAACAGCTCCTGTAGCGAAGGGATAAGGACGTCCCGCGTGCGTGCCATTGCAGGGCAGGGGCATGACCGCGCGGTGTCGGAGAGATGACATGACAATGACGGCGTTGCGCCAAGGCGCTTTGCCGGTTCTGGCGAAGGCAGTTGCAGCCGCCGCGCGCTCAGCCGAGAGCGCCACGGCGGCCGAACCGTCGCTCACTTACCAGTAGAACTGCGCGCGTGCCTCGATGATCGACGGGTTGTCGTCGACCAGGCCACGCGTGGCGCTGCTGTAACGGGTGCTTTCCACCTTCGCGTAGTCCAGCGCGAACTTGAAGTTGGAGCGCCAGTACCAGTTGGCACCGATCGTCCACACATCCATCTTGCCGCCCAGCACGCCGTCCACGAACGGGGTGCTGCCGTTGGAGACCAGGTGGCCGTCGTTGAGGTCCAGCGTGTCGTAGCGCACCGCCAGCTGCCACAGGCCGGAGGCCGGCGCGTTCGGCAGCGGGGTGGTCGGCACGCCGGCCTTGTAGCCCCAGGTCTCGCCGGTGATGTTCCAGACGCCGCTGACGTACCAGCCATCGCTCTTGTAATCGTTGGCGTTGTTGCCGATGCGCTTGGCGTTTTCCTGGAAGAATTCGCTCTGCAGCTTGAACGGGCCGGTGATCCACATCGCCTCGGCACCGGCCACACCCACGCTGTCCACGTTGGTGATGGCGCCGCTGTCGATCAGGCGGATGGTGGTCAGGTCGGCGTCCGGACGCGCGCGCAGGCGCAGGGTGTCGTCGTCGGTGTCGTAACCCAGATAGCTGAGGCCGAAGTGCAGCACATTGCCGCTTTCGTTGATCGGCGCCCAGGTGCCGCGCGCGCCGTAGCCGCTGCCATGGGCCTGATTACGGGTCAGTTCGCGACCGAACGCACTGGCGGTGATGCTCCAGTTGTTGTCGCCCATGCCGTAGGCCACGCCCAGCCGGCGCGAGATGCCGTAGGTATTGGTCACCGCGGCCTTGGAGACGAAATCGTTGTTCTTGGTGCTGGAGAGTTCTTCCAGGCTGTTGGGCTGCTTGAACTGACCGATCTGCAGGTAGTTGTTGGCGTTGCCGGCGAACTTGTACTTGATGTTGTTGTCGAGGAAGCGCCCGGTGCTGCGGATGGTGGTGCCGCGAATGGTGACTTCCTTCAGCACGCTCGGGTCATACCCGGCCACCCACTCGAAGTTGCCCGGGCCCTTGCCCTTGAGCACCAGCTCGGCGCGACGGATGCTGAATTCGGAATTGTCGCCGTTGGCGCCGATCGGGCCATTGAGGTCCTGCACATCGTTGTGGAACCAGTTGCCGTCGGCCTGGACCAGGCCTTCCAGCGAGACTTCGGAACCGCCGATCACATCGATGGCGATTTCGGCATGCGCAGCGGGCGCGGCCAGCGCCAGCAACAAGGCCGAGCCGAGCAGGGTAGGAGAAAGTTTCATGGGTGCCTTGCGACCTGACGAGAAAGTGAGCGCAGGCTAGGGCGTGAAAGTTGCGTTAATGTGACAACTTCGGACTGCATCGCAATTTGATTTTTGCCAATAAAGACAAAGATTTACGCGTGTTTAAACTTTGTCAGTGTGTGTCATAAGTCTGAACGACGGCCGGTTTATGACAGTTGCGATAACGCGTCTGTACCTCTCGCTGGCGGGCTCAAGCTTATGGCGACCTGAATCGATGCCGTGAAATGCCGGCCAATCAAGCGCTTTGTGCGTCGCACCACTTGCGCAGGCGCGTTCTAAATTGTTAGTTTTGAGGCCATGTTTCCTCGATTCCTCCAATTGCTGTTGGTCTGCCTGCTCGCGCTCACCGCGTGGTCGGCAGCCAATGCGCACGATCGCATCCACGATGCGCTCGTGGGCGACGGCTTGGCGGTGATGGTGGATGCTGGCGAAGAACGTGACGCGGCCGAAGATCTGCAGGACGACGGGGACGCACAGACCCAGGTCGATACCCATTCCGCAGACGACATCCCCTTGCTCTCCCAAGCATGGCCGGTGGTCGCACGCTATTTTCCCTCTTGGTACGCGCACTACGCGCCGGCATCTCAAAAACGCGACCTGATCCCGCAACTGCGTCCTCCTAACGCACTGCGCGCCTGATCCTTCGTTTGTCGCGTCAACCGGTGCTGCGCACCGGACTTATTTGATTTGTTCGTCTTTGCACTTCGCGGTTTGCGCCGTGGATTGCCATCCGTTGCCTAGAGGTATCTCCCATGCAAAGCTTGCTAGATGGTTTTCGTCATTTCCGTAAGGAAGTGTATCCGCGCCAGAGTGCGCGCTTTCAGGAATTGGCCGGTGGCCAGAGTCCGCACACGTTGTTCATTACGTGCGCCGATTCGCGCGTCATGCCGGAGCTGATCTTCTCCGCCCAGCCTGGCGAATTGTTCGTCTATCGCAACATCGGCAATGTCGTGCCGCCGTACTCGCAACACGTCAGCGGCGTTGTCGCGGCGATCGAGTACGCCATCGCCGTGCTGGGTGTGCGCCATATCGTGATCTGCGGCCATACCGATTGCGGCGCCATGAAAGCGGTGCTCAAGCCGGAATCGCTGGAAGACGTGCCGTCCGTGGCGGCCTGGCTCAAGCACACCGACTCCGCGCGCCATGTCACCGCCCATCATGGCCACGATCCGCACAGTCAGGACGCGCTGGACTGCATGACCGAAGAGAACGTGGTCTCGCAGCTGGACCATCTGCGGACGCAGCCGGTGGTTGCGGCACGTCTGGCCGCTGGCACCTTGCGTATCCACGGCTGGATCTATGACATCGCCCATGGCGAGATCCGCGCCTTCGATGCCGAGAAGGGTGGCTTCCGTCCGTTGTTGGCGGAAAACACCCCCGAAGCCACCCCACGTCCGCGACTGCAGCAAGTCGTGCGCGCTGAACTGGCCTGACGGAGCACATCATGAACACATCAGGTATCGGCGGATATTTCCGTCAGGGACTGTTCGGACGTGATTTGTTGGCGTCTGTCGTTGTCTTCCTCGTCGCGCTCCCGTTGTGTATGGGGATTGCGATCGCATCCGGCATGCCGCCGGCCGCAGGCCTGATCACCGGCATCATCGGTGGTCTGGTCGTTGGCTTTCTGGCGGGTTCTCCGTTGCAGGTGAGTAGGCCTGCCGCCGGCCTGGCTGTGTTGGTGTTCGAGCTGGTCCGGGAGCACGGCATCGCCGCGCTCGGGCCGGTGATCCTGTTGGCCGGTGCGATTCAGTTGGTCGCCGGTCTGTGCCGTGCAGGCGTGTGGTTCCGCATGACATCGCCGGCCGTGGTGGCCGGCATGTTGTCCGGTATCGGCATCCTGATCGTGGCCTCGCAGGCGCATGTGTTGATGGATGCTGCACCCAAGGCGCGCGGTCTGGAGAACTTCGCTGCATTGCCGGCCGTGGTGTGGCAGGCGATCAGCGAAGGCACCGGCCGCACTGCCTTGTTCGTAGGTCTGGCCACCATCGGCATCATCCTGGCGTGGGACAAGCTGCGTCCGCAGCGTCTGCGGTTCTTGCCGGGTGCGTTGATTGCAGTGGTGGCGGTCACGGCGGCGGTGCAGTTGCAGGGCTTGAACGTCGCCAAGGTGGATGTACCGACCAACCTGTTCTCTGCGATCAGCATCCCCAGCATCTCGGACATCTTCGGGGTGTTCAACGCGACCTTGCTGGTGTCTGCAGTGACGTTTGCCTTCATCGCCAGCGCAGAAACCTTGCTGTCGGCGGCAGCGGTGGATCGCATGCATCAGGGCGCACGCACCAACTACGACCGTGAACTGGCGGCGCAGGGTGTGGGCAATATGTTGTGCGGTTTCCTCGGCGCATTGCCGATGACCGGTGTGATCGTGCGCAGTGCAGCAAATGTGCAGGCGGGCGGTGCCACACGCATGTCCACGGTGATGCATGGCAGCTGGTTGCTGGTGTTTGCGATGCTGCTGCCGTGGCTGTTGCGGATGACGCCGGTGGCGTGTCTGGCCGGCATTCTGGTCTACACGGGCGTGAAGATGATCAAGATCGGTCAGGTCAAGGAGCTGGCGACCTATGGTCGTGGCACCGCGGCGATCTATCTGGCCACCACCTTCGCGATCGTGGCGACCGACCTGCTGACCGGCGTGTTGATCGGCTTTGGTCTGTCGCTGTTCCGTCTGGCCCTGCATTCTTCGCGCCTGAAGGTGGACGTGCGTGAGCACGAGCACAAGAAGGACGAGATGCATCTGACCCTGCAGGGTTCGGCAACGTTCCTGAAGGTGCCGGCGATGGCGCGTACGCTGGAAAGCGTGCCTCCCAATACCGCACTGCATCTGGACGTGGCCAAGCTGCACCACGTCGACCACGCCTGCATCGAATTGCTGCGCGACTGGAGCCGGAATGCGGCCTCGCGCGGCTGCGAGTTGGTGGTGGACTGGAACGAGCTGGATCGACGCGTGGAAGGTCAGCCAACGGTGGAAAGCGTGCTGGTCGAACAGCGCGTCGAACAAGCCAAGGCGGCGTAAACCTGCTGCAAACCGCCCGGCGTTCGCGCCGGGTGACCCCTGTCGTGACCGGATGATGCATGGCGCCGTAAGACGCATCATCCGGTCGCGATTTTTTTTCGGCCGGGATTTGGGATTTGGGATTGAGTGGAGATTCGTAAAAAGCTTGGGTTTGCGTTGCCGATACGATGCAACTAGTGCGACTGGGCGCTGCGCAGTCGTGGATGGTCTTGCTAGATCAGCCACGTTTGAGTGGAAGTGCGTCAGCTGCGCAAAGGTGCTGGCCGCTCGGCAGACGCCACGGTCTTGTCGCGATAGCGGCACAGGTCGTGGATCACACAGCCCGGGCAATCCGGTTTGCGTGCCTTGCAGACGTAGCGGCCATGCAGGATGAGCCAGTGATGCGCGTCGTGCAGAAACTCCGCAGGAATGACCTTCACCAGTTTGTCTTCGACCACGCGCACATCCTTGCCCGGCGCAAGTCCGGTGCGATTGGCTACGCGGAAGATATGCGTGTCCACCGCCATGGTGGGCTCGCCGAATGCGGTATTGAGCACTACGTTCGCGGTCTTGCGGCCGACGCCGGGTAATGCTTCCAGCGCAGCGCGGTCGTGCGGGACTTCGCCAGCGTATTGCTCGAGCAAAATACGACACGTGGCAATGACGTTCTTGGCCTTGGCGTTGAACAGACCGATGGTGGCGATGTAGCGCTTCAGGCCTTCTTCGCCGAGATCGAGAATGTCGCGCGGCGTATTGGCGACCGGATACAGCTTGCGCGTGGCCTTGTTGACGCCGACATCGGTGGCTTGCGCCGAAAGCAGCACGGCGATCAACAACTCGAACGGTGTGGTGTATTCCAGCTCGGTGGTCGGGTGCGGGTTGAGTTCGCGCAGGCGCTCGAACATTTCCTGCACTTCGGGCTTGCGCATGATGCTGCCGCGACGTGCCGGCAGGGTGGGGCGGATCGCGTTCATGGCTGTGTTCCACCTGCGGCCTTGGCCTTGGCGCGCGCCAGGATGGCGGCGGCCAACGGCGGCAATGCGGCAGCGACGGGTTGGCTGGGTGCTGGTGCGGGCGTGCGGCGAGCATCGCGTTCGGCAGCGCGGCGTTGCAGGCGCGCGGTGCGTGCGCGGTAGCGTTCGCGTGCGGCCCAGGCATCACGCAGGCGCTGTTGTGCGGCGAGCAATACCGCGCGTAGCTGCGGGCAGGCCGGATCCAGCAGGTCGTCGTGTGGATCAGGCAGGTACTCCATCAGGCCGAGCGCCAGCGCGCCGTCGAGATCGTCGGCTTGCACGCAGTCGAATAGTTGCAGCGGCAGGGGACGTGATACCGGTATGGGGTCAGACGTCATGGCGAATCGATCAGCGATTGAGAAAGTGTGCGGGGCGTTTTTCGAGAAAGGCGCGGGTGCCTTCGCGCATGTCGTCGCTGGCGAACAACAGCGCAAATTGTGCGGTTTCCAGCTGCAAACCTTCTTCGATCGCGCATTCGCCGCCGAACACCACCGCATCCAGAATGCCGCGCAATGCGAGCGGTGCAGCAGCGGCCAGGCGCTGTGCCAAGGCGAGTGTTTCTTCCTGTAGGGCCTCCGGCTCGACCACGCGGTTGAGCAGGCCCAGCTGTAATGCGCGCGCTGCATCGATCGGCTGGCCAAGCAGGCACAGTTCCAGCGCAGCAGCACGACCGGTCAGGCGCAACAGCCGCTGGGTGCCGCCAAAGCCGGGGATCAGGCCGAGATTGATTTCCGGCTGCCCCAGGCGTGCAGTGGCTGCGGCAATGCGCAGATGGCAGGCCATGGCCAGCTCCAGTCCGCCGCCCAGCGCAAAACCATTGATCATCGCGATCACCGGTTTGGGCATGCGCTCGATCCGGCGCATCAGCTGCTGGCCGAGCAGCGAGAATTCGCGCCCCTGCATCGCCGACAGATCGCGCATTTCGGCGATATCCGCACCCGCCACGAAGGCTTTCAGGCCCGCGCCGGTGAGAACCACCACGCGCACGTCATCCGCGCTGGCGGCATCCTGGAACGCCTGATCCAGCGCCCGCATCGTGTCCTGGTTCAAGGCGTTCAGTTTGTCCGGTCGATTGACCGTGATCGTCCGTACACTGGCGTGGTCGGCGATCAGAATGACGTGATTGGACATGGAAATCCTTACGAACGTAAAAAATTAGTAAATACGGAACTTCCGAAAGCCTTGCTGGTCATAGCTTTCGTGATAAGTAGCGGTTCGGTATCGCGGCCGCTATCCTAGCGCGTCATCTCAGGCGGCAGACCCGTCCTGTGCCACCACCCTGGAGAATTGTTTGATGAAGTTGCGTTCTATCGCGGTCGCTGTGGCGGCCCTGGCCCTGACGGGCAATGCACTGGCCCAGGACACAACGTCCGAGAAAGGCAAGTTGAGCTACTACTTCGGCTATGACTACGGCAACAACCTTGCCGAGCTCACCGGTCGCGGCGAGCAGCTCGACATCAATGCGGTGGTGAAGGGTCTGCAAGACGCCTATGCCAAAAAGCAGCCGTCGATCACTGCCGATCAGCTGAAGCCGGCCGTCGAGGCGTTCCAGAAGCGTGAGCAGGGCCGTGCCCAGCAGGCCAAGGCCGAGTACGACAAGGCTGCTGCTGCCAACAAGACCAAGAGCGACCAGTTCCTGGCCAAGAACAAGGGCACCGCTGGCGTGCAGACGCTGCCGAGCGGCGTACAGTACCGCGTGATCGAAGCCGGCAAGGGCGCTAAGCCGACCCAGGCCAGCACCGTGCAGCTGGAAGTGGCCGGTCCGTTCCCCTTCGGCGATCGCGAGAAGGCACGTCCGGCGCAGCAGATTCCGGCCATCAAGGTCAGCGAAGTCGAGATGCAGGCCATGCGCGATACGCTGCTGCAGATGCCGGCCGGCTCGAAGTGGGAAGTGACCCTGCCGCCGGAGAAGGCCTACGGTGCCGACCCGCGTACGCCGTTCCCGCCGAACGTGGCCGTGCAGTTCGAGATCAAGCTGGTCAGCGTCAAGTAATTGCGTTTGATGTTGCTGTGACAACGCCGGCCACCAGGCCGGCATTGTCGTTTGGGTCCACCGGACATGCGCGAGCGCAAAAGTCGGTTGGAGGTCTTGACGATGCGGGGCGGCAGGAGCGAGCGATGACCGATACCGATTCGAACGACGGCAGTCTGCCCAGCCCATGTATCGGTGTATGTTCGTTGGACGCGCAGTCGCACTGTGTCGGCTGCCTGCGCAGCCTGGATGAAATTGCACGCTGGATGAGCATGAGCGACGCCGAACGCCGGACATATCTGCACACGGTTCTGCCTGCGCGCGCATTGGCGGCGCGGCTGCCCGAATGCGCGCAGCTGCGGCGCGCGTTGTATCCGCTGGACACCGCGCCCGATGGGCCGGGTTGGAACCATGCCGAATTGATCGATCTGACCGAAGGCGGCGCCTCTGCCGAAGCGGCGGTGTTGTGCGGTCTGATTCCACGCGAGCACGGCAGCATGGTGCTGCTGACGCGCCGCACCGACAGCCTGCGTCATCACGCCGGGCAGGTCAGTTTTCCCGGTGGGCGGATCGAGCCTTCCGATGCCGATGCGGCGGCTGCGGCGCTGCGCGAGAGTTGCGAAGAGATCGCGCTCGGCGCAGATCAAGTGCATGCATTGGGTTATCTGGATCCGTTTTTGACCGTCAGCGGGTTTCGCGTGACGCCGGTGGTTGCGGTGATCGATCCGGCGTTTGTGGCGGTGCCGCAGCCGGACGAAGTGGCCGATGTGTTCGAAGTGCCGCTGGCGTATCTGATGGACCCGGACAATCTGCGCAGCGTGGAGCTGGAGTTCCGCGGCAGGCCACGCCGTGTGCTCGAGTACGATTGGCCCGGCCAGCGCATCTGGGGCGCGACCGCTGCCATTCTTCTCAATCTTCGTCGTCGCCTGGAGCAGGTTGCATGAGTGCCAATCCCGACTGGACCACGCTGGTCGATAGCGCCACCTTGGCGGCCGCGTTGCACCATCCACAGCTACGGCTGCTGGACGCCCGCGCCGCGCCGCCGACTGCGCCGAACCCGGATGCAGCGCGCAATGCCTATGCGCAGGGACATCTGCCAGGCGCACATTACGCCGATCTCAATGATGATCTGGCCGATCTGTCGCGGCCTGGTCAGGGGCGGCATCCGCTGCCGCACAGCGCGGCCTTCGCCAAGCGGCTGGGCGAATGGGGCATCGATCCGGACAGTCAGGTCGTGGTCTACGACGCTGCCGACGGCAGCATGGCCGCCGCGCGTGCGTGGTGGATGCTGCGATTGATGGGGCATCGTCGCGTGGCGGTACTGGATGGCGGATTAGCCGCGTGGCGCGCTGCCGGGTTGCCGGAAAGTATCGAGCCGCCTGCATTGCACGCTGGCGCGGCGTATCCGGGCAGTTTCGACAGCGCTGCGGTGGTCGAGGCCGAGCAACTTCTGGCGCGTCTGGATCAGGCGCCGGGATGGCTGCTGGATGCGCGTGCCGGCGAGCGTTTTCGCGGCGAGGTGGAGCCGGTCGATCCGGTGGCCGGGCATGTGCCTGGTGCGGTGAGTCGCCCATTGGGTGTGAGCCTGCGCGATGGCCGTTTCAAGCCGGCAGACGAATTACGTGCGGAGCTGTCTGCGCTGCTGGGTGCAACTCCACCCGAGCACGCGGTGGTGATGTGCGGATCGGGCGTGACTGCCTGCCATTTGCTGCTGGCATTGGAAGTGGCCGGTCTGTCTGGCGCGCGTGTCTACGCCGGCTCGTGGAGCGGCTGGTTGCAGGACCCGGCACGTCCGGTCGCGACCACTGCCTGACCGATTGCAGGCACAATAGCGACAGGAACGGTGACCTGTGGGGACGCAGGTTCGCTGCGCGGAGCGCAGTTTCTCGCAGTGTTGGGTGACTCATGCGGTTGCAGTTACAGATCGGCGCACTTTGCGTCGCGGCGTGGTCGATGGCTGCGTGCTCGGCGGGGTCGACCACTGACGTCAACGATGCGCGTCTGGCCGGTCGTGGACAAAGCGATGAGCAGGCGGTGTATCAGGTTGCGCTTGAACGTGCGCATGCACAGCGTTTGACGCGGTTGCGGGCCCCCGACGGTTGGTTGAGCTACACCGGCTCCGGTCGCGTGCGTGCTGGCCAGTATCGGGTGGGCAGCGATCCGCAGAGCGACATCGTGTTGCCGGCCGGTCCCGCGCAGTTGGGGCAGCTGACGCTGGACACCGATGGCCGTGTGCACTTTGAAGCGGCCGCCGGTGCGCCGGTGACATTGAACGGGCAGCGCATCGATCGCGTCATGTTGGAACCGGAGCGGGCAGGGCAGCGTGGCGATCGCCTGGACGTGGAGGGCCGGCAGTTCTATCTGGTGCAGACCGGCAGTTTGTTCGGCTGGCGTTTCCGCGATCCTGCTGCGCCTGCGCTGACCCAAGTCGATGGGCTGGACTACTTTCCAACCGATCCGCGGTGGCGCATCCAGGCGCGCTGGGAGGCCTATTCCACGCCACGCACCACCACCTTGTTGACCTCGATCGGCACGCCGCTGACGGTCGATGTACCGGGCGAGGCGGTGTTTTCGCGACATGGCCACGAATACCGCTTGCAAGCGCTGGTGCAGGAGGGCGGGGAGGGCCTGTTTTTCCTGTTCGCCGACCGCACCAGCGGCAAGGAAAGTTATGGCGGTGCGCGTTATCTCTACACCGCCGCGCCGCGCGACGGCCGTATCGTGCTGGACTTCAATCTGGCCGAAAATCCGCCTTGCGCGTTGACGCCGCACGTGGTCTGCCCGATCGCGCCACCGGAAAATCGGCTGGATGTCGCAGTGAATGCAGGCGAGAAAACCTACCGGGTGCCGGAGCGCTGAGCGCCGCGCTTAGCGGGGTGCGTGCGACCACGTCACGGCCGCTTCGATGCGCGGCCATGGAAACATGGGGCCGGGGTCGAGCTTGCGTTGAATCTTGCGCGACGGATCGTCGCTGGCCGCTTCCTGGGTGGTGTCCAGTGCCTGATGACCGGCGATGCGGCTGACCGATGGCAGCTGCTGTTGCAGCCATTGCAGCAGGGTGATCAGCGTGACGATCTGGGCGTTGGGATAGGGCTCTGTCATGACCTGATGACGGGAGTCCAGCCAATGCGGATAGCGGCCGCTATTGACCAGTTCGATGCCCAGCGTATGCGGGTTATGGCCGCGCACATGATGCGCCACGCGCTCGAGCGCCACGTATTGCTGGATGCTGCCGTTGCGGTCGATGTAGTAATGGCCGCTGTTGCCGGTGCCGCTGTCGTAGAGCACCCGCTCGCCGTATTCGCGCGCCATCGCCATGTCGGGCAATTCGGTGCAGTGGATGACCACCATGTCGATCTGTGTGAGCGCGCGTCGCGCCAGCCGGGATTCGTAGGACAACGGCGCGTAGGTGATCGGCGGAGACGGCAGGACGGCATCGGACATGAAGCGGATGCTAGCATTCGACGATGGCTTTGAATCCCGACAGCCCTTTGGGCAAATTGATGGCAACGCTGCCGCAGACCGGCCAGGTGACCTGGATCGGCGTGCGTCCGGCGCGCGATGTGGCCATGCTGGAGGTGGATGCGGCGCAGGCCACCACCGGCATTGGTCTGGTGGGCGACCGCTATAAAGGCGGCAGCGGCAAGCGTGGGCTGACCTTGATCCAGGCCGAGCATCTGCCGGTGATCGCCGCCCTGGCCGGTCACGCGACAATCGCGCCCGCCACGTTGCGGCGCAATCTGGTGGTGTCCGGCATCCCGCTGATCGCCTTGAAAGGGCGGCGCTTTCGGATCGGCGAGGTCGAGCTGGAAGGCACCGATCCTTGCGACCCGTGCTCGCGCATGGAAGATGCGCTGGGCGCGGGCGGCTACAACGCGATGCGCGGGCATGGCGGGCTGTGCGCGCGCATCCTGCGTGGCGGCGTGCTGCGCATCGGCGATACGGTGCAAGCGCTATGAGCCGCGGGCATTGCATTCTGTCGCACGGGTTCGAAAGTGGCCCCGACGCGCTGAAAGTCACCGCACTGGCCGACGTCGCCGAGCAGTTGGGCTGGACCCACGAGCGCCCGGACTACACCGATCTGGACGCGCGCCGCGAGGTGAGTTCGCTCGGTGATGTGCAAGGCCGGTTGCAGCGTCTGCTGCAGATCGCGCGTGCGGCGTCCGACAAGGGGCCGCTGGTGTTGGTCGGCTCCAGCCTGGGTTCGTATATCGCTGCGCAGGTGTCGTTGCAGGTGCCAACGCGCGGGCTGTTTTTGATGGTGCCGCCGACCAGGATGGGTCCGTTGCCGGCGCTGGATGCGGCGGCCGTGCCGATTTCGATCGTGCATGCCTGGCGCGATGAATTGATTCCTGCTGCCGATGTGATCGCCTGGGCGCAGCCGCGCAATGCGCGCTTGTTGCTGGTGGACGACGAACATCGGTTGGCGGCGCATGTGGACGCGTCGGCGCGTGCATTTGCCGAACTGTTGCAGAGTCTGTGATGCGTCCGCACCTGATTGCGTGCTGCATGCGGAGTTGCCGATGGATGTGTTGATCCGCGAAGCGAGCGACGGCGATGCCGCAGCGATCGAACTGCTGACGATGGTCGCGTTCATGCGTTCCGACCACAGCCGCCATGACGAGCAACACGTGATTGCCGCGTTGCGCAACGACGGCGCGCTGGCGTTGTCGTTGGTGGCCGACCACGACGGCTATGTGGTCGGGCATCTGGCGGTATCGCCGGTGTCGTTGTCGGACGACTCGCCAGGCTGGTACGCGCTGGGTCCGCTGGCGATCGGGCCGGGGCATCAGCGCCAGGGCCTGGGCACGCGCCTGGTGCAATCTGCACTGGCGAACTTGCGCGAGCGCGGTGCGGCCGGTTGTCTGGCGCTGGGCGAACCAGCGTTTTTCAAACGTCTGGGGTTTGCGGTGGAGCCGGGCCTGGTGTTGCCCGACGTCCCGGTGTCCGAGCTGCAGGCGCTGGCTTTCGGCGATCGGTTGCTGCCGTTGGCCGATGTGTCTTATCACCCGGCCTTCGGGCTGGGTTGAGTCGAGCCTCTGTCGCCCCGTTGCCGAGATCTGCGCCAGTGCAGTTCGCTCGGCGGCATCTTCCATCGCTATCGAGACGCCAGGACGCCGGCGGTGATCGCAGCATTGCAAGAGCTGCAATGGCGCTCTCCTGTCGAGGTGGAAGATGCAACGCGATGATGAAGACCTGGGTCAGGCCGCGCATGCGGGCCGACTGATTTCCCACGGTAGCGATCACCAGGACGATGCCGCAGTGTTGGCATCGATCAAATCGCGTCTGCGCCAGACCGGCGATCGATCCGATGCGGTGGTTCAACGTTTGATCGGTTTGGTCGATGCGCTCTGGTCGATCGAGTTCGGTCGGTTTCTGCTCAGAAATCGTGGGCTGAATGCCTATTGGACCCATCAGATGGTGACGTATCGCCCTGATGCACGGCCGAACGATTCGATGTCGGCGATGGAACGGCATATCTTCGAGAAGGCGCCTGCGGTGCTGGCTACCCGCGAACGGTTCGGCATCTTCAGGCAGCAGCTGCAGGGGCTGCTGCGGCCAGGCATGACGCTGGCATCGATGCCCTGTGGATGGATGGGGGAGCTGTTGATGCTGGACTACCGGGAGTGCCCGGACGTGCGCCTGATCGGCATCGACCTGGATCCGCAGGCCTTGGAAGGGGCGCTCCAACTCGCACGGCAGCATGGGCTGGAGGGGCAGCTTTCGCTGCGTCTTGAGGACGCATGGACACCCGGCCCTGGCGATGAGGTGGATGTGCTGACGAGCAATGGTCTGAATATCTACGAGCCTGACGACGGGCGCGTGATCGCGCTGTATCGCGCCTTTTTCGATCGACTGACGCCAGGTGGCGTGCTGGTCGCAAGTTTTCTGACTCCGCCGCCGAGCATCTCTGCCGAGTCGCCGTGGAAGTTGGAGAACATCGACGCGGAGGCGCTGACTCTGCAGAACCAGATATTCGCCGAGATCGTACAAGCGCGCTGGGCCTCGTTCCGGACCCACGCACACACCCGTCTGCAGCTGGAAAGCGCCGGTTTCACCGATATCCGGTTTATCGACGACGCCGCCAGCATATTTCCGACGGTGATGGCGCAGAAGCCATTGGGTCGATGAGTCGGCAACATCGCGTACTGCCCGGGGTTCCGTTTGCAGGGCGCGCTGACTTAAAATCTGCTGCGTTGTCCACTGTCTGAGGATTGGTCCAATGCGCCATTGATGCCGCCGTCGTGATGACGGCCTCACCCGCTGCTGGTCCGGTTGGATCGGCGCGTGTGCTGGCATGCAATGGAGACACGTATGACCTGTTCGTCGCTGACGCTGGAAAGCGTTGCGTATCTGCTGCCCGATGGCAGCCCGCTGTTTTCCGATCTGACGATTCACATCGACCAGCGCCCCACCGGCCTGGTCGGGCGCAATGGCGTGGGCAAGAGTGTGCTTGGGCGGCTGTTGGCCGGTGAGTTGCTGCCCAGCGCCGGGCGTTGCGTGCGCAGCGGCAGTGTGCATTACCTTCCGCAGCGGGTGAGCGTTGCGCCTGGACAAACCATTGCCGAGTTGGCGGGTATTGCGCCGCTGCTGGACGCGCTGGACAGGATCGCTGCTGGCAGTGTGGCGCCAGCCGATTTCGACTTGGTTGGCGAGCGCTGGAGCGCGCATGCGCAATTCGCTGCAGAACTGGAGCGACAAGGCTTGGGCGGGCGCGATCCATATGCACTGGCGGCGCAACTCAGTGGCGGAGAAGCGATGCGCGTGGCGTTGGCCGGTGCGTTTCTGACCCAGCCAGACCTGTTGATTCTGGACGAGCCCAGCAATCATCTGGATGGCCCACAACGCCAGCGGCTGATGGATCACCTGCAAGCGTGGAGCGGTGGCCTGGTGGTGATCAGCCATGACCGCAGCTTGCTCGAGGCGATGCAGCGCATCCTGGAGCTGTCGCCGCACGGGTTGCGCAGTTATGGCGGCAATTACGCGTTCTATGCCCGGCAACGCGCGCTGGAACGGCAGGCAGCCAGCGATCTGCTGGCCGAGCGCAAACACGCACGCACACGCGGCGAGCAGGCGCTGCGTGAGCAGCAGCAGCGTCAGCAACAACGCCAGGCACGCGGCGCGCGTGCTGCCGGGCAAGCCAATCAAGCGGCGATCCTGCTCGGCGGGCAGAAGCAACGCAGCGAAAACAGCGCCGGGCGGCTGCAGCAGCAACGTCAGGCCGAACAGGCACGGCTGAGCGAGGCGGTGGTGCAGGCCGCAGCGCAGGTGGAGGCCGATCCCGAGATCGCCGTGTTGGCGCCGGCAGCGCCCGCCGGCGCGTCGCGACGGCTGGTCACGCTGCAGCAAGTGGAACTGTCCAACGGGCTGTTGGGCGGGCGTCGGGTGGATCTGTTGTTGCAAGGGCAGGCGCGGATTGGCCTGGTCGGCCCCAATGGCAGCGGCAAGTCCTCGTTGCTGCGGTTGTTGGCCGGGCACCTGCAGCCGAGCGCAGGACATTGCGAGGTGCATGTGCCGGTGGCATATCTGGATCAGGACCTGGGGCTGCTGGACCCGGCGCGCTCGGCCGCTGCGCAACTGTACGCTGCCAACCCGGGCGCGCCAGCCCACGCACAGCGCCTGCGGCTGGCGTTGCTGGGGCTGGACCAGACGCGTGCCGATCTGCCCACCGGCCAGCTCAGCGGCGGCCAGCGGCTCAAGGCGGCGCTGGCCTGCGCGCTGTACCGGGCGCAGCCGGCGCAACTGCTGTTGCTGGACGAGCCGACCAATCACCTGGATCTGGCCTCGGTGGAGGCGATCGAGGCGCTGCTGCGCAGCTACCAGGGGGCGCTGGTCGTCGCCTCGCACGATGCCGCCTTCCTGCAGCGGCTGGGCCTGCGGCAGCGCCTGGATACTGCGCAGCCACAATGGCAGCTGGCACCGTGGTGAACCGCACAGCGGGCGATCCGGCCGCCGGGCTGGTAAAGCCGGCGCCGATGGCCGACCATTTGCGCCCCGCCCGCAGCGGCCACGGCATTGCCCTCCACGGCGCCGGCCCAGCGTCCTGCTCTCACGCTCGCCACGACGGCCGGCGTCTCCATCGATACCTGCCTACGTGAAATTCTTCGCATCCTGTGCCAAGGGCCTGGAATACCTGCTTGCCGACGAGCTGCTGTCGCTCGGCGCCAGCAAGGCCACTGCCACCATCTCCGGCGTCAACGTCGAAGGCGACATGCGCGACGCGCAGCGCGCCGTCCTATGGTCGCGCCTGGCCAGCCGCGTGCTGTGGCCGTTGAACGAGTTCGATTGCCCGGACGAGGACGCGCTGTATGCCGGCGTTTCCGAGTTGCCATGGGACGAGCATCTGTCTGTCGGCCATACGCTGTCGGTGGATGCGCATGTCTCCGGCACTGCGATCACGCATGCCCGCTATGCGGCGCAGCGCATCAAGGACGCGGTGGTCGACACCATGCGCCGGCAGGGCCTGGAGCGCCCGTCGGTGGATCTGGAGAGCCCGGATCTGCGTCTGAACCTGTCGCTGCGCAAGGGCCGCGCCACCATTTCGGTGGATCTGGGTGGCGGCCCGCTGCATCGGCGCGGCTGGCGCATGGCGCAGAACGAAGCGCCGTTGAAGGAGAACCTGGCGGCGGCCGTGCTGCTGCGCGCCGGCTGGCCGCGCGCGTATGCCGATGGCGGCGGCTTGCTGGATCCGATGTGCGGCAGCGGCACCTTGTTGATCGAAGGCGCGCTGATGGCCGCCGACGTGGCGCCCGGCCTGCAGCGCTATGGCAGCGATGTCCCCAGCCGCTGGCGCGGCTTCGACCGCGAGGGCTGGCAACAGCTGGTGAGCGAAGCGCGCGAGCGCGACAGCCTCGGCCGCGCCGCGCTCAAGCAGGTGATCCACGGCAGCGACATGGACCCGCATGCGATCCGCGCGGCCAAGGAAAATGCGCAGGTTGCCGGCGTGGCCGAGGCGATCTGGTTCGGCGTGCGCGAGGTGGGCGATCTGCAGACCCCGCCGCAGGCCACCGGCGTGGTGGTGTGCAATCCGCCTTACGACGAACGTCTGGCGGCCGATGCGGCGCTGTATCGCCGCCTGGGCGATACCTTGCAGCGCGCCGTGCCGCAATGGCGGGCCAGCCTGCTCTGCGGCAACGCCGAGCTGGCGTATGCCACCGGCCTGCGTGCGGGCAAGAAATACCAGCTGTTCAACGGCGCGATCGAGTGCGCGTTGATCGTCTGCGACCCGATCGCGGTGCCGCGGCGCACCCCGTTGGCCGCACCGACCGCGCTCAGCGAAGGTGCGCAGATGGTCGCCAATCGTTTGCGCAAGAATCTGCAGAAGTTCAAGAAATGGCGCGCGCGCGAAGGCATCGAATGCTTCCGCGTCTATGACGCCGATCTGCCGGAATATTCCGCCGCCATCGACGTGTATCAGCAAGCCGATGGCGATCGCCGCGTGTTTCTGCATGTGCAGGAATACGCCGCGCCGGCGACGATTCCGGAAGCCGATGTGCGCCGCCGTCTGGGCGAACTGCTGGCCGCCGCGCGCGAGGTGTTCGAGGTGCCGGGCGAGCGCGTGGCGCTCAAATCGCGCGAGCGCGGCAAGGGCGGCAGCAAGTACGGCCGCTTCGAGCAGCGCAATGAGGTCATCAATGTGCGCGAGCACGGCGCGCTGCTGCGGGTGAATCTGTTCGATTACCTGGATACCGGCCTGTTTCTGGACCATCGCCCGTTGCGCGGCACCATGGCCACGCAATCCAAGGGGCGGCGCTTCCTCAATCTGTTCTGCTACACCGGCGTGGCCAGCGTGCAGGCGGCGGTGGCCGGTGCGAGCTCCACCACCAGCGTGGATCTGTCCGGTACCTATCTGCAGTGGTGCGCCGACAACCTGGCCTTGAACGGCCAGGCCGGCAGCAAGCACAAGCTGGTGCAGGCAGACGCGCTGGCCTGGCTGGAAGCCGAGCGCGCGCATTTCGACGTGATCTTCTGCGACCCGCCGACCTTCTCCAACTCCGCACGCGCGGAAGACTTCGATATCCAGCGCGAGCATGTGCGGCTGTTGCGTGCGGCAGTGGCGCGTCTGGCGCCGGGTGGGGTGCTGTATTTCTCCAACAACTTCCGCCGCTTCAAGCTGGACGAGGAACTGGTGGCCGAGTTTGCGCAGTGCGAGGAAATCAGCCCGCGCACCATCGACCCGGATTTCGAACGGCATGCGCGGATCCATCGGGCGTGGCGGTTGACGGCGTGATGAAGTGGCCCGGTCGCGTCTGACCGGGCGGTGTGCGCATTGCGCGCCTGGTATCGCCGGCGCTCGGCTGGCTGCCGTGCCCTGCACCAGCGGCGGCGCCTGATCACGCAGGCGCAATCGCGGCCGGGCATGCGAGGGCAGGGCGTGGCCGCAACAAGCCCGGCACAGCGCTGCGGTATGCTGATTCGCATGCTTTGGAGTCAACGATGACCGCACCACCCCGCATCGCCTTTCTCGCCAGTCACGCCGAGCCGGCGGTGACCGCGCGCGCCCGTCTTGTGCAGCGCTATGGCGATCATCCGCTGGCCACCGCCGACATCGTCTGCGCCCTGGGCGGCGACGGCTTCATGCTGCAGACCCTGCACCGGCATGGCGCTGCCAGCAAGCCGGTGTTCGGCATGAAGCTGGGCTCGGTCGGGTTTTTGATGAACCAGTACCGCGACGATGAGGACGACCTGCTCGCGCGGCTGCAACGCGCCGAGCCGGCGCATCTGCGCCCGCTGGAAATGCAGGTGCAGACCGAGTCCGGTGCCAGCACGGTGTCGCTGGCCTACAACGAGGTCTCGCTGCTGCGCCAGACCCGCCAGGCCGCGCATCTGAGCGTGGATCTCAATGGCCAGACCCGCATTGCCGAGCTGATCGGCGACGGGGTGATGGTGGCCACGCCCGCCGGCAGCACCGCGTACAACTATTCCGCGCACGGGCCGATTCTGCCGCTGGGCTCGCACACGCTGGCGCTGACGCCGATCGCCCCGTATCGCCCGCGTCGCTGGCGCGGCGCCATCCTCAAGGCCGATACCGAAGTGTGCTTCCGGGTGCTGGACCCGTACAAGCGCCCGGTCAGCGTCACCGCCGACTCGCACGAGATCCGCGACGTGATCGAAGTGACCATCCGCGAATCCACGCAGCGCCAGGTGACGCTGCTGTTCGATCCCGAACACAATCTGGAAGAGCGCATTTTCAGCGAGCAGTTTGCGGTGTGAGGGGCGGGGATTGGGATTCGGGATTCGGGATTGGCAACGGCAGCAGCGCGGCACGTCGTCTTTGGAATCGCTCGCACGCGCTACGATGCTGTGCGGATGGGCGATCAACTCCCGACCTACGGTTCCTGCTTCAAACCAATCCCAAATCCCAAATCCCAAATCCCAAATCCCAAATCCCAAATCCCAAATCCCAAATCCCAAATCCCAAATCCCAAATCCCAAATCCCAAATCCCGGCCCCACAATGACTGACAACTCCCCCAGGCTCCTGACCGTCGCGGTCACCTCGCGCGCGCTGTTCGACCTCGAAGAAGGCCACGCGCTGTTCGAGGCCGATGGTGTGGAGGCGTATTCGGCGTTCCAGCGCGAGCATGAGGACGACATCCTGGAGCCGGGCGTGGCATTCCCGGTGGTGCGCAAGCTGCTGGCGCTCAACCACGATGTGCCCGAAGACACGCCGCGGGTGGAAGTGATCCTGCTCTCACGCAATTCCGCCGATACCGGTTTGCGCATCTTCAATTCGATCCAGCACTACAACCTGGGCATCGTGCGCGCGACCTTCACCTCCGGGCAGCCGACCTGGCCGTACGTGAAGCCGTTCGGCACCGATCTGTTTCTGTCGGCCAATCCGGAATCGGTGCGGCGTGCACTCACCCATGGCATTGCGGCGGCGACCATCATGCCGCGCGCGCCGGGCGAACGCGCCGAGGCGGCAGCGGCGATCGTGGACAACGACGAGAGCCGCTTGCCGACGCAGCTGCGTATCGCCTTCGACGGCGATGCAGTGATCTTTGGTGACGAGAGCGAGCGCATCTCGCGCGAGCAGGGCGTGGAGGCGTTTGGACGCCACGAGCGCGAACGCGCGCGCGAGCCGCTGTCGGTCGGCCCGTTCCGCAATTTTCTGTCTGCGCTGCACACGCTGCAGGCGGCATTTCCGCCCGGCGAGGCCTCGCCGATCCGCACCGCGCTGGTCACCGCGCGCTCGGCACCGGCGCATGAGCGGGTGATCCGCACCTTGCGCGAGTGGGGCGTGCGTCTGGACGAGGCCCTGTTCCTGGGTGGGCGCCACAAGGGGCCGTTCCTGGAGGCGTTTGGCGCGGATATCTTCTTCGACGATTCGCAGCACAACATCGACAGTGCGCGCCAGCATCAGCATGTGGCGGCCGGTCATGTGCCGCATGGCGTGGCCAACGATCCGCCGAGCAGGTGAGCGACGCACCGAAGCCGTCTGTACGCGCCGCGCTGCGCTCCAGCTGGCGTCAGTTGGAGCTGTATTTCGCCGACGACACCGTGCAGACCCGCATGTCGCGCTGGGCGCCGTCTCGGCTGATGCTGCCGTACACGCGCGGCATGCTGGCCGCGTTGTGGCTGCAGCCGCGCCCCGAGTGCATCGGCATTGTTGGATTCGGCGGCGGCGCGCAGGCCAAGTTCTGCCATCGTTATCTGCGCAGCACGCGTATCGAAGCGGTGGACGCCGATGCGCAGGTGCTGGCGTTGCGCGATGCGTTTGCCGTGCCGCGCGACGATACGCGGCTTGAGGTCACGCACGGCGATGGTGCGCAGTGGATCGGCACGCGTGCCGGGCGCTACGACCTGTTGCTGCTGGATGCCTACGATGCCGACGGCATTCCGCCCGCGCTGTGCACGCCCGAGTTCTACGCCGATTGCCGCGCTGCGCTGACACCAGGCGGTGTGCTGGCGTTGAACCTGTTCCAGGTGCCGCTTGCCGGGCATCTGGCCAAGCTGCGCGATGTTTTCGATGGGCGGGTGCTGCTGTTGCCCGAGCCGGATCTGCGCAATCAGGTGCTGTACGCCTGGAATGGCAAACGCACGCCGGGCACTGCGGAACAGGCGTTGGCGTCGTTGCCGTGGTCGGCGCGTCGGCAGTTGCGGCCAGCGATGCTGCGGCTGCAGGCGGCATGGATGGAACGGGCCTGGCGGTATGCGTAAGCCGCTCTAGCTGGGCGGTTTGACACTCGTTGCAAGCGGGCGTGATGTAGGAAACTACACGCGCGCCTGCAAGCGCACCGTTACGGGGTGAGCGGATTCCCGGCGTCAGCCAGCGGCAACTGGATATCGGTCAGCCGCCAACGCAAGCCTTGTCGGGTCAGCACGAAGACCACCGGCGCTCCGGTTGCGGTGTGCGTGGTGGCGGTGAAGCGTCGGGTGGATTCGAAGCGTTGCTCGGCGCCTTGCAGCGGACGCGCCGGCGCTGGCGCCGCATAGGTATCCGGGCTGACGGTCTCGCCAGTGACGCGATTCCACACGCTATGGCCTTGCAGCAATGCACCGATGCCGAGCGGGGTGACCAGCGTGTCCACGCCGGCGCCGCTGATGCCACTGGCAAGCTGCAAGGCAAACCCGCCGAGCAGACTCGATTGCATGCTGCTGCCGGCCTGGCGGATCAGATAATCGTCCAGCTGTGCCTTGAGGTTGACCCGCAGGCTGGGGAAATCCACGTGGCGTTCCAGCTGCCCGGCATCGCGATTGGCGACTGCCTCACTGATGCCGCGAATGGCCAGGTACGGGCCTGCCACCACGTAACTGGCCAGTAGCAGCACGGCCAGCACAGGCACCAGCAACCAGCGTTTTTTCATTGTGCGCAGTCCATTGCTGGTGGTGGCAGGCGAGATCGCGAGACACAGCGCCGCGCAGTGGAAAACCGCCAGCTCACGCCGATGGCCGCTGCAGCTTGCATCGCTGCCTGCGCTGCGCGCTGCATCAAAATTCCAGATCCAGCGCGGCGCACAGATAATCGACAAACGGCGCCAGCACCACCAGATCCGCTTCGATGGTCTGGCGCAGGCGCGGGCCGGTCATGATGGTGTCGTCCAGATGCCGCAGATAGGCCCAGTTGCGATGCTTGAGATCGTCGATGAACTCGAAATCGTTGGGAAATCCGCGCGGTGCACGCACCAGTTTTTCGCTGTCGTCCAGCGCGAATTTGCGGCGCAGTTTGGGTTCGTATGCGGCGGCTTTCCAGTTGGCGGGATTGTCGAAAATGAACTGTCGCAATTTGCGCTGGGTATCCGGCTCCGGGTGCCACAACCCCGCACCGACAAAGCTCTCGCCCGGCTGTAGATGGAGGTAGAACGAGGGCGCCGGCACCTGGCGGCGGCGCTCATGAAACAGGCGCGCACCTTGCCAATTCTTGTACGGCGATTTGTCGTTGGAAAACCGCGCATCGCGGTAGATGCGAAACAGCGAACCACCCTGGGTCTTGGGATCGGCGCGATAGTGTTCGCTGACCTCGGCCAATGCCGGCTGCAGGTCGGTGATGAGCTGCAAAAACGGCTGGCGCACGTGCGCCTCGTACTGATGCCGATGGTCGTTGAACCAGGTCTTGTCGTTGTGGCGGGCCAGGGCGCGCAGAAACTTGAAGCTGGCGTCGGAAAAATAGGTGGTCATAGCGTGCGTTGGAGGTCCGAACCCCAGGCGGCGAGCTGGTCGAGTAGGGCTTGCTTGGTAGCATCGTCGGGGTGAGCAAGCCGTAAATCCGCAATCTGCGCATGGAACTGATCGAGCGTGACTTCGCCCAAACCACGGTCTTCGAGCAGGCGCTGACGGCGGTACACGTTCCAGCGTTCCTGCTCTTCGAACGACAGCGTCTGCGGCCAGTTGCGCGCGCGGTAGCGGAACAGCAGCTCGATCAGGCGCGGGTCGCGAAAGCGCGATTCCAGCGCGCCCAGTTCGGCCGGCGCGCTGGCACGCACCTGCGCTAGCAGGCGCTTGTCGCCTTCGGCCAGGAAGCCGTCGTAGAGCGAGGCATCGGCGTCGTTGACCGCTGGTGCCGCAGCGCGCTCGTTGCCGTACACCTGGCGCACTTTTTCGGCGAGCTCGGGGCCGAGTTCGCGCAGGCGCGCGGCTTTGGCCAACACCGCGTCGTGGTCGACGCCCAGGCGCTGGAAATCCGCCTCCCGCAAGTGTTGCCAGGCCACCAACGCCGGCGACTTGTTCAGATGCACTTCTTTCAGCGGAATGCGCTGCTCGCCTTCGGGCAGGTCGGCGGCGCGGATATACAACCGGTCGGCGATCTCATCCGGGCTCAGGCGCAACAGCACCTCCGGGTCGCCTTCCAGGTCGAACACGATCACGCGGCTGTCGATGCGCGGATGGCGCGTCAGCGGCAGCACTGCGGCGGCGCACATGCGCGAGGCGGGATAGCGCTGCGAAATATGCAGCACCGGCTGCATGGCGATGACATCCAGCAACGTCGCCGCAAAGCGCTTGTCGCGCAGACGCAGCGCGTACTCCCATAATTTCGGTTGATGTTGCTGGAATTTGCGCGCCATGCCGATGGTGGCGTAGACGTCCGAGAGCGCCTCGTGCGCATCGCCTTCGCGCACTGCGTTGGCATCGGCCAGGTGTTCGAGCTTGAATGATGTGGCGCCGTCTTCGCGCTGCGGCCAGACGATGCCGTCCGGGCGCAGCGCATGCACCAGCCGCAACACGTCGAGCAGGTCCCAGCGCGAATTGCCGCCGCGCCACTCGCGCTCGTACGGGTCGTAGAAATTGCGGAACAGACCGCAGCGCACGAACTCGTCGTCGAAGCGGATCGAGTTGTAGCCCAGCGTGCAGGTCTGCGGCCGGCTCATCTGTTCGGAAATGCGCGCGAACGCCTCGGCCTCGCTAACGCCTTCGCGCAGCGCGTGCTGCGGGGTGATGCCGGTGACCATGGTCGCGTACGGGGAGGGCAGCAGATCGTCGGCCGGCTGCACGTAGAAACTGATCGGTTCTTCGATCACGCGCAGCTGCGCATCGGTGCGCACGGCGGCGAACTGCGCGATGCGCGTGCGGCGCGGATCCTGGCCGAAGGTTTCCAGGTCGTAGAAGAGAAAGCTGTCAGGCATGCCGTATCAAATCCAGATCCGCGGCGCGCTGCGGAGGGCGCCGCCAGTGCTGCCTAGTATCTCTCATCCGCACGCCGGCTCGCTGACGCAGGCCTGTGCGCGACGATCAGTGCGCGCCTTCCAGCGGCTGCAGACGCGCACGCACGACCACTTCCAGCGCGGCCCAGTCGATGCGCGACAGATCGGTGTGCCCGCGCGTGGCCTCGACCAGGATCTCGCGCTGGATCTCGCTGCGCGCCAGGGCGATCGAATAGCGCGTGCGCAGGAAGGTCACCATCGTGTAATGCGGCACGAAGCGGGTGGGCCAGCGTGTCTGCAGTTCCTGTTCCAGCGCGCGTTGCAGCAGGAACGCGGCATCGCCGACGCGGTCGCGCATTTCCAGATAGTTTTCCAGCGCCATCTGCTGGATTGCTGCCGCATCGTCGCGGCGTGCCGCTTCGAACGCGGCAAACGCGGTTTCGAGATCGTCGTGCGCGTCCAACTGCTCCGCCAATGCCACGCAGTCTTCGAAGGCGCAATTCATGCCCTGGCCGTGGAACGGCACCATCGCATGCGCGGCGTCGCCGATCAGCAATGCGCGGCCGTCCAGATGCCAGCGGTCCAGCGTCAAGGTGCCCAGCAGCCCGGGCGGATGTTCTTCCCAATGCTCCTTGAGCTGCGGAATCAGCGGCAAGGCATCCGGGAAGTCGCGCGCGAACAAGGCCAGCGCTTCGTCGCCGGTGCGCGTGGTTGCAAAGCTCGGCTCGCCTGTGTTGGGCAGAAACAGCGTGACGGTGAAGGTGCCGCCATCGTTCGGCAGCGCAATGCACATATAGCGCCCGCGCGGCCAGATGTGCAGCGCGTTGCGTTCGATGCGGAAACCGCCGCCGGGCAGTGGTGGAATTTCCAGTTCCTTGTACGAGTGATCCAGAAATTCGATGCGCTCGCCTAGCGGCGATTTGCGCTGCATCGCCGCGCGCAGTGCAGAGCCGGCGCCATCGCTGCCGATCAGGCTCTGGAAGTGGATCTCGTGCGGCTGGTCGTCGCGGTCGTCGATGAAACGCGCGTAGCCCGCATCGAAATCCACCGTGTGCAGGCGCCGATAAAAATGCACACGTGTACCGGCCTGTTCGGCCAGATCCAGCAATGCGACGTTCAATGCGGCGCGGTGGATCGACCAGATCACTTCGCTGTCGTCGCGCCCGTAGCGTTGCAGCTGCGGCTCGCCAACCAGCGGATGCACCATGCGCCCGCGCATCATCACGGCCTTGGCCATTACCGCATCTTCGGCGCCGGCCTGGCGCAGCGCGTGGCGGCCGCGTTCGGCCAGCGCCAGGTTGATCGAGCGGCCGGACTCGTAGCCCTTGATGCGCGGATCGCCGCGGCGCTCATAGACGGTGACCTGCCAGCCGCGACGCGACAACAGGATGGCCAGCAGGCAACCGGCCAGGCCGGCGCCGATCAGTGTCAGGGAACGAGGAGAGACTGCGCTCAATGCGGTATCCGGCAGCGGCCGGACGCGGGTGCCGGCGAAGAGGGAGAAAGTGAAGCGGCTGGCAACAGCGCAAGCCGGTCAGCCAGGTGCGGGTTCGGAGTGTACGTGCGCGTGTGCCGGTTCCGGCTCACGCGCGGATCTGTTTGATGGCACAGTCTGTGCCGTACGTGCTCAGGCGGCGGCCCAGGTTTCCACCTGCTCGACCAATCGGTGCAGATCGCAGAAGCGGTTGTACAGCGGCACCGGTGCGATGCGGATCACGTCCGGCTCGCGCCAGTCGCCAAGCACGCCGACCGACTGCAGATACTCGAACAGCGAGCGCCCTTGCGCGCGCCCGCCGGCCACCCGCAGCGACAGCTGGCAGCCGCGCTGCGCAGGGTCGCCCGGGGTGATGATCTGCAGCACCTGCGGCACGCGTGCGTGGATCAGCTGTTCCAGATGGCCGGTGAGCTGTTCGGATTTCGCACGCAACGCCGGCATGCCGGCCTGGCCGAACACATCAAGCGACGCACGCAGCGGGGCCAGCGCCAGTACCGGCGGATTGCTCAGCTGCCAGCCTTCGGCACCAGGCGAGGGCACGAACTGCGGGTCCATGCGGAAGCGGGTTTGCTGCTCGTGTCCCCACCAACCGGCCATGCGCGGCAGGTCGCTGTTGGCATGGTGTTCGTGCACGAAACAACCGCCCACCGCACCGGGCCCTGCGTTGAGATATTTGTAGTGGCACCACACTGCGAAATCCACGCCATCGTCGTGCAGCGTCAGCGGGATATTGCCGACCGCATGTGCCAGATCGAAACCCACCGCGGCGCCTTGCGCGCGCGCCAAACGCGCGATGTCGCCCAGCGCGAAGGCCTGGCCTGTGCGGTACTGGATGCCGGGCCACAGCACCAACGCAAGACGCGGGCCATGCAATGCGATGGCTTCGGCAATCGCCGCCATCGACAAGGTGCCGTTTGGCTCATCGGCTTCCACTTCGATCAGGTACGTGGCCGGATCCAGCCCATGCAGGCGCAGTTGCGATTCCACCGCGTGACGGTCGGACGGAAACGCACCGGCTTCGATCAGGATCGCGCCGCGCTCGGGCGTGGGGCGGTAAAAGCTGGCCATCATCAGATGCAGATTGACACTCAGCGTGTTCATCGCGACGACTTCGCCAGGCAGTGCGCCGACCACGCGTGCCAGGCCATCACGCACCAATTGGTGATACGTCAGCCATTGCGTGGGGCCGGTGAAGTGGCCTTCCACCGCGAGTGCGCCCCATTGGTCGAGCACTTCGGCCACCATTGCGCGCGCGGCGCGCGGCTGCAGGCCCAGCGAATTGCCGACGAAATAGGTCTGATCCTGGCCGCCATGCTGCGGGAACACGAATGCATCGCGCAGGCGGCGCAGCGGGTCGGCGGCGTCCAGTGCAACGGCATGGGCGCGGGACAGCGGGTCGGTCATCGTCAAGGCTCGCAGCGCGGGTCGGTGAGGTCAGTTTACCCGCCGGCAGTGGGTGCGCCGTCATGCACGGCCGGTGCCTCTGCAGAGGCACCGGTTGACGCTGGTCGGGCCGGGCGCAACAGATGGGTCAAGGTGCCGATGCTGTCGGTGATGCGGTCGACGGTGTCGGCCAATGCAGCGGTGGTGGGCGAGCTGTCGGGCGATGCGGCCAGCGCATCGGACAAACGGCGCTCGGCGCTGCGCAAGGTTGCCGCTGCGGGGATGCCGCCGTGGATCAGGCAGTCGATCAGGTCCGACAGCGCCTGATCGGCCTGTTCCGCAAATGCGGGCAATGCCGCCAGCGTGGGTAAGGGGAGGCCATCGCGCAGCACCGCTTCCAGCGACAAGGTGGCGCGGATCAGCCGGTTGCCGTTGGCCAGCAGCGATTCGGCGAGTTTGAGTTCGTGCAGATTGCGCCGGCTGCGTGGCTCGCCGCGCAGACGCTCGATCGAGGCCTGCGCATTGGTGCGTGCCACACGTGCGGCGGCGCGGGTATCGCTTAAACCCTCCATCTGGCCGAGCAACAGATGGCGCAGATGATCGCGATACGCGCTGAGCAGTTGCGCCAGCGATGCGCGGATATGCCGGCGTTCGCGCGTGGGCCACAACGCGTAGGCGATCAACGCCCATGCGCTGCCGGCCACCGTCGCCTGCAGACGCGCACCGATGGCGTCGCCCGGCGCCACGCCTTCGAACGACAGCAACAGCACCAGCATGCCGGTCAGAAACGCGACACCGATACCGTAATTCACCTGCGTCAACAAGCGGAAGCCCAGGCAAAACAGCGCCAGCAACGCCAGCCGGATGCTGGCGCCATCCATCGCAAAATGTGCGAGTAACGTGGCCACCAACAAGCCGACGAAGGTGCCTGCCACACGCAAGGCACCGAAGCTGAAAGTGCCGCCGAAATCCGGCTTGAGCACGATGGCGGTGGTCATCGGAATCCAGAAGCCGTGCGGAATCTGCTGCCAGCGCTGGAAGGCGATCGCCAGCGCCAGACACACCCCGCATCGCAACGCATGCCGAAACGCCACCGAGGACAGATCCAGATTTGCGCGCAAGGTGGCCAAGGTCGCCGCTGGCCGCAAGGCTGCCGGTAAACGCGCTTCGGCCAACTGCGCCTGGATCTCGCCACGGCTGCTGGCCCAGTGCGCATTGCGGATCAGGGCGCGCAACTGGCCGCCCAAGCCTTGCGCGCGCGCCACCGCCACCCGCACCAGCCGGCGCTCGCGGGTATCGGCGTTGTCGTGCTGGAACTGCGCCAGGGCCGCGACCAGATCGTCGAAGCCGGTCATCGAGGCATCAGCCGCTGACGGGTCTTCGCCAACGGTCATGGCATGCGCGAGTTGTTCCAGCACGATGGCGCTGCGCTCGAGCACGCGCTCGATTGACGGGCGCGCCTGCGAGTCGGTCAGGCGGGTGTCGGCATCGGCCAGCGACAGCAGCTCCAGCCGTACCCGATCGCAGAGCTCGGCAATGATGCGAAAGCTCTGCACGGCGATCGCGCGCGAGCGATGTTCGCCGTGCAGCATCACCATCGCATCGAGCACTTCCTGCGTGGCCGGCGGCGCGGCGCTGGCTTCCGGGCGCTGGCGTGCGATGCCTGCCAGCTGGCGCATCAGATCGGCCAGTGCGAAGCGTTCCGGGCGATAGCGTTGCAGCGGCCACGCGGCCAATGCCAACGCCACCTGCAACAAGCCGCCGGCGAAGATCAACGCTGCCACGCCAGGTGCCTGCTCGATCGGCAAGCGCATATCGGCGCTGACCACCAGCAGGATCATGCTGGTCAGGCCCACGCGCGCGGCTACCGGGCCGAGCGCCACCAGCAGCCCGCCGCCCAGGCCGAGCAACAAGCCGGCAACCACCAGGGCAGGGGTGTTGTGGCCGACCCAGATGCCCAGCAACGCGGCCGCACCGGCGGCCAGCGCGGCCATCAACATGCGCTGCAGACGCGCGCGATACGGGCCGGGCTGGTCGGTGAACATGGTGTTGAGCGCACCGGTACACACCGCCAGACCCGCAGCGACATGCCCGGTGGCCACGCCCACCGCCAGCGGCAGCACCACTGCGGCGGTGTTGCGCAGGGCAACGCGCAGCGGTACGTCGCGCGGTTTGAGGTCGATCAGTGCGCGCAGCATGGCATCGTTGGCAGTGCGTTCGAGCGGCATGCACGTCGCGCGTCTGCGCGGATGAAAGTTGCACGGATGACAGACAGGCGTGTTGTTGGCCGGCGTGCGGTCGCTGCGTCGCCTGCCATTGCAGCCTCGCCGCACGGCACGCGCACCGGCCACTGTCGTTCGAGCGCCGTCGAGCGCTTCCCGCTACGCGTGTTCTGCATCGTCACCCTCTCCGCCACTTACGCCTCAGTTGCGGCATAACGCTCGGGCGCCGGATGCACGTGCCCGCACTGGGTGCAGGTGCGCAGCGCAAGCGAGCGGTAGAAATGATCGAACACCGGCGGAAAATCGGTTTCGATGTTCTGCAGCGGAAACATCGCCTCGTACAGTTTGTGATTGCACTGCAGGCAATACCATTGCAGGCCGTCCTGTTCGTTGGGCAAGCGCTCGCGCTCGATCACCAGGCCGATCGAGCCGGCCGCGCGCTGTGGCGAGTGCGGCACCTTCGGCGGCAGTAGAAAGATTTCGCCGGCGCGGATCGGAATGTCGCGTGCCACGCCCTCGTCCTGCACCTTCAGTACCATCTCGCCTTCGAGCTGGAAGAACCACTCCGGGCCCTCATCGTAGTGATAGTCGGTGCGCGCATTCGGCCCGCCGACGATCATGATGATGAAGCCGTCCTGCTGGATGCATTTGTTGCCCACCGGCGGTTTGAGCAGGTGGCGGTGTTGTTCGATCCAGGCATGCAGGTTGATCGGCGGGACCAGCATGGACGTTCCTCGGCAAAGAAGACCTCCAGCATAGCCAACCGACGGCGCCGATGGGCGCCGCCGTGGGTGTGCGGGTGCGACTCAGCGTTCGGTGTGATCGGCCTGAATCTGCGCCAGTGCCGTGTCGTAACGCTCCTGCAGCAGCTCGGAGCGGTCGATCGACATGCCCAGATCGTGCACGCGGCCATCGCGCAGGCTGTAGACCCAACCATGCACGCACAGTTCCTGGCCGCGTTCCCATGCATCGCGCACGATGGTGGTGCGGCAGACATTGACCACCTGTTCCAGAACATTGAGCTCGCATAGCCGTGCGTGCTGCGCCGGCAAGTCGCCGGCATCGTGCAGACAGACTTCATGCTTGTCGGCCACATCGGTGACGTGGCGGATCCAGTTGTCGACCAGGCCCATACGCTTCTGGGTGAGGCTGGCGAAGACGCCGCCGCAGCCGTAATGACCTACCACCAACACGTGCTTGACCTTGAGCACGTCCACCGCGAACTGGATCACCGACAGGCAATTCAGATCGGTGTGCACCACCACGTTGGCGATATTTCGGTGCACGAACACTTCGCCCGGCGCCATGTCGATGATCTGGTTGGCCGGCACACGCGAATCCGAGCAGCCGATCCACAGATATTCAGGGGTCTGCTGGGTGGACAGCTTGGAGAAGAATTCCGGGTCTTCGCGACGGATGCGCTCGGACCAGGCCTGGTTGTTTGCGAGTAAATGGTTGAGCTCGTTCATGCGCGCAGTATTCCAGAGGAAAGAGGGCAGTGTGTGTTCGAGAGAGGAGCCATAAAGCGGTGGTGCAGAAATCGACTGTGTGCCGTGCCGGTCAGGCCGCGCCATCGCGTGCGCGCAAGGCATCGCGCATCAGCGTGGCCAGCTCACGGGATTCGCTGGAGGCTTGTTGTTCCAGCGTATTGCTGACCGCAGCGACATTGCCGGCCGGATGGTTCTGACTGAGTTTGAAGGTGAGCTCGATGCGGCTGGGCACGAAGCGAAAGCCGACCAGGCCGCGCAGTTGCCGGCGGTGGCTGTCGCGCTCCATCTCGAACAACCAATCGCTGCCCACACGCTGTTCGAAATGCGCGCTCATGCGGCCGATCAGATCGCCGACTTCCCGCTCATCGGTGATCTGGCTGCAACGTCCATGCAGATGCGCCACCGCGTAATTCCAGGTCGGCACGCGCGCGGCCGCTTCCTTGTCCAGATACCAGCTGGGCGACACGTAGGCGTGCGGTCCCTGCACCACAATCACCGCATCGCCGGGAGTGCGTGCCTGCGGGTTGGGGCGCGCCCAGTGGCCTTCGATGACAACTGCTTGGTCATCGCGTCGGTACAGCACCGGTAGATGCGTGATTGCCGGCTGGCCGTCCTCGCCCTGGCTGATCAGGGTAACGAACGGGTCGCGCGCGATCAGCCAGTCCAGCAAGGCCAGATCGGTCTGCACAAACGCGCGTGGGGCGTACATGTCAGGCGCGGCCACCCAGGGTCACGACCATGCGTTCGCGCAGATCCGCATCGTCTTCGCCGCGCGGCGGCGAGACTTCGTTGAGCGAGAAACCGCGCATCAGCGCGTCTTCTTCGTCCAGCCCGTCGAGCGAGACGAATTCGGCATCGAACAGAGCCGCACGGGCGCTGTCTTCGCTGTCGTAGGGCAGCGTCTTGCCGTCGCTGTCCAGCACCTCGGCGGTGCCGGCGTCATTGACGCGCAGGCGTGCCCAGATCAGCGTGCGGCCGATCGTGGCCAGCCACCAGGAATCCTGTTCGCCCTGGGCAGTGTCTTCGTACGTATTCATTGCATTACCTTGGAAAGCAGGCCGAGCAGGGCCGCCATGCCCAGGCCGAAAAAGATGGTGAGCAGCGACAGCCAGGCGGGAGTGGCCAGACCGGACAACGCGCTGTCGCGGTGGCTGCGGTAGCGCCGCGTCAGCAACCAGCGCAACGCAGTGGGGCTGATGAAGGCCGGGTCGCCGAAGCTGGCCAACGCCTCCGGATGACGGTCGCGCATATGCACCAGCGTCAGCGGCCAGAAAATCAGCAACGCGGTGAGCCCTGCCACTGCGACACCGACAAAACACAGTGCGAAGAACAGCGTCATGCGGAGTGCTCCTGGGGCGCAGCGTCGAAGCGGCAGATGCGCACAGTGATGTGGGCCACGAACGTCTGCGTCCCTGCTAGACGGTGCCTAATCGCCAGGGACGCAGCAGTCGTCACATCAAAACTCGGCGCTGCCCGGCGCGCGCGGATACGGGATGGCGTCGCGGATATTGCTCAGGCCGCACACGTAGACCACCAGCCGCTCGAACCCCAGGCCGAAGCCGGCATGCGGCACCGAGCCGTAGCGACGGAAATCGCGGTACCAGCTGTAGTGCTCCTTATCCAGGCCGAATTGCGCCATGCGTGCATCCAGTACATCCAGGCGCTCTTCGCGCTGGCTGCCGCCGATGATCTCGCCGATGCCCGGTGCCAGCACATCCATCGCAGCGACCGTCTTGCCGTCGTCATTCAGGCGCATGTAGAAGGCCTTGATGTGCTCGGGGTAGTTGGTCACCACCACCGGACGGCCGATATGTTCTTCGGTCAGCCAGCGCTCGTGTTCGGTCTGCAGATCCAGGCCCCATTCGACCGGGAAGTCGAACTTCTTGCCGGAGTTCTGCAGCAGCTTTACCGCGTCGGTGTAATCGATCTGCTCGAACGGGGCATTGATGAAGGCTTCCAGCTTGCTGATCGCGTTCTTGTCCACGCGCTCGGCCAGGAATGCCAGATCGTCGCCGCGCTCGTCCAGCACCGCGCGGAACAGGTACTTGAGGAACTGCTCGGCCAGGCGCGCGTCTTCGGCCAGATCGGCAAAGGCGATTTCCGGCTCGATCATCCAGAACTCGGCCAGATGGCGCGTGGTGTGGCTGTTTTCGGCGCGGAAGGTGGGGCCGAACGTGTAGACCTTGCTCAGCGCTAGGCAATACGCCTCCACGTTGAGCTGGCCGGACACGGTCAGGAAGGTCTCCTTGCCAAAGAAGTCGCGGCTGAAATCGACCTCGCCCTTCTCGTTGCGCGGCAGGTTGGCCATGTCCAGCGTCGAGACGCGGAACATCTGCCCGGCACCTTCGGCGTCGGACGTGGTCACGATCGGGGTGCTGATCCAGTTGAAGCCGTTCTGATGGAAGAAACGGTGCACCGCCTGCGCCAGGCAGTTGCGGATACGCGTGACCGCGCCGAACAGATTGGTGCGCGGGCGCAGATGCGCCACTTCGCGCAGGAATTCCGGCGACATCGGCTTGGGCTGGATCGGGTAGGTCAGCGGGTCCTCGACCCAACCGACGATCTCGACACCGCTGGCCTGGATTTCGAACGACTGGCCCTTGCCCTGCGACTTCACCAGCACGCCCTTGGCGATCAGCGAGCAGCCGCTGGTCAGGCGCTTGACCTCGTCGAAATTGGGCAGGGTGTCATTCGCCACCACCTGGATCGGAGCGAAGCACGAGCCATCGGTCACGTTGATGAAGGCCAGTCCGGCAGATCCGCGCAGCGTGCGCACCCACCCCCGTACCGTGACTTCGCCGCCTTCGGGGAGTTTCCCCGCAAGCGCATGTTCAACGCTGACCACCGTCATGACTTGTCCTCGCCGTAGCGACTTTGAATGGTCTGCGAGTTTACTGGCTGCGGGCGCGCTGGCGCGAGCATCTGAACCGCTTGTGGGTCGAGGTGCTTGTTGCAGGCTTGCTGCGTCCCCATCTGAGGAAGGTGCCGCAGCTGAGGACGCCGCCTCGGTTGTTGCGGCCTCGCTATACTTGCCCCCATTGTTTTTCGGAGCGCCTCCATGGCCATCAGCCTCACCCCCGCCGCGCTGGAGCGCGTGCAGCGTTTCGTGCAGCAGACCCCGGGGACGCTGGGCCTGCGCTTCGGCGTGACCAAGACCGGTTGTTCGGGCTGGGGCCACATCACCGACCTGGCGCGCGACCAGCGCGCTGACGACGCGGTATTCGAGCAGGACGGCGTGCGCATCTTCGTCGACCCCACCAGCCTGCCGCTGGTCGATGGCACCTGCATCGACTTCGGCAAGCACGGGCTCAGCGAGACCTTTACCTTCAGCAACCCCAATGCCACCGCCGAGTGCGGCTGCGGCGAGAGCTTCACGACGGCAGCCGAGCACCGCTGATCCCTTCTCCCCTCGGGAGAAGGTGCCCGAAGGGCGGATGAGGGTGCGAGCGAAGCCTCGCGTGGTTGAACGACACGAGTGGCTTTGCCCCGTACCCTCACCCCAACCCCTCTCCCGGCGGGAGAGGGGCTTAAGCAGTCGCCGCGCAGATATCACGCTCGTAAGCTTGGCTGCTGGTATGGCCCGGTTGCGGCTAAGCACCTGAACTGCCATACTTTCCTGCTTCCTGCCCGGTTCCGGGCGGGAATCCCTGCTCCACCGGCCGCCTTGCGCGGTTCACCGGGGAGCTGTCCGGCCCACGTGGCCACATCCGAAAGGTAATAACAACATGAGTCGTCATTACGAAGTCGTGTTCCTGGTCCACCCGGATCAGAGCGAGCAGGTCCCGGCCATGATCGAGCGCTACAAGTCGCTGATCGAGGGCGGTAACGGCACCATCCACCGTCTGGAAGACTGGGGCCGTCGTCAGCTGGCTTACCCGATCCAGAACCTGGTGAAGGCGCATTACGTGCTGCTCAACATCGAAGTCGACCAGGCCGTGCTGAGCGAGCTGGTGGAAAGCTTCCGCTTCAACGATGCGGTGCTGCGTCACCTGGTCGTCAAGCGCGATGGCCCGGACACCGAGCAGTCGCTGATCATGAAGAGCAAGGACGAGAAGGGCGACAAGCCCGAGCGTAGCGAGCGTCGTCGTCGTGATGACGATGAGGGCGATGCTGCACCTGCCGCCACCGATACCGACGGCGACAACGCCGAAGCCGCTTAAGGAGCGCTGTCATGTCCAAGTTCTTCCGTCGTCGCAAGTTCTGCAAGTTCACCGCCGAAGGCGTGAAAGAGATCGATTACAAGGATCTCAACACCCTGCGTCAGTACCTCACCGAGAACGGCAAGATCGTGCCGAGCCGCGTGACCGGTACCAAGTCCAAGTACCAGCGTCAGCTGGCGACGGCCGTCAAGCGCTCGCGTTTCCTGGCGCTGATTCCGTACACGGACAATCACGACGTCTAAGCAATTCCGCGTAGGAGTCCGCCAGTTGCGCGGCTCCTTTCGCAAGACCCGCACGGTTGTATGTGAGTCACTCATGTGAGTCCCTCACAAGAGCCCGCACATCCATGTGCGGGTTATTAAATTGATAGAGGCTGGTAGTTCGAGTGTGCGGTGTCGGTCGGGGCTTTTACGATTCCCGATTCCCCAATCCCGATTCCCGGCTTCTCCTATTCGGACAGCACCCGTTGCGCAGGCCAAAGTGCCGGCGCTAACGAATAACGGAGCACCACCATGGATCTGATTCTTCTGCAGAAAGTGACCAACCTGGGCAACCTGGGCGACAAGGTCAGCGTCAAGCCGGGTTACGGCCGCAATTTCCTCGTGCCGCAGGGCAAGGCCGTTCCGGCCACCGCTGCCAACGTGGAAGCGTTCGAAACCAAGCGTGCCGATTACGAGGCCAAGGCCAACAGCATCCTGGCCGATGCACAGAGCCGCGCCACCAAGTTCGAAGGCGCCAGCGTCACCATCGGTGCGCATGCGTCCACCGAAGGCAAGCTGTACGGTTCGGTCGGCCCGCGCGACATCGCCGAGGCGTTCACCGCCGCCGGCCTGCCGCTGGAAAAGAGCGAAGTGATCCTGGGCGAAGGCGCATTCCGCAATGTCGGCGAGTACGACGTTGTGCTGCACCTGCACGCCGATGTGGAAACCTCGGTCAAGGTCATCGTCGAATCCGACGCCTGATCCACGCCGCATGCTGTACCCGAAGGGCGCCTTGTTAGGCGCCCTTCGTCTTTATGGCGCCGCCGCCAGCGCTGGCCGGCCCGTTATACTCGTGCTCCATTGCCGGTTCCACGGCCTGCTGATCTTGTGGATCAAGGGTTTAGGGACTGGCTTCACAGGAAAAAGCGCCTGCCGGCTTCGTCCGCGCGGTGCCCGGAACCTCCAGTCCCATGCGCCTGTCCACGATCAAACTGTCCGGTTTCAAGTCGTTCGTCGACCCGACCACGTTGCACCTGCCCACCAACATGACCGGCATCGTCGGCCCCAATGGTTGCGGCAAGTCCAACATCATCGATGCGGTGCGCTGGGTGATGGGCGAAAGCTCGGCCAGCCGCCTGCGCGGCGACTCGCTGACCGACGTGATCTTCTCCGGATCCTCGGCGCGCAAGCCGGTGTCGCAGGCGACGGTGGAGCTGATCTTCGACAACTCCGATCACACCATCACCGGCGAGTTCGCCTCGTTCAACGAGATCTCGGTCAAGCGACTGGTCAGCCGCGACGGCACCAGTGCGTATTACCTCAACGGCACCAAATGCCGACGCCGCGACATCACCGACCTGTTCCTGGGTACGGGTCTGGGTCCGCGCAGCTACTCGATCATCGAGCAGGGCATGATCAGCCAGATCATCGAGGCGCGCCCGGAAGATCTGCGCGTGTATCTGGAAGAGGCCGCCGGCATTTCCAAGTACAAGGAACGCCGCAAGGAAACCGAAACGCGCATTCGCCACACCCGCGAAAATCTCGATCGCCTGGGCGATCTGCGCGAAGAAATCACCAAGCAGCTGGCGCATCTGCAGCGCCAGGCGCGCCAAGCCGAGCAGTATCAGGCCCTGCAGGAAGAGCGTCGGATCAAGGACGCCGAGTGGAAGGCGCTGGAATACCGCGGCCTGGATGGTCGGTTGCAGGGCCTGCGCGAAAAATTGAATCAGGAAGAGACCCGCCTGCAGCAGCTGATCGCCGAACAGCGCGATGCCGAAGCGCGGATCGAAACCGGGCGCGTGCGTCGCGAGGAAGCCGCCGAAGCGGTGGCCAAGGCGCAGGCCGACGTCTATCAGGTCGGTGGCGCGTTGGCGCGCATCGAGCAACAGATCCAGCATCAGCGCGAACTCGCGCATCGCCTGCACAAGGCGCGCGATGAGGCGCAAAGCCAGTTGCAGGAACTGACGCAACACATCAGCGGCGACTCGGCCAGATTGGCGGTGCTGCGCGAGGCGGTGGACGCGGCCGAGCCGCAACTGGAACAGCTGCGCGAAGATCACGAATTCCGCCAGGAATCGCTACGCGAAGCGGAAGCGCGGCTGGCCGACTGGCAGCAGCGCTGGGAAACCCATAACCGCGATACCGGCGAGGCCTCGCGTGCCGGCGAAGTGGAGCGCACGCGTGTCGATTATCTCGATCGCCAGTCGCTGGAAGCCGACCGCCGCCGCGAAGCATTGGTCAACGAGCGCGCCGGGCTGGATCTGGATGCGCTGGCCGAAGCGTTCGAGCAGATCGAGCTACGCCATGAAACGCAAAAGACCTCGCTGGACGGGCTGACCGAGCAGGTCGAAGCGCGCAAGCACGCGCTCGGCGGGCTGCAGGAACAGCAACGGGCCAGCCAGGGCGAACTGGCCGAAGTACGCAAGCAGGCGCAGGCCGCGCGTGGTCGGCTGTCGTCGCTGGAAACCCTGCAGCAGGCCGCGCTCGGTCAGGAGCAGGGCGCGGCGGTGGCGTGGCTGAAATCGCGCGGGCTGGATTCGGCTGCGCGTGTCGGCGAACGCATCACGGTCGAAAGCGGCTGGGAAAATGCGGTCGAAGGTGCATTGGGGCAATTGATCGAAGGCGTGCTGGTGGATGCGCCGGAGCAACTGGTCGACGCGCTGGGCGAGTTGGGCGATGGCCGCATCGCGCTGGTATCTAGCGCCAGCGACAACGCCACCTTCGCACCGACCTCGCTGGCGGCCAAGGTGCAGGGGCCGATCGCGATCCGTCGCCTGCTCGCGCGCCTGCATGCGGCCGAGGATCTGGATGCCGCACGCACGCTGCAGCGCGGCCTGCCCGAGGGCGATTCGGTCATCACCCGCAATGGCGAGCTGCTGGGCGAGGGCTGGGTGCGCGTGTCGCGTTCCGGTGCCGCCAAGCAGGGCGCCTTGTTGCGCGAGCGCGAGATTCAAGAATTACGCGCGCAGATCGAAACCTTGCAGGAGCGCGAAGCCGACCTTGAGCAGCGCCTGGGCAGCTTCCGTGAGCAGCTGCTGGCCGCCGAGCAGCAACGCGAAGATGCGCAGCGTCAGTTGTACATGGCGCATCGCAGCGTCTCCGAGCTGGCCGGTCAGCTGCAGAGCCAGCAAGGCAAGGTCGATGCCGCACGCACGCGCATCGAACGCATCGAAAACGAGTTGTCGCAGCTGCTGGAAACGCTGGACACCAGCCGCGAGCAGGCACGCGAAGCGCGCGCCAAACTCGAAGACGCGGTGACCCTCATGGGCGATCTGCAGGGCACCCGTGCGGCTTTGGAAAACGAACGCCGTCAGCTCACCGATGCGCGCGACCAGGCCCGTGACGCCGCACGTGGCGTGCGCGATGCGATGCATGCACTAGCACTCACGCTGGAATCGCAGCGCACGCAAATCACCTCGCTCAGTCAGACGCTGGAGCGCATGGACAGCCAGCGCGGCCAGCTCGATACGCGCCTGGAAGATCTGGTCGCCCAGCTCAGCGAAGGCGATTCGCCGGTGGAAACGCTGGAGCACGAGCATCAGGCCGCCTTGAGCGAGCGTGTGCGCACCGAGCGCGTACTGAGCGAAGCGCGCACCATGCTGGAGAGTGTTGACGGCGAATTGCGCAGCTACGAACAGACCCGTCAGCAGCGCGACGAACAGGCACTGGGCCAGCGCGAGCGCATCTCGCAGCGCAAGCTCGATCAGCAAGCCCTGGTGCTCAGCGCCGAACAGTTGGAGGCTGCGGTGGTGAAGGCCGGCTTCGTGCTCGAAGACGTGGTCAACGGCTTGCCCGAATCCGCCAATCTGGCCGAGTGGGAAGTGGCGGTCGGCCAGATCGATGGGCGCATGCGGCGGCTGGAACCGGTCAACCTGGCCGCGATCCAGGAATACGGCGAAGCGGCGCAACGCTCGGAATATCTCGACGCGCAGAACCTGGATCTCAACACCGCGCTGGAAACCCTGGAAGAGGCGATCCGCAAGATCGACCGCGAGACCCGCGGCCGTTTCAAGGACACCTTCGACCGCGTCAATTCCGGCGTGCAGGCACTGTATCCGCGGCTGTTCGGCGGCGGGCATGCCTATCTGGAACTTACCGGCGAAGATCTGCTCGACACCGGCGTGACCATCATGGCGCGCCCGCCGGGCAAGCGCGTGTCCAGCATCTCGCTGCTGTCCGGTGGCGAAAAGGCGATGACCGCGGTGGCGCTGGTGTTTGCGATCTTCCAACTCAATCCCGCACCGTTCTGCCTGCTCGACGAGGTGGACGCGCCGCTGGACGAAGCCAATGTCGGCCGCCTGGCCAACATGGTTCGGGAAATGAGCGAGAAAGTGCAGTTCCTGTTCGTCAGCCACAACAAGGCGACGATGGAGGCCGCGCGTCAGCTCTCCGGCGTGACCATGCGCGAGCCGGGCGTCAGCCGTCTGGTCAGCGTTGACCTGGAAGAAGCCGCACGTTTGGCGGGTGCGGCATGACGTGCCATGCTTGTTGGAATATCGACACCTGTCACTCTTATGCGGAGGCACGCTGAATGTCCGACATGGCCATGATCCGGATCGGGATCCTGATCGCTGGACTGCTGCTGGTCGCGGCCATCTTTCTGTTTGGTCGCCCGAAAAAATCGCCGCAAGGGCGCCGGGTCGACAAGGACGAGGGGCAGCCGCGCGAACGCCGCGAGCCGGTGATTTCCGGCGAGCCGGGTGTGGAGGGCGACCCGTTCGAGCGCACTGAAGGTGCCGAGCAGAGCGAACTCAATCTGGACGATGCAGATGCGGCCGGCGGCAACGATGTCGGCAAGCGTCCCAACCAGGACTTCGACAAGATCGTCTCGCTGTTTGTCGCGGCCAAGGCTGGGCAGGTGCTGCGTGGCGAAGACGTGGTGGTGGCTGCAGAGAAGACCGGGTTGGTGTTCGGCCACATGAATGTCTTCCACCGGTTGGTGGAAGGGCACCCGGAGCGCGGGCCGATCTTCAGCATGGCCAGCATCCTCAAGCCCGGCAGTTTCGACATGGCCAACATCCGCGACATGCAGACCCCGGCGATTGCGTTTTTCCTCACGCTGCCGGCGCCGATGACCGCGCTGGATGCCTGGGAAAAAATGCTGCCGACCGTGCAGCGCATGGCCGAACTGCTCGATGGCGTGGTGCTGGACGACAGCCGCAATGCGCTGGGCCGTCAACGTGTGGCACATATCCGCGACGAACTGCGCGCCTACGATCGCCAGCATCAGGCACCGCCGCTGACCAAGTCGCCGCGCTGGTGATTTCGTAGTGCTGGCGATGCGCATTATCGAGGTGGTGACTGACAGTTATCGATCGACGCTAAAAGCCGGTCTGCCGTTGGGCGCGCCCTGGCGGTAAAGGTGGTACCAGGCTGCGCGCGTACCCTCATCCGCCCCTTCGGGGCACCTTCTCCCGGTGAGAGAAGGGAGCAAAAGCCCCTCTCCTGCGGGAGAGGGGTTGGGGTGAGGGTACGGGGCGAAGCCCTGGTGTGGTTCCAACTGCACGAGGCTTCGCTCGCACCCTCATCCGTCCCTTCGGGGCACCTTCTCCCGAGGAGAGAAGGGATTGCCACTCAGTGCTTGGTGCTCAACGCTTCGCCTTGGCAAACGCCTCGCGAAACCGCAGCATCTCTGCCTCGGTGCCGACGCTTACGCGCACGCGCTTGGGCCAGATCGGCCAGCTGCGGCCGACGATGACGCCCTGTTTCTGCATCGAATCGGCGAACACGCTGGCGTCGCGCTTGACGTCGAGCAGGAAGCAGTTGGCCTGCGTGGGCAGGCAGGTGTAGCCCTTGGTCTTGAGCCAGGCGATGGTGTCGTCGCGCACGCGCGCATTTTCCGCGCGACGGGTCTGCACCAGTTGCGGGTCGCGCAGGCTGGCGATGCCGGCGGCCATTGCCGGGACCGACAACGGGTTGCTACCCAAGCTGGCGAGCTTGGTCTGCAGCCCAGGCGGCGCCAGCGCAGCGCCCAGGCGCAGGCCGGCCATGCCGTAGAGCTTGGAGAAGCTGCGCAGCACGATCAGGTCCTGACGCTGACGCACCAGATCGGCCACCGACGGTTCGTTGCTGTAGTGGATATAGGCCTCGTCGACCACCAATACCGCGCTGGCCGGCTTGTTGGCCAGCAGCCACTCGATCTCGGCGCGCGGGGTGATGGCGCCGGCGGCGTTGCCGGGATTGCACAGGTAGATCAGGCCGGCGGTGGGGTCGGCCTTGGCCATCGCCTTGACGTCGTGCGCGCCATCGGCCCGCAGCGGCACCTTGCGCACCGGCACGCCGCGCGCGTTTGCGCTGTCGACGATCGGATCGAAGCTCGGGTCGGCCACCACCAGCCCGGCACGGGCCGAAGTGAACAGGCTGCCGGCACGATTCAATGCATCCCTGGAACCGGGAAACAACGCCAGATGGTCGCCCGGCAGCTGCAACTCGCCGGTCATCAGATTGCGCAGGTCCTGCTCCATCTCGAACAGGTAGCGGCCCGAATGCGCCAGCGAGCGCGTCGCGGCATCCAGCGCGGCCGGCGCCGGCCCGAGCGGATGCTCGTTGAGGTTGAGATACACCGCACCGGCGGCCGGCGCCACGCTGGGCGTTGCCGCTGCGGCTGCGCGCTTGCGGGCTGCCTCGGCCGCGGGCGCCAGTCCCAGTGCGGACACCGCCACGCCAACGCTGGCGAGGCTGAGAAACGAACGGCGCGAGACGGGCAACGACACGGGTGAACTCCAGACGGGCGGGCGGCAGAGGGCGCCACGCTATCGGGTTTGTGCTTGTCTGACTATCGGGAAATACCCGTAGTGCTTGCTGTCGACGGCGCATGCGTGGTCGCGGCAGTGGCCGGCCGGCTACCCTTGCGCATCGGCACGGCCCGTTAGAATAGGCGGCCCCTCAAGCCAGCCCAGCGATCGTATGACTGTCAGCCCGGATCCCGCGCAGCGTATCGACGCCCTGCGTCATCGTCTCGAGGACGCCAACTACCGTTATCACGTGCTCGACGAGCCGCAGATGGCCGACTTCGACTACGACCGCCTGATGCGCGAACTGGAAGCCTTGGAGGCCGCGCACCCGCAGCTGGCCAGCGCCGATTCGCCAACCCAGCGCGTCGGCCATCTGGCTGCCTCGCGCTTTGCCGAAGTGCGGCATGCCTTGCCGATGTTGTCGCTGGGCAATGCCTTCAGCGATGAGGAAGTGGCCGAGTTCGTGCGTCGCATCAGCGAGCGGCTCGAGCTCACGCATCCGCTGTTTTCTGCCGAGCCCAAGCTCGATGGCCTGGCGATCAGCCTGCGCTACGAAAACGGCGAGTTCGTGCAGGGCGCCACGCGCGGCGACGGCGCCACCGGCGAAGATGTCAGCGCCAATCTGCGCACCGTCAAGGCGATTCCGCTGCGTCTGCGTGGCGAAGGGTGGCCGCAAATTCTGGAAGTGCGCGGCGAGGTCTATATGCCGCGCGCCGCCTTCGAAACCTACAACGCACAGATGCGCCTGCATGGCGGCAAGGTATTGGCCAATCCGCGCAACGGTGCTGCCGGTTCGCTGCGTCAGTTGGATGCGCGTATCACCGCGCAACGCCCGCTGAGTTTCTATGCGTATGGCATTGGCGAAGTGAGCGAGGGCGCATTACCGCAAACGCATTCGGCGATCCTGGCGCAGCTGCGCCAATGGGGTTTCCCGGTCAGCTCCCTGGTCGAGGTCGTGCAGGGCAGCGACGGCTTGTTGGCGTACTACCAACGCATCGGTGAAGCGCGCGACGGGCTGCCATTCGATATCGATGGCGTGGTCTACAAGCTCGACGATCTGGCCGGGCAGCGCGAGATGGGCTTTGTCTCGCGCGCGCCGCGCTGGGCGATCGCGCACAAATTCCCGGCGCAGGAGCAGTCCACCACGGTGGAAGCGATCGAGATCCAGATCGGCCGTACCGGTGCGGCCACGCCGGTGGCGCGGCTGAAGCCGGTGCATGTGGCCGGGGTGATCGTCACCAACGCCACGCTGCACAACGCCGACCAGATCGCGCGGCTGGATGTGCGCGTGGGCGACACGGTGATCGTGCGGCGTGCCGGCGATGTGATTCCGGAAGTGGCTGGTGTTGTCGCCGATCAACGGCCACCCGGCACGCAGCCATGGCAGATGCCCACGCAATGCCCGGTATGCGGCTCGGAGATCGTGCGCGAGGAGGGCGAGGCGGTATGGCGTTGCTCCGGCGAGCTGACCTGCCCGGCGCAGCGCAAGGAAGCGTTCCGGCATTTCGTCTCGCGCCGCGCGATGGATGTCGATGGCCTTGGCGAAAAATTCATCGAGGTGCTGGTCGACAGCGGCGTGGTGCAGGGCGTGGCCGATCTGTATCTGCTCAGCGTCGATCAACTGCTGCAGTTGCGTCTGATCAGCACCGCCGAGAGTCCGCATGCGTTTTTGCGCGAAGCGCGCGAGCATCTGGCCACCGGCGCATATGCGCAGTTGGAAAAGACGGTGGTGAGCATCGGTGTGGATCTGGCCGGCGAGCGCGAGGTGCCGCAAACCTGGCAGGCCGATCTATTGCGTGCCGGCCTGCCGGCCTTCGACTGGAACCGCAAGAAGATCGCCACCAAGTGGGCGGAAAACCTGATCGAGGCGATTGAAAAATCGCGCGACACCACGCTCGAACGTTTCCTGTTTGCGCTGGGCATCGAGCATGTCGGCGAGAGCACTGCCAAGGCCTTATCGGCCTGGTTCGGCGATCTGGAACTGATCCGCCACCTGCCGTGGCCGCTGTTCAAGCGTGTGCCGGATATCGGTGGCGAGGTGGCGCGCTCGCTCGGGCACTTCCTGGATCAGCCCGGCAATCAGCAGGCCATCGACGATCTGCTGCAACGTGGCGTGCGCATCGGCGATGCACATCCGCCTTCGCCCAAGCTGCGCGACGCGCTGAGTTTTGCCAGCGTGCTGGAAGACATGGATATCCCCAAGGTGACGCCGGTGCGTGCGCAGCAACTGGCCGCCGCGGTGGACTCGTTCGATGCGTTGCGCAGCGCCGGTGCCGATGCCTTGCTGCAGGCCGGCGTGCCTGCGGCAGTCGTCGCTTCGGTGCAGCAATGGCTGGAGCGGCCGGAAAATGCGGCGTTGGCCAGCGCAGCGCAGCAGGCCATGGAAACGGTGCTCTCGCGCCTGCCCGAAGCCGATGCGCTGCAGACCGGCCCGCTCGATGGCCAGACCGTGGTGATCACTGGCACCTTGGCCGCATTGACGCGCGATGCCGCCAAGCAGCGCCTGGAAGCGTTGGGCGCGAAAGTCGCGGGCAGTGTCTCCAAGAAAACCGCGTTTCTGGTGGCTGGCGAAGAAGCCGGTTCCAAGCTCGACAAGGCGCAGTCGCTGGGCGTGGATATCTGGGACGAAGCGCGGCTGCTAGCGTTTCTCGGCGAGCACGGCCAGCAGCGATGAGTGCGGTGCAGATCGATCTGGCCGCGTTGCAGTTACGCGCGCGGCTCAATGCGGTGATCCGCGCGTTCTTCGCCGAGCGTGGCGTGCTGGAAGTGGAAACGCCGGTGCTCTCGGAGGCCGGCAACACCGAGCCGAATATCGAAAGTTTCAGCACGCGCTTCAGCGGGCATGTGGATGCCGGCGCAGCGGTACGTTGGTTGCGCACCTCGCCGGAGTATCCGCTCAAGCGCCTGCTCGCGGCCGGCGTGGGCGATTGTTACGAGCTGGGGCGGGTGTTCCGCAATGGCGAAGCAGGCGGCCGCCACAATCCCGAGTTCAGCATGCTCGAGTGGTACCGGGTGGGCTGGGACGATCGCGCCTTGGCGCAGGAGACCATCGCGTTGGTGCAGCACGCGCTTGCGTTGGTCCAGCGCCAGGCGCGTGTGCAGGTGCTGAGCTATCGCGACCTGTTCCTGCAGCAGTTGGGTATCGACCCGTTGCTCCATCCGATCGAAACGCTACGCGCGCCGTTGCACGACATCGCCATCGATCCACACGGCCTGACCCGCGACGACTGGCTGGACCTGCTGATGACCCATCGCATCCAGCCCAGCTTTGCCGACGACACCTTGACTGTGGTGCACGACTGGCCGGCCAGCCAGTGCGCATTGGCGCGCATCCGCCACGACAGCCCGCCGGTGGCCGAGCGCTTCGAGCTGTATCTGGGTGCTTACGAGGTGGCCAACGGGTATCACGAGCTCAACGATGCGCAGGAGCAACGTGCACGTTTCCTGCGCGACAACGCGGTGCGTGCCGCGCGCGGGGTACAGCAGTTGCCATTGGATGAACGCTTGCTCGCGGTGTTGTCGCAGCTACCCGATTGCGCCGGTGTGGCGGTCGGCGTCGACCGCTTGTTGATGGCCTTGCGTGGCACCGCGCAGATAGCGGATGTGCTCGCGTTCGAGTTCGCCCGCGCCTAGCGCCGGCGCAGCCTGCTCGGGCTGTGCCGACGACTTCGTGGCGTATCGCAGGCCCGAAGTGCCATCCAGTTGTCATCGGCACCGTATTGCTTTCTTCACATCGATGATGCTCTCATCCTCACGTCCACGGGGGCTCGGCGCAGAGTGTGTTTGGGTGAGGAGTGTCGGCATGAAGTGGCTGGTCAGCTTATGCGGTTTGTGGTGCTTGCCGCTGCTGATGCTCGCCGATGCGCGTGCCTCGGATCGAGCCTCCGGCGTGGTGCGTTGCGAGTCCAAGGACATGGCGCGCACGCACTGTGCGATGGACACCGAACACGGCGTGCAACTGGTGCGCCAGCTGTCCGAAACCAGCTGTATTCGCGGCAGCGAGTGGGATGTGGAACGCGACGGCGTATGGGTCGAGCAGGGCTGCCGTGCGGAGTTCGCCTCTGCGCGTGTGCCAGCCTCCCCGCAGATGCGCCGCGTGGTGCGCTGCGATTCCAACGGCGGCAAAGTGGCCTGCCCGGTGATACTGCGCGGTGCACCAGTGCGTTTGTTGCGTCAACGCTCGATGTGGCCGTGCAAGGAGGGCCGCACGTGGGGCACCCGCCGTAACGAAATCTGGGTGTCACGCGGTTGCGATGGAGAGTTCGAAGTCGGTGCCGAAGATGGTTCCGGCTTTGTGGCTGTGCCGCGCATGGTCACCTGCGAATCGAAGAAGAGCTCGCGCCGCACCTGCGGGGTGTCGGTGGAGCGCCAGGTGCGTGTGGGCCGGCAGATCTCCAAAAAAGAATGCGTGGAAGGCCAGACCTGGGGCTGGAGCCGCGACGGGGTGTGGGTGAACGACGGCTGCCGTGCCGAGTTCATCGTCGACTGAGCTGCTGACGAACCTGCTGCGTATTGGTCTATTGCAGAGCGGTGGATCTTGGCTTTCGCTGCACAGCGTGGCTGATCTGTGGTTTGGCTGCAGGCCCTTGCCCGCCCACCATCGTGGGACACGCTGCAAGTACGTCCTTGTAGCTCTTACGCGGCATCCATGCCGCGTAAGGTCCCGCGACGGTGAGCGGGCAAGGGCCCGTCGCGATGGTCGGTGTGCATAGCTTTCAATAAAGCAGTCAGCAAACTGTCTGGTGCGGTGTCCTCACCGATTGCGGGACCGTGTGGCGGCATGGATGCCGCCACCGAGCCCCCAGGGACGGGTTTACGGCGTGTCCCGCGAGCGGTGAGGACACCGCGCCCTCGATGCTGCGGGTTTGGCTGCAGGGCCCTTGCCCGCCCACCGTCGCGGGACACGCCGCAAGTACGTCCGTGTAGGCTCTTACGCGGCATCCATGCCGCGTAAGGTCCCGCGACGGTGAGCGGGCAAGGACCAGTGGAGACGGTCGGTGTGCATGGTTGCAAGCAAGGCATGGTGTGTTGTCTGGATAACACCGCGACGGATCAGCTTCGCAGCGCAACGCGATCGACGGGCAGGTTTCAACAAAGGAACCGGCAAACTTCCTGGTGCGGTGCCCTCGCCGATTGCGGGACCGTGTGGCGGCATGGATGCCGCCACCGAGCCTCCACGGACGGATTCACGGCGTGTCCCGCGAGCGGCGAGGGCACCGCGCACTCGACCAACCAGGCTTTTGACTGCATCCAAACTACTCGCTACGTTTTTTAGCCGCTCTAAATACCTTCGCCTAGCACGCGCTTGAGGCATTGTTGCGCGCTGCCCCCAGGCTGAGCACGGCAGGTCCACTGACTGGGCTGCCCGCGCGCCTTACAATAGCGCCATGAACGACAGCGCCCACATCGATTACGCCCGCTACGACCACATCCGCCCACTGCTGTGGACCGGCGATGCCCTGGAATTGCTCGACCAACGCAAGCTGCCCTTCGTGGTGGAACATGTGCGTTGCGAGAGCAGCGATGCGGTGGCCGAGGCGATCCATTCGCTGGCGGTGCGCGGCGCGCCGGCGATCGGGATTGCGGCCGGGTGGGGCGTGGTATTGGCGGCGCGCGACATCGATGCCGATGACGGCAGCGCGGTATTGCAGAAGCTCGAACCGGCGCTGTTGCGGCTCAATGCCGCGCGTCCGACCGCGGTCAATCTGGCCTGGGCGCTGATGCGCATGCGTCGCGTGCTGGGCGCTGCCGGCGCCGACTGGCGCGAGGTGATCGCGCGCGAGGCGCAGGCCATCGCCGATGAAGATCTGGCAGCCAATCGGCACATGGGCGCACTCGGCGCTGCGCTGATCGCGCCGGGTAGTGGCGTGCTGACCCACTGCAATACCGGCTCGCTGGCCACCGCCGGTTTCGGCACCGCGCTGGGCGTGATCCGTGCCGGCATGGCGCAGCAGCGCATCGGCAAGGTGTTTGCCGGCGAGACCCGGCCGTGGTTGCAGGGCGCGCGGCTGACCGTGTGGGAGCTGCAGCAGGATGGCATCGACGCGACCTTGATCGCCGATTCGGCCGCCTCGCACCTGATGAAATCCGGCCTGGTGCAATGGGTCATCGTCGGCGCCGACCGCATCTGCGCCAATGGCGATACCGCCAACAAGATCGGCACCTATCAGCTGGCCATCGCCGCGCGCCACCACGGCGTCAAGTTCATGGTGGTCGCGCCGTCGTCGACGGTGGATATGGCCACCGCCAGCGGCGAGCAGATCGAGATCGAGCAGCGCGACCCGGGCGAATTGTTCGGGGTGGGCGGGGTCAGAACGGTGGCCGATGGCATCCATGCCTGGAACCCGGTATTCGACGTCACCCCCGGCAGCTTGATCGATGCGATCGTCACCGAGCGCGGGGTGATTGCGCAGCCCGACCTGGCGCAGATGCAGGCCGCATTCGGCGCCTGAGCCCGGCGCGTGCGATAACGTCGCCAACACCGCGCAAACGCCTTGCAAGTGCTTGTTTCTGGCTGGTAAACCGGCGGCATCGGGCTGCCCCTTCGTGGTACAATCCGGTGCTTGAATCGATCGGCGGGAGCGTGGGGCCGGCAGCCTGTTACAGGGTGCTCCCGACGCGGCTTTCCGGCTCGCCCGCCACCTCAAAATTACGGAACCCGAATGGCAGAAACCGCCAAGGAAATCATCCAGGTCAATCTGGAAGACGAGATGCGCAAGAGCTATCTCGATTACGCGATGAGCGTGATCGTGGGCCGCGCACTCCCCGATGCCCGTGATGGCCTCAAACCTGTGCATCGCCGCGTGCTGTTTGCCATGCACGTGCTGGGCGCGCACAGCAACAAGGCGTACTTCAAGTCGGCGCGTATCGTCGGCGACGTCATCGGTAAATACCACCCGCACGGCGACCAGTCGGTGTACGACACGTTGGTGCGCATGGCGCAGCCATTCTCGCTGCGCTACATGATGGTCGACGGCCAGGGTAACTTCGGTTCGGTCGATGGCGACTCTGCTGCGGCGATGCGTTACACCGAGTCGCGCATGTCGCGTCTGGCGCATGAGCTGATGGCCGACATCGACAAGGAAACCGTCGATTTCCAGCCCAATTACGACGAAAAGGAACTGGAACCGACGGTCATGCCGACCCGGTTCCCGAGCCTGCTGGTCAACGGCTCGGCCGGTATCGCGGTGGGTATGGCCACCAATATCCCGCCGCATAATCTGACCGAAGCGATCAACGCGTGCATCGCCTTGATCGACACGCCGGAGCTGGATGTCGAAGGCCTGATGGAGTACATCCCGGGCCCGGATTTCCCCACTGCCGGCATTATCAACGGCACCGCCGGCATTGCCGCCGGCTACCGCACCGGGCGTGGCCGGGTGCGCATGCGCGCCAAGGCCGACGTGGAAGTGGCCGACAACGGCCGTGAAGCGATCATCGTCACCGAGATCCCGTATCAGGTGAACAAGGCGCGGTTGATCGAGAAGATCGCCGAGCTGGTGAAGGAAAAGAAGCTCGAAGGTATCAGCGAGCTGCGCGATGAGTCCGACAAGGACGGCATGCGCATCTACATCGAGGTCAAGCGCGGCGAGTCGGCCGAGGTTGTGCTCAACAACCTGTATCAGCAGACCCAGATGGAGTCGGTGTTCGGCATCAACATGGTTGCGCTGATCGACGGCCGCCCGCAGTTGATGAACCTCAAGCAGATGCTGCAGGCGTTCATCCGCCACCGCCGCGAAGTGGTCACCCGCCGCACCATCTTTGAACTGCGCAAGGCGCGTGCGCGTGCGCATGTGCTGGAAGGTTTGACCGTCGCGTTGGCCAACATCGACGAGATGATCGAGCTGATCAAGACCTCGGCCAATCCGCAGGAAGCGCGCGAGCGCATGCTGGCCAAGACCTGGGAGCCGGGGTTGGTCGGCGCCTTGCTGGGCGCAGCCGGTGCCGAAGCCTCCAAGCCGGAAGATCTGCCGCCGGGCGTGGGCCTGATCAAGGGCTTTTACCAGCTCACCGAAGTGCAGGCCTCGCAGATCCTGGAAATGCGTCTGCATCGCCTGACCGGGTTGGAGCAGGAAAAGCTGACCGACGAGTACAAGCAGTTGCTCGAGGTCATCCAGGGCCTGATCCGCATCCTGGAAAACCCCGACGTGCTGTTGCAGGTGATCCGCGACGAGCTGATCAATATCCGCGAAGAGTACGGCGACGAACGCCGCACCGAAATCCGTCACAGCGAAGAAGATCTGGATATTCTTGATCTGATTTCGCCGGAAGACGTGGTGGTGACGCTGTCGCACGCCGGTTATGCCAAGCGGCAGCCGGTGAGCGCGTATCGTGCGCAGCGCCGTGGCGGCCGTGGTCGTTCTGCCGCGGCGACCAAGGAAGAGGACTTCATCGATCAGCTGTGGCTGGTCAACACGCACGACACGTTGCTGACCTTCACCAGCAGCGGCAAGGTGTTCTGGCTGCCGGTGTATCAGTTGCCGGAAGCCGGCTCCAATGCGCGCGGCCGTCCGATCATCAACTGGATTCCGCTGGAACCCGGCGAGCGCGTGCAGGCGGTGCTGCCAGTGCGCGAATACGCCGATAACCGCTATGTGTTCTTCGCCACGCGCAACGGCACCGTCAAGAAGACCCCGTTGAGCGAATTCGCGTTCCGTCTGGCGCGCGGCAAGATCGCCATCAACCTCGATGAGGGCGATGCGCTGGTCGGTGTGGCCTTGACCGATGGCGACCGCGACGTGCTGTTGTTTGCCTCCAACGGCAAGACCGTGCGCTTTGGCGAATCCACGGTGCGTTCGATGGGCCGTACCGCCACCGGCGTGCGCGGCATCCGTCTGACCAAGGGCGAAGAGGTGGTCAGCCTGATCGTGGCCGAGCGTGCTGCGGGCGTCGAAAGCGATGTCGAGGAAGAGGGCGTCGAGGACGTTGTGGAGACCACGGACGTGGCCGATGCGGCAGTGATCGAGGTCGCCGAAAACGACGACACGGCCTATATCCTCACCGCCACCGAGAACGGCTACGGCAAGCGCACCCCGCTGGCCGAGTATCCGCGCAAGGGACGTGGTACGCAGGGCGTGATCGGCATCCAGACCACCGAGCGCAACGGCAAGTTGGTGCGTGCGGTGTTGCTGGGCGGAACAGACGAAGTGCTGCTGATTTCCGACGGCGGTACGCTGGTGCGCACCCGCGGTTCGGAGATCTCGCGTGTGGGTCGCAACACGCAGGGCGTCACGCTGATCCGTCTGTCCAAGGGCGAAAAGCTGCAGGCGGTGGAACGTCTGGATGCCTCGCTGGATGAAGTGGAAGACGTGGTGGACGATGCAGCCGTCGCACCGGCAGCAAGCACCAGCGAGTTGCCGCCGACCGAAGCATGATCGCGCGTAGCGAGTAACGCAGTTGAAGAAAAACGCCGGCGCACAGCCGGCGTTTTTTATTGCACGCGGTGACATCTGCAACCCGCAGTGTTTTTCGACGGGGGCCGCAAAGAGCGCGGCTCTTTCACCGTTGCGGGTCGAAGGTGGTTGGCGGTGCGGCGGCGTTGCGTCGCCGCAGAATCGAAGAGGAACAACTGATGACGATCGTGCATCGTCCTTCCCGTCGCGGCCATTGGGCGCTGGCGACACTGGGAGGCGTGATTGGAGTGCTCGGCGCTGTGCTGCTTGCAGGCGGCGTGTGGTTGGCCGCGCTGGGCGGCTCCTGGTACTACGCGCCTGCGGGCGCGGCCATGCTGGTTGCCGGCGTGCTGCTGTTTCGCGGTCGCAATGCGGGCGCGTGGTGGTTTGCTGCAGTGGTCGTGGCGTCGTTGCTGTGGACATGGTGGGAATCGGGCAGCGATTACTGGCGTTGGGTGCCGCGTGCGGGCTTGATCGTCGGCCTGGCGTTCGTGCTGGCGCTGTTGCTGCCCAAGTTGGAGCGCCCGGTGTCGCGCGGGCTGTCGCGCAGCGTGGCCGGCGTACTGGCGGCGGTGTTTGTGGTGGCCTTCGCGCTGGCGTTCGTGCCGTTGGGGTGACCGAGGCCGATGGCGCGTTGGCGCATGCGGCCGGTGTTGCCGCGAGCCTGGTCAATCGCAACGTTCCAGCGTCGCTTGCGTCCTCTGGCGCACAGCCGGCAAATGCACCTGCCGATGACGACTGGGCCGCGTATGGACGCAGCCAGGCCGGGCTGCGTTATTCGCCGCTGCAGCAGATCAATCGCGATAACGTTGCGCAGTTAAAGCAGGCCTGGCTCTTTCACACAGGCGACCTGCCAAGCAAGCGCTGGGGTGCGGAAACCACGCCGCTGAAGGTGGGCGACAGCCTGTATGTGTGCACTGCGCGCAATCAGGTGATCGCGCTGGATGCATCCAGCGGCAAGCAGCGTTGGCGCTACGATCCCAAGGTCAAGGACGAGGCAATTCCGTACACGGCTGCCTGCCGCGGCGTGTCGTATTACGAGATGCCGGCGGCAGCCAACGATGGCGCAGGAGCGGTGGCAGCGGATACCTCGGCAATGTGCCGCACGCGCATCATCGAAGGCACGCTGGACGGCCGCCTGATCGCACTGGATGCACGCAGCGGCAAGCCGTGCGCGGACTTCGGCAACAACGGCCAAGTCGACATCACCGTGGGAATGGGCGAGACCCCGCCGGGCTATGTGTCGATCAATTCGCCACCGGCGATCGTGCGCGGGGTGGTGGTCACCGGGCATCAGGTGCTGGATGGGCAGAAGCGTTACGAGCCGTCCGGTGTGATCGAAGGCTTCGATGCGGTGACCGGCAAGTTGCGCTGGGCCTGGGACATGACCCATCCGGACTGGAACGGCGCACCGCCGCCGGGCCAGAGCTGGACGCGTGGCACGCCGAATATGTGGACCACCGCCGCGGCCGACGAACAGTTGGGCTATGTGTATCTGCCGATGGGCAATTCCACCGCCGATTACTGGAGCAGCTCGCGCACGCCGCAGGAGAATCGCTATGCGACCTCGCTGGTGGCGCTGGATGTCACCACCGGCAAGCCGGTGTGGAATTTCCAGACCACGCATATCGATGCCTGGGATTACGATCTGGGGTCGCAGCCGAGCCTGATCGACTTCCCCAAGGACGGGGTCACGGTGCCGGCGGTGTTGTTGCCGAGCAAGCAGGGCGAGCTGTACGTACTGGATCGGCGTACCGGCAAGCCGCTGGTGGGTGTGGAAGAGCGTGCGGTGCCCGGTGGCGGCGTGGAGCCGCAGATGCGCGCCAAAACCCAGCCGTTCTCGCTGTATCACACGTTGCGCAAGCCGGATCTGACCGAGCGCGACATGTGGGGCATGACACCGATCGATCAACTGGTGTGCCGCATCCAGTTCCGCAAGGCCAGCTACAAGGGCATCTACACGCCGCCGGAGGCCGACCGGCATTCGATCGAATATCCCGGTTATAACGGCGGGTCGGATTGGGGCAGCGTGGCGGTGGATCCGCAGCGCGGCGTGATTGTGGCCAACTACAACGACATGCCCAACTACAACCTGCTGGTGCCGCGCGCCAAGGCCGACAAACTGGGCTGGGCACCGCGCGACGAAGTGCGTGGCGATGCGGGCGGTGCGGAAGGCGCGGGCGACCCGCAGGCTGGCACGCCGTACGCGATCAACGTCAACGCCGGCTGGCGTTTGCCGTTCACCAAGTTGCTGTGCAAGGAGCCTCCTTATGGCGGCATCCGCGCGATCGATTTGGCCAGCGGCAAGACGCTATGGGACCGTCCGTTCGGCAGTGCGCGCGGCAATGGGCCGTTCGGTATCCGCTCGGGGTTGCCGATCGAGATCGGCACGCCGAACAACGGCGGTTCGGTAGTGACGGCAAGCGGATTAATCTCATTGCCGCAGCCACCGACGACCTGATCCGCGCCATCGATCTGTCTACCGGCAAGGAGCTGTGGCACGCCAAGTTGCCGGCCGGTGGTCAGGCCAACCCGATGGTGTACGCCTACGGCGGCCGCGAGTATCTGGTGATCATGGCCGGCGGCCACCACTTCATGGAAACGCCTGCGGGCGATGCGTTGGTGGCGTATGCGTTGCCGCAGAAAACGCCTTGATTTGAGCCGTTCTCGAACCTGCTCGCCAGAGTTCGTTAGCCGTTCCTAAGGCTTGAAACAAAAAAAGCGCACCGTAAGTGGTGCGCTTTTTTATAAGTAACCGCAATGCAACTGTGACTCAACGACGCACATCAACACGCTGTTCGACAATCATGCATCTATATGTTGACCTGACAGAACACCGCGCCCACGCTCTTGCGAATCCCGAATCCCGAATCCCGAATCCCGAATCCCGAATCCCGAATCCCGAATCCCGAATCAAGCCACATTTGCCGCAACTGCCTCTTCCATCACCGCATCCTGCGCGTCCTGCGCCAGCGTGGCCTTGACGATGATCGAGCGGATGGCGTCGGTGGCATCGGACAGGGGGACATCGCTGCTCAGACGCTGAAAGGTATCGCGGCTGTTGTAGCCGGAGCCGTCTTTCAAATAGTGGTCGTACATCGACAGCAGGTCCTGGCAGGCCGTGATCAACGCGGCGACGTTACCGCGCACCAGCGCATGGCCGATCTGGTCGAAGCTGTGCAAGCAGTCCGCCAACCAGTGCAGGTCGTAGCGGGCAGTGTTCGGTTCGGGGGCATTGTGGCCGCGGCTGTAGGCGCTATAGCGACGCAGGCTGCGCGCAACGCGTGCCACATGTGCAAACAAGGTGCCGATTTCGTTGGCGATGTCCAGCTGCTGCACCATCACCATCGGAATCACCTGGGCCGTGGTCGCTTGTTGCTCGGCCGCATTCTGTTCCTGCTGCTCCAGCGACTGTTTGAGCACCGCGTAGCTGCGCTGCAGCGATTCCAGCTCCAGCGTGCTGGCGGCCGCGCGTGCCTTCAATTGCGACAGCGCAGCCTGGTAGCGGGCAAGACTGTCCTGGGTGTTCGCAAGCTGGCCGGACTCGGCACGCAGTTGCCGGCCACGCACGAACGCCAGCCCGGTGGCGATGAGCGCCCAGAGTGCGAATGCAGGCACCAGGTAGATCAGGATGCCCATGGAGGCTCCTCGAAACGTTGCATACCTTGTCGGCCTGATCCCGGCAGTCTTGAGGGCAATTGTCGAGAATGTGACGGGCTACGGTGGTTTTGCCGTCAAAGCAGGCCGCCAACGTGCAGGTCTCGCGCACCCCTGACGAAAGACACGTTGCGAGCGGTATCCCTGCATGTTCGAATCAACGCACTCGCCAGCCCAGAATTCCGCATGCGCAGATGGAGTGATTGCTGGCCGACCAAACTGCGGAACATGCGCGTAGTGGCACTGATCTGGATGTTGCTGTGCGCCACTGCGCATGCCGCGCCACCCACACCATCATCGACGTCATCGACGCACGTCCAGGTGGGCTACAGCGAAGCGACGGATCTGTTCAACCTGCTGGATAACCTGTCGGATTGGTTGCCGGGCTTTACGGTGCCCGTCTACCGCAGCTACATGGAAGCCCATGGCGGGCTGGATCAGGCGGACCTTGCCGCGCTTGCCGCCTATGCGGATTTCCGCCGCCGCACCTCGGGGCTGGCAAAGGACGACGATCTGGAGGTGGTCGACCGAGTCTTTGCGCCAGACGTCACCCGTGAGGCGGATCCGTTCTCCCGGCATTTCCTGGGGAGCGAAGACTTCGAGGCTTCAGCGAACGCCGCCATTGCAGAGCAGTCGGCAGATGACCAGAGGCTGTTGCGCGCGTATTTTGCGCGGTTCGTTCCGCGTGCCAGTCGTTTGATCGCAGTTGCATCCCGGTTCGAGCAACAGATACGCGTGCTGAGAGAGGAGCTGTCCAACCCCGCCGTTTCCCGCCTGGCATCGCAGATGCGTGATTTCTTTGCGGTGCCGGAACCTCCGGTATTCGAGGCACGATTCGTGTGGTGGCCGGAGATGGATACCACCCAGGCCAAAGTGCGTGGACGCACGATGCTGCTCTATTCGCAGCACGATGCGCTCACCGGCACGGCATCGATGGACTGGACGCCGATCGTGTTGCACGAGTTGAGTCACTACTTGTCTGCGGGGCAGCCATCCGCGCGTAAACGCATGCTCGCTGCGAACTTCTTGTGGCTGTGTCCGAGTGCGTCCACCTTGCGTAACCCGCTCAACGCGCTGGAAGAGCCATTGGCGATTTACTGGGGACAGTATCGATTCGAACACGCGGTACGTGGACGTGCGTTGCCGATGGCGTCGCAGTGGTATATCCAGGCGGATGCAGATCGCGCGGCGAAGGCGATCGCAGCTTCTTACCCGGCAAGCGGGGCGGTGCCGCTGCTCGATGACAGCGCATTGCTGGCTGCTGCTGCATCGGCCTGCAAGTAAACAGAGCTGGAAACCAAAGCCGACTGATGATACGCCCAGGGTTCCGTAGACACTCAAGACCCTCGTTGCGCGTAGCGCCGTTCAAACTCTACAGGGGACAAGTCGCCAGTTGAACCGTGGCGGCGGTTGGGGTTGTAGAACATCTCGATGTAGTCGAATACCTCGGCGCGAGCGGCGTCCTTGGTGGGATAGGTCCGCCGCCTGATCCGCTCGCGTTTGAGCAGGCCGAAGAAGCTCTCTACGGGTGCGTTGTCGTGGCAGTTGCCACGCCGACTCATGCTGCACACCAAGCCATGGGACGCCAGGAAACTGCGCCAGTCATCGCTGGTGTAGACAGACCCTTGGTCCGAGTGAACCAAGCAACCAGTGTTGGGTTTGCGCCGCCACACCGCAGACAACAAGGCCTGCACGACCAACTCGGTGTCGGCCCGATCGCGCATCGCCCAGCCGACGACCTGCCTGGAAAACAGATCGATCACAACAGCCAGGTACATCCAGCCTTCATGCGTGCGGATGAAGGTGAAATCGCTCGCCCAGGCCGTGTCCGGCTCCGTCACGTCGAACTGTCGGTCAAGCAGATTGGCAGCCGCCTTGCACTGCATCCCTCCATGGAAGCGCGGTTTGCGACCATAGCCCACCTGGGCACGCAGTCCCTCGGTGCGCATCAGCCGATGCACCCGATGGCGACTACAACGCTCACCCAGATCGCGCAGATCCGTGGTGATCTTGCGATGCCCATAGACACTGCCGCTGGCCAGCCAGTGGTGCTTGATTAGTCCAAGCAAGCGATCATCTTCCTTGGCGCGCTCACTGTTGGGCGAGCACAACCAGGCGTAATAACCCGACCGGTTGACCCGCAATACCCGGCACATCGCACACACCCTGAATTCCCTGCAGTGGGCTTGCATGAAGGCGTACTTTGCCTTTACCCCTTGGCAAAGTACGCGGCGGCCTTTTTTAGGATGTCGCGCTCCTCGGTCACTCGACGCAACTCTGCCTTCAGCCGCCGAACCTCGGCGCTCTGGTCCACCTCGGCGCGATGCACCACGCCAGACTTGCCGAACGTGCGCAGCCAGGCGTACAGGCTGTGCGTCGTGACACCCAGCCGCTCGGCGACTTCTGCCACCTTGAACCCACGATCAGTCACTTGCCGGACCGCCTCGATCTTGAACTCATCCGTATACCGCTTGCTGCTCATAGACACCTCCGAATCGACCATTTTCCATGGCCTTGAGATGTCTAGGAAACCCTGGGCGTATCATGAGGCGATGCATTTCCTGCAGAGTATCTGGCTCGCTCATCTGGAGAGTGGCTTGTAGACGTCGAGTCCATTTAGAGCGGCTAACACAACTCGTGTAGAGCGGTTGATCTGCAGCTTGGCTGCGGGGCCCTTGCCCGCCCACCATCGCGGGACACGCCGCAAGTACATCCATGTAGGCTCTTACGCGGCATCCATGCCGCGTAAGGTCCCGCGACGGTGGGCGGGCAAGGACCAGTCGGGATGGTCGGTGCGCGTAGCTATTCTAAAAGCAACCAGCAAACTGTCTGGTGAGGACATCGCGTCCTCGACTGACCCAGCTTTTGACCTAAGCTTTTGACTGCGTTTAACCGCCGCCGCGACCGAAATCTCGGTTGTCCTTGGAGTGGTTGAACAGTGTGGCGGATAGATCAGTTGTAGAGCTGATGTCTGCAGCTTGGCTGGTGGGCCCTTGCCCGCCCACCATCGCAGGACACGCCGCAAGTACATCCATGTAGGCTCTTACGCGGCATCCATGCCGCTTAAGGTCCCGCGACGGTGGGCAGGCAAGGACCACTCGAGATGGTCGGTGTGCATGGTTGCGAGCAGTGCACACAGCCTGCCGACAGCGTGCGGTATACCGCGCTGTCGGAGGGCGAACTCAGCCAAGAATCCCCGGCAAATCCAGCCCTTTTTCCTTCGCGCAGTCGGTGGCGATGGCATAGCCGGCATCGGCGTGGCGCATGACGCCAGTGGCCGGGTCGTTCCAGAGCACGCGTTCGATCCGCTTGTCGGCCGCTTCGCTGCCGTCGCAGACGATCACCATGCCGGCGTGCTGCGAGAACCCCATGCCGACGCCGCCGCCGTGGTGCAGCGACACCCAGGTGGCGCCGCTGGCAGTGTTGAGCAGGGCATTGAGCAGCGGCCAGTCGGAGACCGCATCGGAGCCATCGGCCATGGCCTCGGTTTCGCGGTTGGGCGAGGCGACGCTGCCGGAATCCAGATGGTCGCGCCCGATGACGACCGGCGCCTTCAATTCGCCGCTGCGCACCATTGCGTTGAAGGCCAGACCCAGTCGATGCCGATCGCCCAGACCGACCCAGCAGATGCGCGCAGGCAAGCCCTGGAAGGCGATCTTTTCGGCGGCCATATCGAGCCAGCGATGCAGATGCGCATCGTCGGGAATGAGTTCCCTGACCTTGGCGTCGGTCTTGGCGATGTCCTGCGGATCGCCACTGAGTGCGACCCAGCGGAACGGGCCGATGCCGCGACAGAACAGTGGCCGGATATAGGCGGGCACGAAGCCGGGGAAGTCGAACGCGTTGTCGACGCCTTCCTCCAGTGCCATCTGGCGCAGGTTGTTGCCGTAGTCCACGGTGGGCACGCCGAGTGCGTGGAACGTGAGCATGGCGCGGATGTGGCTGGCCATCGACTCGCGCGCGGCGGCTTCCACCTCTTTCGGCGCGCTCACGCGCTTTGCGTCCCATTCTTCCACGCTCCAGCCCTGCGGCAGGTAGCCGTTGACCGGGTCGTGCGCGGAGGTCTGGTCGGTCAACAGGTCCGGCTTGATCCCGCGTAGCAGCAGTTCGTCGAGCACATCGGCGACATTGCCGAGCAGGCCGACCGACAGCGGCTTCTTCGCCGTGCACGATTCCTCGATCAGGCGCAGCGCTTCGTCCAGCGAGTCGGTCCAGGTGTCCAGATAGCCGGTGCGCAGGCGCATGTCGATGCTGGAACGGCGGCATTCCACCGCCAGGCACGAGGCGCCGGCCATTACTGCGGCCAGCGGCTGCGCGCCACCCATGCCGCCGAGGCCGCCGGTGAACAGCCACTTGCCGGCCAGGCTGCCGCCGTAATGCTGGCGGCCCATCTCCACGAACGTTTCGTAAGTGCCTTGCACGATGCCTTGCGCGCCGATGTAGATCCAGCTGCCGGCGGTCATCTGGCCGTACATCGCCAGGCCCTTTTTATCGAGTTCGTTGAAGTGGTCCCAGGTGGCCCAGCGCGGCACCAGGTTGGAGTTGGCGATCAGCACGCGTGGCGCATCGGCATGGGTGCGGAACACGCCGACCGGCTTGCCGGATTGCACCAGCAAGGTCTGGTCGTCGTCCAGGCGGGTGAGTGCGGCGACGATTGCGTCGAAGGATTCCCAATCGCGCGCGGCGCGGCCGATGCCGCCATACACCACCAGCTCCTGCGGGCGCTCGGCCACGTCCGGGTCCAGGTTGTTCATCAGCATGCGCAGCGGCGCTTCGGTGAGCCAGCTCTTGGCGGTGAGCGTGGTGCCGGTGGCGGCGCGGATGACGCGGGTTGCATCGTGACGGGTCATGCCGGGTTCCCTGCAATCAACGGTGCGCCGCAGGCGGCGTGGTGTCGGAGGAGGGGGGTGTTGCGTTGGCGAAGTGCAGGCAGGTCAGCAGCACGTGACGCAGCACGGCGCGTAATGCCACTGCGTGCGCGGGATGCCACGGCGTGGGCCAGGTGTCTGGCGTGATGTCGTCGGGCTCGCGCATATAACCGCGGCAGGCCAGCTCCATCTGCAGCGTATGCACGCCGCGCTCGGGCTGCGCGTAGTGGCGCGTGATCCAGCCGCCCTTGAAACGCCCATTGCGCACGGTGCTGGAGCCACTGCTGCGGCACAGCCGTTCCACCGCGTCGGTCAGGTCTGGATCGCAACTGCGGTCGTCATTGCTGCCGATATTGAACTGCGGCAACTCGCCGTCGAACAGATGCGGAATATGCGAGCGGATCGAATGCGCGTCATAGACCACGATCTTTGGGTGTTGCACGTGCAGGCGCGCAATCTCGGTGTCGAGCGCAGCGTGATAAGGATCGAACCAGCGGGTGCGGCGTCGCTCGATCTGCGCCTGATCAGGTGCGTCACCGTCTGCGTACAACGGCTGATTGTCGAAGGTGGTCAGCGGGCACAGACCGGTGGTGTTCTGGCCCGGATACAACGATGCGCCGCTCGGGTCGCGATTGACGTCGATCACCGAGCGCGAGATCGCGGTACGCACAGTGGTGGCACCGAGCGATTGCGCGAAGTCGTACAGCTGGTGCACCCACCAATCGGCATCGCGGCGCGCCAGCCACGGCGACACGAATCGACCGGCCACGTCGTCCGGCAGCTCGGTGCCGGTATGCGGGAAGCTGACGATCAGTGGCGCGTCGCCTCGGTGTATTTCGAGCCAGGGCAGGGCGCTCATCGTTGCGTGCCTTGCATCGGTGCAATCGCCCAGACGTCTTGATAGCGCGATTGCGTCTTGTCGGCCTGCCGCTTCATGCGTCCTGCTCCACGCCCGGCAATGCCATCGCCACCGCGCGCGCCAGTGCACCCGAGCGTACCAGCGCGCTGGCAGCCAGCATGTCGGGATGGAAATAGCGGTCGTCCTGCAGCGTGGGTACGTGCGCGCGCAGCAGTGCGCGTGCGGCTTCCAACGCGGCGCTTGAGCGTAGCGGCGCATGGAAGTCGCAGCCTTGCACCGCAGCCAGCAACTCGATGCCGATCACGTGCGTGGCGTTTTCGGCCATCGCCAACAAGCGCCGTGCGCCGTGCGCGGCCATCGACACATGATCTTCCTGATTGGCCGAGGTCGGAATCGAATCGACACTGGCCGGATACGCGCGCTGCTTGTTCTCCGACACCAAGGCGGCAGCGGTGACCTGCGGAATCATGAAGCCCGAATTCAAGCCCGGGCGCGGGGTGAGAAACGCCGGCAGGCCGGACAAGGCCGGGTCGACCAGCATCGCGGTGCGGCGTTCGCTGATCGAGCCGATTTCGCAGACCGCCATCGCCAGCATGTCGGCCGCAAAGGCCACCGGTTCGGCGTGGAAGTTGCCGCCCGACAAGGCCTCGCCGGTCTCGCTGAACACCAACGGATTATCGGACACGCCATTGGCCTCGATCTCCAGCGTGCGTGCAGCCTGACGCATGATGTCCAGCGCCGCGCCCATCACCTGCGGCTGGCAGCGCAGACGGTACGGATCCTGCACGCGTACATCGCCGAGCCGGTGCGATTCGCGAATGCTCGAATCGGCCATCAAGGCGCGCAGCGCTGCAGCGGTGGCAATCTGCCCAGGCTGCCCGCGCAGGGCATGGATGCGCGCATCGAACGGCGTATCCGAGCCCTTGGCCGCTTCCACCGACAAGGCGCCAGTGACCAGCGCGGCCTGCAGCACGGTTTCGATCTCGAACAAACCGGCCAATGCGCAGGCAGTGGAAAACTGGGTGCCGTTGAGCAGCGCCAGGCCTTCCTTTGCGCCCAGCACGCGTGGCTGCAACTGCGCCTGTGCAAGCGCCTCGGCGGCAGGCAAACGTTGCTCGCCGACGAAGGCTTCGCCAACGCCGATCATCACTGCGGCCAGATGCGACAGCGGCGCCAGATCGCCGGAGGCGCCCACCGAGCCCTGGCACGGCACCACCGGCGTGATGCCCAGACGCAGCATCGCGTCCAGCAGCGCCAAGGTGTCCGGCTGCACGCCGGAGGCGCCTTGGGCCAGGCTGGTGAGCTTGAGCGCCATCATCAGCCGCACCACCGGTACGGGTGTGGGCTCGCCGACGCCGGCCGCATGCGACAGCACGATATTGCGTTGCAGGGTCTGCAGGTCCTCGCGCTCGATGCGCACGCTGGCCAGTTTGCCGAAGCCGGTATTGACGCCGTAGACCGGCTCGCCGCGCGCAACGATGGCCTCCACGGTCTGCGCGCTGCGCAGTACGGCGGCCGCGCAGGCGTCGTCCAATACGACCTCGGCGCCGCGATACAACGCACGCCATTGCGCCAGGGTGACCTGGCCGGGCTGCAAGACAACAGAACTCGCGACGACTCCGGATTCAGCAGGAATGCCCGCGCCAGACGCGGGCATGAAGTGGGTTGAAGCCCATGCGGTAGACCAGATCGGCCGGCGCTTCGATGTTCCAGATCGCCAGGTCGCAGTCCATGCCGGCGCGCAGCCGGCCAAGTCGCTCGCTGCGTCCGAGTGCACGTGCAGCCTCGCGGGTAAAACCGGCGATGCATTCGTCCACGGTCATGCGGAACAACGTGGCGGCCATGTTCATCGCCAGCAGCGGGCTGGTCAGCGGCGAGGTGCCTGGATTGCAATCGGTGGCCAAGGCCAGCGGCACGCCAGCGGCGCGCAACGCGGCGATCGGCGGCAGCTGGGTATCGCGGGTGAAGTAAAACGCGCCGGGCAACAGCACCGCCACCGTGCCGGCGCTGGCCATCGCGGCAACGCCGTCGCTGTCCAGATATTCGATGTGATCGGCCGACAGCGCGCCATAGCGTGCGGCTAACGCTGCGCCGTGCTGATTGCTCAGTTGTTCGGCATGAATCTTGATGCCCAAGCCGTGCGCTTGCGCGGCGATGAAGACCTGTTCGGCCTGCGCGTGCGAGAACGCCAGGTGCTCGCAGAACACGTCCACCGCCTCGGCAAGACCTTGCGCGGCAATCGCCGGAATCATCTGCGTGCAGACCGCGTCGATATAGGTCTGTGCATCGCCGCCCGGTGGCACCGCGTGCGCGCCGAGAAACGTCGGCGCCACTTCGACCTTGCGCAGCGCGGTGAGCTGGCGTGCCACGCGCAGCTGCTTGGTTTCATCTTCCAGCGTGAGTCCGTAGCCGGATTTGATTTCCAGTGTGGTCACGCCTTCGGCAAGCATCGCGTCCAGGCGTGGCAGGCTGGCGGCCAGTAACGCTGCATCGTCGGCAGCGCGGGTTGCGCGCACCGTGGCCACGATGCCGCCGCCGGCTGCTGCGATTTCGGCGTAAGTGGCGCCGCGCAGGCGTTGCTCGAATTCGCTGGCGCGGTTGCCGGCGTACACCAGATGGGTATGGCAATCGATCAGGCCCGGGCTGATCCAGCGGCGCTGGCAATCGTGCGCAACGTCCGGCTTCAGTGCCGGGGCCTGCGCGGCCGGGCCGGCATAGGTGATGCGGCCGTCCTGGCAGGCGACCACGCCATCGTCCACTCTGCCCAGGCCGCCGTCGGCGGCATCCAGGGTCATCAGTTGCGCGTTGTGCCAGAGGACGTCGCAATGCATGGCGCAGGCTCGTGGTGTCTGATATGTATATACAATAGAACCGGCAATCGAGGGTGTCCAGTGGCAGACCAACAGGTGCAGGCGTTGTGGGCGGCGCGGGCGCTTTTGCCCGATGGCTGGGCGAGCGGTGTGCGGATCGCGCTGGCGCAGGGGCGCATCGCCTCGGTGCAGACCGATACTGCAGTGGCCGCCACCGATACCCGTGTCGAGGTGCTGCTGCCCGGGTTAGGCAATCTGCATAGCCACGCGTTCCAGCGCGGCATGGCCGGTCTGACCGAAGTGGGCGGACGCAGTGGCGACAGTTTCTGGAGCTGGCGCGAGTTGATGTATCGCTTCGTCGACCGGCTTGATCCGGACAGCTTGCAGGCGATCGCCGAACAGTCCTATGTGGAAATGCTCGAAAGCGGCTTCACCCGCGTCGGCGAATTCCATTACCTGCACCACAGCCCCTGCGGCGCGGCGTATGCGCACGTGGGCGAAATGTCCGAGCGCATCGCCGCCGCCGCCGCCAACACCGGCATAGGGCTGACGCTGCTGCCGGTGTTCTATGCGCATTCGGATTTCGGTGGCGTCGCGCCCAGCGCAGCACAGCGTCGCCTGATCCACGACATCGACGGTTTCGTGCGTTTGCTGGACGACTGCGCGCGCAGCCTCAAGGCCTTGCCCGATGCGGTGCTCGGGTTGGCGCCGCACAGCTTGCGCGCGGTCACGCCGGCGGAGCTGGCCGCATTGGTGCCGCTCACCGATGGCCCGATCCACATCCATATCGCCGAACAGCAGCGCGAGGTGGATGCCTGCCTGGCCTGGTCGGGCCAACGCCCGGTGCAGTGGCTGCAGGCCAACGCGTCGGTGGATGCCCGCTGGTGTCTGGTGCACGCCACGCATGTGGATGCGAGCGAACTGCAGGCGATCGTCGATAGCGGTGCGGTGGTCGGGCTCTGCCCGATCACCGAGGCGAATCTGGGCGACGGGCTGTTCCCGATGCAGGCATTTGCCGCCGCAGGCGGGCGGTTCGGGGTGGGTTCGGATTCGAATGTCTTGATCGATGCGGCCGAAGAACTGCGCCTGCTCGAATACGGCCAGCGCCTGCACCTGCAAGCACGGAATGTGCTGGCGCAAGGCGGCGTTTCCAGCGGGCGATGGTTGTTCGACCAAGCCAGCGACGGCGCGGCGCAGGCCTTGGGTATTGCAAACGGTGGAATCCGTGTCGGCGCATCGGCCGATCTGCTTGAGCTGGATCTCACCCATCCGGCACTACTGGCGCGCAGCGACGATGCCTTGCTCGACAGCTGGCTGTTCGCCGCACGCGGCAGCGCCGTGCGCACTGTCTGGCGCGCCGGGCAACAAGTGGTGCGCGACGGGCAGCATGTGGATCGCGCGCGCATTGCCACGCGTTTTGCCGGCGTTTTGCGATCGCTGCTGAGCAACTGAGCGGATGCGCGCACAATGCGGGTCTGACCGGAGACCTGCTTTGACCGCCCACCCCATCGCCGCGCCCGGCACCCTGCATCAACGCATCCGTCAGGATCTGGAACAGCGCATCCACAGCGGCGACTGGCCGCCCGGTCATCGCGTGCCGCCCGAACACGAGTTGATGACGCAGTACGGCTGTTCGCGCATGACGGTCAACAAGGTGCTCGGGCTGCTCGCCGACGCCGGCATGATCGAACGTCGCCGCCGCACCGGCTCGTTCGTGGCGCGGCCGCATCCGCATCTGGAACAGGTGGCGCTGTCGATCCCGGATATCGAAGTGGAGATGACCACGCGCGGCCATGCCTATCGGTTTTCGTTGTTGTCGCGGCGACTGCGCAACCTGCGTCAGCGCGTGCCGCAGGAACGCGCCCTAGGCAGCACCGGCAAGGTGCTGGCGCTGGAAAGCGTGCACCTTGCCGATGGCAGCCCGTTCGCGCTGGAGCAACGCGTGATCGATACCACCACGGTGCCGGAGGCGTTATTGCAATCGTTCACCGACGTGGCACCGGGCAGCTGGCTGTTGCGCAACGTGCCGTGGACGCGCGCCGAACACCGCATCAGCGCGGTCAATGCCGACGCCGCGCAGGCGCAACGCCTGCAGGTGGACGATGGCGCTGCGTGCCTGGTGATCGATCGCCACACCTGGCGCGGCAATCAACCGGTTACCTACGTGCGCCAATGGTTCCTCGGCGGCTCGTACGATCTGGTGGCGCGGTTTGCGCCGGGAATGCGCTGAGATTCGCAGCGGCTCACCAATGCGCCAATCACCCACTCAAATCGTCGTGCATTGACGCCAGCGCACCGGCTCGTCCACGCCTGTGCGCGGGTTGAGTTGCACGCGCACGGTGCGCAGGTACGGGTAGCGTTCCAGTTCGCGGCAGATCAGCGGCCATGCGGCGGCGTCTTCGACCGTGCGGTCCACCGCCAACGTTGCCTGAGTGATCCAGATCCCGCGGAGTAGACCGGGCGTCTGTGCGAGCGCTTTGGAAACCTCGCGTTGATAGCCCTGCATGGTCGCTGCATCCGGTTCCTTCCCGCTTGCGAATGGCATGGCTGCCGGAGTGGATGCCGTTGTCGGCGCTGCCTGCGACGTAGCAGTAGCGGGCAGCGGAAGGCGCAGCACGCACGGGTGCGGCAACCGGTGGGGTAGGTGCAATTGCAGTCTGCGTCAGCGCCGCTTCCTGCAGCGCCGGCTGCAGTGCCAGCACAGCGACCAGCGCCAAGGTTGCGAGAGCCACACCGGCGATGACGCTGTGGCGGATCGCGCGGCGCCTTGCCATGCCGACCACGCCGGTTTCCATGTCGCCGGGCAGGTAGGGTTTGAGCAGTGGCCACAGGCGCGTGCCGTCCAGCACTTCGATGGATTGCTTGTCGGCGGCCGCGATGCCTTCGCGCTCCATGCGGCCCTCGGTCACCATCACACCGCCGCCGGCACCGGCCAGCCGCGCCATCGCGCCCAACTCGTTGACCGCCGCCACGCCGATGCGATAACCGCGCCCGTGCTTGCACGCAACCAGGCGGGTGCCGTGGTCGGTCTGCATCATGAAATCGGCGGTGGGCAGGCCGTCCTGCGGCAACCGGGTCGGTTGCCAACCGCGTTGGTCCTGCAGCACGCGCAGCACCAGGGCGGAAAAATCACGCCAATGCATCGCTGCCAGGGCGCGCACGCCCTCGGTGGTTTCGTCGGCGCGACGGCGCACCAGCCAGACGTAAGCGCACACCGCCAGCCACAGCAAGAGGGCGGCCAACAGCGCCAAAATCCAGGAAGGCATCAGCATCAAACGAAGTTATGGCGCGTATAACGAAATGGTGCGCCTAGAAGAATCCCTCGCGGCAGATTCGTCAATGGATCGCGCGCGGCGAACTCACGAGCCGTGATCCAGATAGCGAAAGACCCGCCAGTCCGAAGCCGTGAGGGGAGGGGAGCAAACGGACTTCGTGTTACAGGACTGGCGGGTCCTTCTCGATTGTGTGGAAAATCATGCTGCTTTGCAACATTCGCCGGGTGCCGGCTTATTCGCCGTCGAATGCAGCGGTGTTTCCGGTCGAGGTGCTGCCTGGCGTGGTTGATCCAGTGCCGGCCGTGTCGCTGCTGGCAGCCTGGGCCGCTTGATTGGCGGTGCGGTTGGCGCGCTTGGTGGCGGCGGTATTGGCGCGCACCTGGGCCTTCAACGATTCCACTTCTCGACGCAGGTTTTCCAGCTCGTCCTGTTCGGGGATGTTGAGGGTGCGCAGCACGCCCTTGACGCGCTCGTCGAAAGCCTTGCCCAGCCGGTCCCAGCCACGCACGGCGGTGTCGCGTGCCTGCTCGAACTGGGTCTCCACCTCTTCGCGCAGTTCGTCGACGCTTTCGCTGGCCTTCTGCTGGCCCGTGCGCTCATAGGCGGCGCCCTCGCGAACCAGGGAATCGAACAATTTGCCGCCCTCGGTCTGGACGCGACCCAGCGCGCCAAGCCCGGCCAGCCACACCGTCTGTGCCGATTCGCCAAGCCGGCGCGAAATCTGCTCTGCCTGTGCCTGGAACCCATGGGCCGCGTTGTTGCGGTTGCCGTTCTGATCGTATCCGGTCGTCATGCGATGCTCCTGTAGGTTGCTAAAGCGACGTTGCTTTCACCCTAGTGCCGACGCTGCATCGGGCAGGTGAAGCATTGCCTGCTGGCGTCTATCTAGGTCATGTGTGCGCGAGACGCGTTTTCAAGCATCCGCGCATCCAGCGTGATGCGGGTGACCTTGCGCTGAAGGGCCGGCACCTTCAGCGTGGCCTGCTCAAGTTCGCAGGCCCCAGGCCTGGCCCAATTGGGGCAAGGACGATCAGACCTGCCTGCTCAGGCGAGTTTTTCGCTAAGCAGCCGTCGGATTTCCGATTCCACCATCGGCTGCACCGCCGACAATAGAAAGCCAAGCTCGGCGGTGACATGCACCTGCTGCGGCAGCAAGGCGATCGCCCCGTCCACTCCGGCGCGCGCGATGCGCAAGGTGTCGCCTTCCCAGTGCGAAGCGATGCCGTAGCGATCGGTCAGTTTGCGTGCCGCCTCGTCGATCGCTGCGCGGGCCTGGGCCGGCGTCAAGGAATGGTCGTGGCGGATATCGATGCTGGACATGGCGTGGATAGGTGAGACGAAAGGAGCGCGCATTGTGCGCATGCGCGGGCCAGGCTCCAAGTGCGGATGCTTGCGGCGGACCAGAAACGACGCGCAAACACCGCGCCTGTTGGGCGGACGCCGGTCACGTTGTTGGCCGCTGCAAGGGGCAGACCTGCTAGGCTACGGCGGGTGCGCGATCTGCAAGTTCATTTCACTCACCGGCAGCAGCCGGATCATTCTCTCAAGCCCGGCGTCCACCGGATCGTCCGTCATGCCTCCGGCAGCGTGCGCGTGGTGGACGATGCGCAGGGCGCGTTGCTGTTGGCGCAGTTCTGCCTGGACCAACGCGGCCTGTGGCTGCAGGTGGCCAACGGAATCCGCGGCATCCATGTCAACGGACGCCCGGTACGCCGCATGGCATTGCTGCGCCCCGGCGATGCGATCTACGCCGATGGCGTGGAGATGCTGCTGCGCAGTGCGCCGTCGAGCGCGCCGGCCAACGACGTGCCAGAGGACGACGCCGGCCTGAGCGAGGTCTGTCTGTTGTTGCGCGGGCTGGGTGGACGCCATCACGGGCGCAGCTTCACGCTGGATCGCTCACGGCTGGTCGGCAGCGACCCGGCGGCGGATATCGTCATCGACGACCCGGCCTTTGCGGCCCAGCATGCGCGCCTGGAACGCCACGGCGACCGCGTGCTGATCCGCGATCTGGGTTCGGAAGAAGGCAGCTGGATCAATGGCGTGCAGGTGCGCGACGGCTGGCTGCAGGCCGGCGACCAGGTCGTATTCGATGCCCGGCACCGGTTTGTCGTCGAGGTGCCGCGCACCCATCACGGCACCACCTGGGATATCCCCGACATCGAGCCGTTGCCGCCGCCGCGCGCCACCACCGAACCGACGCGTGCGCCGGTCAAGGTCGCGCGCTGGCCGTGGCTGCTGCTCAGCGCGGTGTTGCTGGCGGCGGCGCTGAGCGCCTTGCTGTGGTTCGGTGCGCGCTGAGTTTTTTCCAGACCCGCCTGCCCAGCAATACCGCAAGAATCCCGGCACACAGCGCCGGTTCGCGGATATCGGATTTCACCAGCCACCAGAAATGCAGCACCGCCAACAGCCCGATCGGGTAGATCAGCATGTGCAGGCGGCCCCAGTTGCGCTTGAGCCGACGCATCCAGCCCTGGGTGGAGGTGATCGCCAACGGCAACAGCAACAGCCAGGCCGTGAAGCCGACGGTGATATAGGGCCGTTTGATGATCTCTTCGAAAAGCTGCGTCCAGAAGCCGCGCAGATCCAGGCTCAGGTAGGCCGCCAGATGCACGCTGGCGTAGAAGAATGCGTACAGCCCGAGCATGCGGCGGAAGCGGATCAGTACCGCCTGGCCGGTGAGCTGGCGCAGTGGCGTGACTGCCAAGGTGATCAACAGGAAACGCAGCGCCCATAGCCCGGTGCGGTGCTCGATCTCGGCGACCGGATCGGCGCCCAGCGCGTCGCTGCCGGTTTGCCACACCTGCCAGAACTGCCAGCCGAGCAATGCGATCGGCGCCAACGCGGCCGCATGCAGCAGCGTCTTGGCAGCGATCAGGGAGGTGGATGTCTTGGCCATGCGATCTCGAAGAGGGGAGCGTGCTGAGCGGGTACCATGCATCAATCGTAGGAGCGCACACGGGCGCGACGGGCATTGCCAGGAAAGCCCGTCGCGCCCAGGTGCGCTCCTACGACAGGCCGATATCAGATCATTTGTTGCCTAGAACCACCTCTTCAAATCCATCCCCGCGTACAACGAAGCGACCTGATCCGCATAGCCGTTGAACGGCTTGGTCGCGATGCGCTCGGCGAACAACTTGCTGGCGGTGCCGGCGATACGGCGCTCGGTCTTCTGGCTCCAGCGCGGGTGGTCCACCGCCGGATTGACGTTGGAAAAGAACCCGTATTCGGAGGGCTGCAGATCGTGCCACGCGGTCTCGGGCATCTTCTCGACGAAGCGGATTTCCACGATCGACTTGATGCTCTTGAAGCCGTACTTCCACGGCACCACCAGCCGCAACGGCGCGCCGTTCTGCTGCGGCAGCGGCTTGCCGTACAGGCCGGTGGCCAGCAAGGTCAGCGGATGCATCGCTTCATCGATGCGCAGGCCTTCGCGATACGGCCAGTTGATCGAGCGGTAGCGCACACCGGGCATCTGCTGCGGGTCGGCCAGCGTGGTGAATGCCACGTACTTGGCCTTGGAGGTCGGCGCAAAGCGCTTGAGCACCTCGCCCAGCGGTACGCCGGTCCACGGAATCACCATCGACCAGCCTTCCACGCAGCGCAGCCGGTAGATGCGTTCTTCTGCAGGGATGCCCTTGAGCAATTCGTCCAGTGACAGGCTGCCCGGCTTTTCGCACTCGCCGCTGACCTTCACCGACCATGGCGACAACTTCAAGGTCTTTGCGGCCTTGGACGGGTCGGTCTTGTCGGTGCCGAATTCGTAGAAATTGTTGTAGCTGGTGACGTCTTCCAGCCGGGTCAGTTCTTCGGCGGTACGGAAGCCGCTACGCGCCTGCGCCGGCGTCACCACGGTCTTGGGCGGAGGTGTCGGGTCGGCCTCGGCGCACCCGGCCACCCCTAGCGCCGGGGTCAGCGCGAACAGCTGCAGCAGCCGGCGCCGGTCGCGGTAAACGGCCTCATCGGTAATCTCGCTGGACGGCGTCTTCAAGACATCGCGAAGGGACATGGCTCGCTCCTGACAGTGGCTGCAGATGAGAATAACGGACCACGGTGACGGTGCTGCCCATGGACGCTGCAACACCATACGTCGGCGTCGGTGAGAAGGATGCAGCTGCAACTTTTCTGCAACGCTGCCAAGGCCGATGCGCTGCGGCATACTAGAAGGCTAGCTCGACAAGGTGTGCCATGACACGCGCGTTCAATTTCAGTGCCGGCCCTGCGACATTGCCGGAATCGGTCCTGCGCCAGGCGCAGGCGGAGATGGTCGAGTGGAATGGCGTCGGCGCCTCGATCGTGGAAATCAGCCACCGCAGCGCCGATTTCATGGCCGTGGCGGCCGCGGCCGAAGCCGATCTGCGCACTCTGTTGTCGATTCCCGACGACTATGCGGTGCTGTTCACCGCCGGTGGCGCCACCACCATCCAGGCGCTGCTGCCGCTGAATTTCGCCGCGCCCGGTCAGGCCACCGACTACGTGATCAGTGGGCACTGGGGCAAGACCGCGATCAAGCAGGCGGCCCCGTATGTGGATGCACGGATCGCTGCCGACGGCCAGGCGGAAGGCTTCACCGATATCCCGCCGGTGGCCAGCTGGACCTTGTCGCCGCACTCGGCCTATGTGCACATCACCGCCAACGAGACCATCCATGGCGTGGAGTTTCGCGACACGCCGGATGTGGGCACGTTGCCGTTGTTCGCCGACTTCAGTTCGTCGATCGCCTCCGAGCCGCTGGACATCTCGCGCTACGGGTTGATCTACGCCGGTGCGCAGAAAAATCTTGGGCCGGTCGGCATCTCGGTGCTGATCGTGCGGCGCGACCTGCTCGAACGTGCCGGCCAGCCGCGCGCGGATATCTTCAACTACGCCTCGCACGCAGCCCGCGATTCGATGCTCAACACGCCGCCGACCTGGAACTGGTATCTGCTCGGCCTCAACGTGAAGTGGATGCTGGAGCAGGGCGGGGTGGCCGAGTTCGCGCGTCGCAATGCCGAGAAAGCCGCGCTGGTGTATGGCGCCATCGATGGCTCCGGCGGCTTCTATCGCAACCTGATCAAGCCCGCCGTGCGTTCGCGCATGAACATCCCGTTCTTTCTGCCCGATGAGCAGCTGGACGCGTTGTTCGTCAGCGAATCCAAGGCGGCCGGCCTGTTGGCGTTGAAGGGGCACAAGGCCGTCGGTGGCTTGCGTGCCTCGCTCTATAACGCGATGCCGGTGGCAGGCGCGCAGGCGCTGGTGAGCTTCATGCACGACTTCCAGCAGCGGCACGGCTGAGTCTTCTCTTCGACCGCGGCAGCTGCCGCGCAGGCGCATGCGCCGTTATTCAAGGAATGCCCAGCGATGGCTCCCAAGTCCAACAAGCCCACCACCGCGACTGGCGGCAAGACCAAGCCGGCGAGTAAATCGGTAGAGAAATCTGCGGAAAAAGTTGCAGGCAAGCTTGCAAAGCCGGCGGTCGCCGCACCGGTGCTGGCCGACGTGCGCGCCAAGATCGACCAGATCGACCGCACCATCCAGGAGCTGATCGCCGAGCGCGCCAACTTCGCCCATCAGGTCGGCAAGGCCAAGGGCAAGCTCGCCGCGGCGGTGGATTACTACCGGCCCGAGCGCGAGGCGCAGGTGCTGCGCATGGTGGTGGACCGCAACGAAGGCCCGCTCAGCGATGAAGTGCTGGTGCACGTGTATCGCGAAATCATGTCTGCGTGCCTGGCCCAGCAGGAGCCGTTGAAGATCGGTTATCTCGGCCCGGAAGGCACCTTCAGCCAGCAGGCCGTACTCAAGCATTTCGGTCGTTCGGCAGTGGGCTTGCCGATGGCGACCATCGAAGAAGTGTTCCAGGAAGTGGAAGCCGGCAACGCCGATTTCGGCGTGGTGCCGGTGGAAAATTCCGGGCAGGGCACCATCCAGGTCACGCTGGACATGTTCTTGACCTCCAACCTGAAGATCTGCGGCGAAGTCGAGCTGCGCGTGCATCAGTACCTGCTCTCGCGCAATGGCCGGCTGGAAGATATCGAGCGTATCTACGCGCACTCGCAATCGTTCGCGCAGACCGCCGGCTGGTTGCGTTCGCATCTGCCCAAGGTCGAGAAAATCGCCGTCTCCAGCAATGCCGAGGGCGCACGCCGCGCCCGCAATGCCGAAGATGCCGCGGCGATCGGTGGTGAGAGCGCAGCGCACGTGTATGGCTTGAAGAAAGTCATCATGAAGTCGATCGAAGACGACGACGACAACACCACGCGCTTTCTGGTGATCGGCCGGCAGATCTTCCCCTCGTCCGGGCACGACCGCACCTCGGTGCTGGTGTTCATCCACGACAAGCCGGGCGCATTGTTCGACGTGCTCAGCCCGTTCGCGCGGCATGGCATCAGCATGAATCGCATCGAGTCGCGGCCCTCGCATCAGGCCAAATGGGAGTACGGCTTCTTCATCGATCTGGCCGGCCACGTGGAAGACGAGGCGATGAAGCAGGCGTTGGCCGAACTGGAAGCGCACTCGGCGCAGATCAAGGTGCTGGGCTCGTATCCGGTGGCGATTCCGTAAGCGCTTTTCCTCTAAGCCGGTAACCGCTGACGCGCCGCCATCTGCAAGGTGACGGCGCTACCACACCATTCTTCAAAGCGCATTGCCGTGCATGGCGATGCCGCAGCAATCGGATCACACGCATGAGCAGCAATACGCAACATTGGATCGCGCAGCAGGGCAGCGCACTGCAGGGCAGCCTGGCCATTCCCGGCGACAAATCGGTGTCGCATCGCGCGGTGATGTTTGCCGCCTTGGCCGATGGCATCTCGCAGATCGATGGCTTTCTCGAAGGCGAAGACACGCGCTCCACTGCGGCCATTTTCGCCAAGCTCGGCGTGCGCATCGAAACGCCCTCGGCATCCCAACGCATCGTGCATGGCGTGGGCGTGGATGGCTTGCAGCCGCCCAGCGAAGCGCTGGACTGTGGCAACGCGGGCACCGGCATGCGCCTGCTCGCCGGCCTGCTGGCCGCGCAGCGCTTCGACAGCGTGCTGGTGGGCGACGACTCGCTGTCCAAGCGTCCGATGCGGCGCGTGACCGGCCCGCTGGCGCAGATGGGCGCCCGTATCGACACCGAAGAAGACGGCACCCCGCCATTGCGCGTGCATGGCGGGCAAGCGTTGCATGGCATCGACTTCGTCTCGCCGGTGGCCAGCGCACAGGTCAAGTCCGCCGTGCTGTTGGCAGGGTTGTATGCGCAGGGCGACACCTCGGTGACCGAGCCGCATCCCACGCGCGATTACACCGAACGCATGTTGTCCGCATTCGGTGTGGAGATCGATTTCTCGCCAGGCAAGGCGCGTCTGCGCGGTGGTCAGCGTCTGCGTGCGACCGATATCGCGGTGCCGGCGGATTTCTCCTCGGCAGCGTTCTTCATCGTTGCCGCCAGCATTATTCCAGGCTCGGACGTGGTGCTGCGTGCGGTGGGTTTGAATCCGCGTCGTACCGGGCTGCTCGCTGCATTACGGCTGATGGGCGCGAATATCGTCGAAGAAAACCACGCCGAACATGGCGGCGAGCCGGTGGCCGATCTGCGCGTACGCTACGCACCGCTGCAGGGCGCGCAGATTCCCGAAGCGTTGGTGCCGGACATGATCGATGAATTCCCGGCCTTGTTCGTTGCTGCTGCGGCGGCGAACGGGCAGACGGTTGTGACTGGGGCGGCCGAATTGCGGGTCAAGGAATCCGATCGTCTGGCGGCCATGGCTACCGGGCTACGCACGCTTGGCGTGCAAGTCGACGAGACGCCGGATGGTGCGACCATTCACGGCGGCAGCATCGGTAGCGGCGTGATCGAAAGCCACGGCGATCACCGCATTGCGATGGCGTTCGCCATTGCCGGTCAGCTCTCGACCGGCACCGTGCAGGTGAACGATGTCGCCAATGTCGCGACCTCGTTTCCAGGTTTCGATACCTTGGCGCAGGGCGCCGGCTTCTGGCTCAACGTTCGGACGTAAATTCGACCGGCACCTGCACGCTGCTGACGACCGCGTGGCCGTCGCGCGTTGCAGGTTCAAAGCGCCACTGCCCCAGGCTCTCCATCACCGCAGCATCCAGACGCGGGTCGTCGCTGCCGCTGCGATCGACGATGGTCACATCGCTCACCTGGCCCTGCACATCCAGTTGCAGACGCGCGGTGCGGCTGCCTTCGATGCCGGCTTGTGCAATGTCGGCTGGATAGCGCGGCATCGCGTTACCCGGCAGCGGTTTGGCTTCCTCGCTGCTGACCGCTGCACGTGCCGGCTGGTGCGCAATCATGGTCATCGCACGCGGGCCTTCGGAGGTTGGCAGGATCTGGCGGCTTGCCGCCGGCAACGGGCGCATGTCCTGCGCAAACGATTCGTCGCCATGCCGCGTCCACCACCAGGTCGGCAATACCACCAGCACCGCCAGCAGGGTTGCCCACAACCACGGCGATGCGCCATCTGCATCGTCTTCGCGCACACGCTCACGCAGGTGCGCGGCCTGTTGCGGCAGCGATGGCGTCTGGTGTGAAGAAGGATTTGAGGTGAAGGACATGGCCGGCCTCCTGGCGCATCTGTGGGATGACACGGCCAGTCTGGTCGGCGCTGCCTGAGGGGGAGCTAAGGCAGGGGACCAATGAAGGGCTAAAACTCGGCAGGCGTTCAGCTTTGTCGAACTGGCAAATCACCCGAGCGGCTGCCGGAGTGTTGCTCCCGGCAGACCAGATTCCGATGCATGCGCTGATGCGTCAACGCTTTACGCGTGGCCATCTGACGACCATCTGCGAAGACTCTGTCTGCAGGTCTTACTGCGCAGGCTTGAACTCAAACGGGATATCCACACTGCCGGCAATCGGCTGGCCATTGCGCTGCGCCGGGTGGAAGCGCCACTGACGCACCGCTTCCATCGCGGCGCGGTCCAGATCGCGCGAACCGCTACGCTGCACCAGTGTCACGCCGCCGGGCTTGCCCGCTGCGTCCACGTCCACCCGCACCACCACATCGCCGGCATCGCCACGACGCAACGCGGCCGAAGGATAGCGCGGCGGCGGCATCTGGCCCTGCATCGGTACCGGGCGATCGCCGCCTGCAGCTGCCGCAGTATTTGTGGGTGCTGTGGTGCCAGGCGCTCCGGGACCTGCGTCTTCGGGCAATGGCGTCGGCGCGGGTGGGGCAGGCGGCGCAGTGTCCACCAGGGTCGGGGTTTCTTCGGTCGGCTTGGCCTGCGGCATGTCACTGGCGCCGTCCTGGGCCGGCAGCGGCGCGGGCAGCGGCTGGATATCGTCGGTAGCTGGCGCACCTGCGCTCGGCTGGGCCGGCGAGGCCTTGTAGAAGTCGTCCTTGCGGCCGGTGGCCCACACCAACAGGAACAACAGCAGCCCGGCAACGAAGGCGATACCGGCAATTTTCAGGGTGTGGCGGGGCAGACGTAGAACGATCTGGCGATCGGACGCAGGGCGGGGCGCGGGCATAGGGCTCACCTGAAGGATCGGGTCAATTCTGGCATAGCGGCGGTGAATCGATCGCAGCAGGTGGCGGAACAGGCGATAATCTCGCGCTTCCCACTGACTCACACAGGCTTCCGATGCTAGATCCGGCCCTGCTTCGCCAACATCCCGCCGACCTTGCCGAGCGCCTGCGCAGCACGCGCAGTTTCGCCCTGGACACCGCGGAACTGGAGTCGCTGGAAGGCGAGCGCAAGCGCATCCAGGTGCGCACGCAGGAGTTGCAGAGTCAGCGCAATTCCAAGTCCAAGGCGATCGGGCAGGCCAAGGCAAAGGGCGAGGATGTCACCGCGCTGATGGCGGAAGTGGCCGGGTTCGGCGATGAGCTTTTGCAGTCTCAAGTGCACCTGAAAGACATTCAGGTAAAACTGGAGAAGTTGTACGCGGTGATTCCCAACCTGCCGCATGCAGACGTGCCTCTTGGAAAAAGTGAGGCAGATAACGTCGAGCAATCTCGCTGGGGCACGCCGCGTCAGTTCGATTTTCCGGTCAAGGATCACGTGGAACTTGGTGCGCCCAACGGCTGGCTGGATGGTGAAACCGCAGCCAAGTTGTCTGGCGCCCGTTTCACTGTGCTGCGCGGGCCGATCGCACGTCTGCATCGAGCGCTGGCGCAATTCATGCTCGATCTGCATGTTGGCCAGCATGGCTACGAGGAAACTAACGTGCCGCTGCTGGTCAACGCCGAGTCGATGCACGGGACCGGGCAGTTGCCAAAATTTGAGGATGATCTCTTCAGGATTTACGAAGACGAGTATCACTCTCAAACTGACGAAGAGACTGGTGAAGTTGCTCATTTGCGCACTGGTCATATAGATCCTGAGCCTGCTTACTATCTGATCCCCACCTCCGAGGTGCCGTTGACCAATATCGTGCGCGACGAAATCGTCGATGCCGAGCGCTTGCCGTTGCGCATGACCGCGCATTCGATGTGTTTTCGCGCAGAAGCCGGCAGCGGCGGCCGCGACACGCGCGGCATGATCCGCCAGCACCAGTTCGAAAAAGTGGAGCTGGTCACCGCCTGCGCGCCGGAAGACAGCGATGCCGAGCATCAGCGCATGACGCGCTGCGCCGAGGTGGTGCTGGAAAAACTCGGGCTGCCGTATCGCAAGGTGCTGCTGTGCACCGGCGACATGGGGTTTGCTGCGATCAAGACCTACGATCTGGAAGTGTGGCTGCCTTCGCAGGACACATATCGCGAGATTTCGTCGTGTTCCAATTGCGGCGATTTCCAGGCGCGGCGCATGCAGGCGCGTTGGCGCAATCCGACCAGCGGCAAGCCGGAGCTGATGCACACGCTCAACGGCTCCGGTACCGCCGTGGGCCGCGCAATGATCGCGGTGATGGAGAACTACCAGAACGCCGATGGCTCGATCAATGTGCCCGAGGTGCTGCGCCCGTATATGGGCGGGATCGAGCGGATCGGGTAAGCGCGGCTGACAAAAGCTGCTGAAAGCGGGCTGCGCTCATCGCCAGGCGGGCGCGGCTGTTGCTCGGAAGCAGCGAGCGCCACGCGTGCACGCCACTTTTGAGCGGGATGCCCGTACTCACCGACGAGTGCTCGCTACGTTTTGCTAGTACTCCAAGTGTCCCTGCCGATACGACCGTGTAGCCGACAGGTGTACGCGACCTGGCCGCTTCCAAAGACATTGAAGAAAACGGGGCCGTCAGTGGCCCCGTTTGCGTTTCCACGTGACGACCTCATGCGCTTCGTCTGGGCAGAACACCTTGCGGATCCTGCGGGCGCGACCCAGTTGGCGCCAACGCCGGTGCGCTGCGCGCTTTCGCGGCAAGACGAGAGGTCCTCGACGCCAAGCATTCCGTATCCCGGAAGCTCGTCAGACCGGGAACCCGATGCGACTGAGGTCGTTGCCCTGTTGGGATAAAGGTGCTTAAATATCACTTATCGTTCTATCCATGGATACCTGCGCCATGCACGACCTGAATGACCTGTACTACTTCGCGATGGTGGTGGACCACGGCGGCTTCGCTGCGGCCGAGCGTGCGCTCGGGATCCCCAAGTCGCGCCTGAGCCGGCGTATCAGCCAGCTCGAAACCGACCTGGGCGTGCGCTTGTTGCAGCGTTCCACGCGCCGCTTTGCGGTGACCGACGTCGGCACCAGCGTGCATCGCCATGCCCAGACCATGCTGGCCGAAGCCCAGGCCGCGCGCGAGGTGGTGGATCGTCTCAGCGCCGAGCCGCGTGGCCTTGTGCGTGTGAGCGTTCCGGTCTCGCTAGCGCAGATTCAATTGCCCAAGTTGTTGCCGGAATTTCTGACCAAGTATCCCAAGGTGCGGCTGCAGCTCAACATCAGCAACCGCCGCGTTGACGTCATCAATGAGGGCTACGACATCGCACTGCGCGTGCGTTCGCGGCTGGACGACGACGGCAGCCTGGTGATGCGCAGCTTCGGCCAGGTGCAGGAATTGCTGGTGGCCAGCCCCAAATATCTGGACCGCGCCGGCCGCCCCAAGGACCCCAGCGAGCTGGCCAACCACACCACCATGAGCACCAGCGAAGACGAAGCGCATCAGCGCTGGGAACTGCACGGCCCCAACGGCGAGATGCGCCGCGTAGACCTGCAGCCGCGTCTGGCCGGTTTCGATTTCCCGCTGCTGCAGTCGATGGCGCGCGATGGCTTCGGCATCACCATGTTGCCGGAGACCGTGTGCGCCCAAGCGGTACGCAGCGGCGAGTTGGAAGTGGTGCTGCCGCACTGGTCGCTGCCGCAGGGCATCTGCCACGCCGTGTTCGCCTCGCGCCGCGGCCTGCTGCCAGCGGTGCGCGTGTTCATCGACTTCCTGGCCGAACACCTGCCGCGAGAGATCGAACGCTCGCGTCTGGATTGCGGCGGCAACTGCGCCGAACTGGCCGAAAAGCTCAAGCGTGCCGCCGGCACTGCACCGCGCCTGGCCGTGGCCGAAGCGGGCTGAGGGTTGCGCCTGGTCGCCGAGGCCGGCTGACACGCCATTCGGCAGTCAGCTCGTTTCTCGGTAGTCAGCTCGCTTCAACGTTCGGCAGGTTGCATCCTTGGTCGGGTGCTCGGGGCCGGCCGGTGACATGCAGTGGCCGGCCGCGAGTGACGGCGCAGCACGCTGCGCCAGCCAAAAGCAGTGCGGTGTAACCGAGCAAAGCGCGCCCGGGCATGCGAGAATGCGCGCCCGGGAGCGATCCCGGGGGTGGGTGACACCGCACAAGTGGTGGTCACCATCAGCGTCACCCGCAAAGCGCGTGGCGCCTGCGTGATACACCGATGCCATCGGCGACCACGCAGAGCAGAATCAAAGCAGCATCGGAGAGATGGCCGAGCGGTTGAAGGCACCGGTCTTGAAAACCGGCGAAGGGTCAAACCTTCCGTGGGTTCGAATCCCACTCTCTCCGCCAGTCACGTCTAAGTTATTGATTTTAGTCACTAATTTTTTAGGCGAATTGATTGGAGGCAGGAAGCATGCAGAGGAAAAACTCGCATGCGCATCCCTCATCATTTGAGCCGGTCGTCCACCGGCCGCTGGTCGTTCGTCCAACGTGTGCCCGTCGATTTGCAAACCGTGATGGGCTGCAGACTTATCAAACGCACCCTGCAAACGAAGGACCTGGCACAGGCCCACGTGCGTGCGGTCGTGCTGGGCGCGGGATATGCTCGGCTCTTCGCACAGTTGAAGGATCAACGCGTGGCCAAGCTCAGCAAGTCGGACGCCGACCTCCTAATCGCTCGCCTGACGAGCGCCGAGAACCTCCAAGAACTGACGCTCAACCGCACCCGCCAACCGGATGGGACTGTGAATGAGCAGTGGCAGATCGACAGCCCAAAGGACTTGAAGCTGTATCGGCAGCTGATGGAGCTGGAGGCGATGGCCGGTGCTGCTTTGCAGGCTCGGGCACTTCCGGTGGCCGCTTCAACCATGTTTGGGTCACCGAATGCTGGCCCGAGTAGGCAGGCCTCCGCGCCGGCCATCGAGACGATGACGCTGGGAAAAGCCCGGGACGCGTTCCTGGCGACGCTGAAAGGCTCGACGCTGCCCAAAACCTACACCATCAAGAAAACCGCTATTGAGGCTCTGGTGAGCTTCCTCGGCGAGAAGGCGAAGGTCCATGCCATCACGCGCTCGGACCTGGCTCGCTGGTATCAGGACATGCGCGAGAAGGGCGCTTCAACGCCGACGCTCACCAACAAGCAGTCCTATATCGGAGGGAAGGGTGGCTTCTTCGAGTGGGCCATGGCCTCCGGTCATTACCCAAAGGGAGACAACCCGGCGAGCGGTCACTGATACGCCCAGGGTTCCGTAGACACTCAAGACCCTCGTTGCGCGTAGCGCCGTTCAAACTCTACAGGGGACAAGTCGCCAGTTGAACCGTGGCGGCGGTTGGGGTTGTAGAACATCTCGATGTAGTCGAATACCTCGGCGCGAGCGGCGTCCTTGGTGGGATAGGTCCGCCGCCTGATCCGCTCGCGTTTGAGCAGGCCGAAGAAGCTCTCTACGGGTGCGTTGTCGTGGCAGTTGCCACGCCGACTCATGCTGCACACCAAGCCATGGGACGCCAGGAAACTGCGCCAGTCATCGCTGGTGTAGACAGACCCTTGGTCCGAGTGAACCAAGCAACCAGTGTTGGGTTTGCGCCGCCACACCGCAGACAACAAGGCCTGCACGACCAACTCGGTGTCGGCCCGATCGCGCATCGCCCAGCCGACGACCTGCCTGGAAAACAGATCGATCACAACAGCCAGGTACATCCAGCCTTCATGCGTGCGGATGAAGGTGAAATCGCTCGCCCAGGCCGTGTCCGGCTCCGTCACGTCGAACTGTCGGTCAAGCAGGTTGGCAGCCGCCTTGCACTGCATCCCTCCATGGAAGCGCGGTTTGCGACCATAGCCCACCTGGGCACGCAGTCCCTCGGTGCGCATCAGCCGATGCACCCGATGGCGACTACAACGCTCACCCAGATCGCGCAGATCCGTGGTGATCTTGCGATGCCCATAGACACTGCCGCTGGCCAGCCAGTGGTGCTTGATTAGTCCAAGCAAGCGATCATCTTCCTTGGCGCGCTCACTGTTGGGCGAGCACAACCAGGCGTAATAACCCGACCGGTTGACCCGCAATACCCGGCACATCGCACACACCCTGAATTCCCCGCAGTGGGCTTGCATGAAGGCGTCCTTTGCCTTTACCCCTTGGCAAAGTACGCGGCGGCCTTTCTTAGGATGTCGCGCTCCTCGGTCACTCGACGCAACTCTGCCTTCAGCCGCCGAACCTCGGCGCTCTGGCCCACCTCGGCGCGATGCACCACGCCAGACTTGCCGAACGTGCGCAGCCAGGCGTACAGGCTGTGCGTCGTGACACCCAGCCGCTCGGCGACTTCTGCCACCTTGAACCCACGATCAGTCACTTGCCGGACCGCCTCGATCTTGAACTCATCCGTATACCGCTTGCTGCTCATAGACACCTCCGAATCGACCATTTTCCATGGCCTTGAGATGTCTAGAGCGTGTTATGAACCTTGAAAGAGCGTAGCTGCATTTCCAAGCATCAGAATCGTGAAGACAACAAAGTGCAAGCCGGCCAAGGTTTCCGGCAATCGCTCATAGTCGCGTGCCAGCCGCCTGAAACGATTGACCCATCCGAAGCTGCGCTCGACGACCCATCGGCGTGGAAGCAAAACGAAGCCTTTCTTCGCTTCTTGCAGCTTGATGACGTGCAACTCGATGCCTTCTTCCTTGGCCGCCTGCGCCGGTTCTTCGCCGGTATAGCCTTGATCCACAAACGCGATCTTGACCGTTTCACCGGTCACGTGTTGTACCTCTTGAGCCAACGATCGGACTTGCGCGCGCTCTTGCTCATTGGCTGGCGTGACCTGGACGGCGAGTAGGTGTCCCAGCGTATCGACCGCCATGTGCACCTTGCTCCCTTTCTTGCGTTTGTAGCCATCGTATCCGGCGCGCGGTCCGCTTTCACAGGTGGACTGCAGCGTCCGGCCATCGAAAATGACCGCGCTCGGCTGGCCTTTCTTCCCGTGCGCCACACGCAGGAGTGAGCGCAAATCGCTGACCATGGCCTCAAAGCAGCCAGCCTGTAGCCAACGTTGCGTTTGCTGATACACCGCCTCCCAAGGCGGGAAATCGTTGGGAAGCAATCGCCACGGTGCGCCGGCGCGTGCGATCCAGCGCAGTGCATTGAACATCGCGCGTAGCGCGTACTTGCGCTGCGGTGCCTGCGCATCCATCAGTGTCAGATACGGCGCAGCAAAGGCCCATTCTTCGTCGGAAATATCGGTCGGATATGGCTTACGAGGCTTCATCCATATACGTTAGCGTGACAAGGCTAAAGTTCATAACACGCTCTAGGAAACCCTGGGCGTATCAAACTGCTGCCATGCGGCCTCGGGAATATTGCCCTCGCCATCGATTTCGATCAGCGCTGCGTGTGCGCCTTCCGCTGCTGCTTCCGCAACGCGTTTGGTATGGCCGTAGCCGGAGAAGTACACAACGACTGTGTTTGACATGGTGGCTTCCTGTTGAGGGTAAGGGGACGGAAGCAAGCGTAATTGGCTGTGAAAGAAAGAAAAATGTGGTCCACAATGATGCTTGGTTCAATAATTGCGAACAGTCGATGGATAAGCTCACTGCTATGGCCACCTTCGTGAAGGTGGTGGACACCGGCAGCTTCACGCGTGCTGCCGATGCATTGGACCTTCCGAAAGCACGTGTTTCCCAGCGCATCAGCGATCTTGAAAAGCATCTGGGCGTGCGATTGCTCAACCGCACCACCCGCGCCCTGAGCCTCACCGACGACGGCGCCGCGTACTTCGACAAGTGCCAGGCGTTGCTGCAGCAGATCGACGAATTGGAGTCCACGCTCAGTGGCGAGACCGCAGCACCGATCGGCCGGCTGCGGGTGGATTCGCTGGTGTCCATCGCGCGGTGGGTCATCGCTCCCAAGCTGCACGATTTTCAGGCGCGATATCCCAGGATCCAGCTGCGGCTGAGCAGCTCGGACCGCATCAGTCATCTGCTGGAAGACGGAATCGACTGCACGATTCGCGGCGGTGCGCTTAAGGATTCCAGCATGATCGCCCGGCATCTTTGCGACATCCAGATGGGTTTGTATGCCTCGCCCGACTATCTGGCGTCTGTAGGCGGTGTGGACACTCCGGACACACTGCTGCAGCTCAAGCGGATCAGCTGGTTCAGCGGCAGGGAGCGCAACCCGTTCGTGTGGGAGTTGGAGGCGGGGCATGCGCGATTCGTACTGCAATCGGGCGTTGGCATGCAGTTCGATGAGCCCGATGTCGCAATGTCGGCCTGCATGGCGGGGAGCGGCATCTGCCCTGGAGCACCGTTTGCGGTTGCAGGATTCGTCCGCTCAGGCAGGCTGGTTCCGGTGCTGCCGCAGTGGCACTTTGCGCCTCGGCCGATTCATATCGTCTACCCGGGTTCCAGGCATCTATCGGTGCGCGTGCGCTGCTTCGTAAACTGGATCCTGGAGGTTTTTGCAGCGCATGGCGAGATCAAGCTCACGCCCATCGCACTTGCGATGGAGCCAGGTCTCTCGATCACAAAGCAGGGTGTCTAGATCTGTTCTAGGCAGACGAACGAATATCAAGACGAAAAAGCCGCGCAAAGCACGGCTTTCTGTCTGATTGTGTGTGACCACTTCTTGGTCAGCGCACCTTGGCCAGCGCCACGCGCGCGTCGGCCATGAACTTCTGCGTTTCCTGCGGCGTGGAGAGGTTGGCGCCAAGCTGATTGAGCACTTGCTCGATATCGCTCGATGCCTCCCAGGCTTCGTCGCAAAGCATGCCGGCGATCGGGCCGAGGTAGTTCAACGCGACTTTTTCCAATGCATCGCTTACTCGCTCGTCAGGTGCGGAGCCACCGCCGACGGATGCAGGCGCTGCGCTCGGTGCCGCGATAGGCGTTGCTGCGGCCGTCACGACTGCCGGTGCAACTGGCGCACGCGGTGCAGCCGGCGCACCACCCAGATCCTGCTCGAAACCACCCATCAACCACTGGCGCGAGTCATCGCTGAGCAGCGAGGGCTTGCCCATGCCGGCGCCGGGGTCGGTCTGAAAACGGGCCTTTGCCGCGTTGACCATGGTGAGGCGTTGCACTGCCTCGTCGTTGCGCAACATGCGGAACACCACTTCTTCGATCTGCCCGGCATTGAGGCGGACGATGCAGGAGTGGTTTTCCTCGGTGACGATGAACAGAAAGCCGGACGCCTTCTTCAATGCCAGCGCCTTGAGCTCGCGCAGGATCTCGATCAGCGGACGGAATTCAGTGGACATGGCGTCTTCCTTGCATCATCTGGTACGGAGTGGGTGCGAGCGGCTCAGCGTTTGCTGAGGCGCTCCATGGCCAACCGGACACTGTTGGACAGACGGGAAATAGCGCGCGCCAGAGTACCGATTTCATCTTTGAGATTGACCTCGTCGATGGTGTGGTTCCACTTGCCCAGGCTCAGTTCTTCGGCCACGGTGGTCAAATGCTGGATGGGGCGCAACACGCGGCTCCAGATCAACGCCCACTGCAGGCCGAGCAGCAACGCGCAGACCAGCAAGCCGATGCCGGCGATCCACAACGATTGGCGCACGATCACGCCATTGACGTCGCTCTTGGGATAGGCAGAGACCAGGGTGAAGCCCCAATCGGGCACTTCCTGCTTGGTCACGACCCAGTCGCCGGGGCTGTCCTTGACGATGCGTTCGATGGTGGCAGTGTCGGTGGTGGCACCGGTGGTGGACTGGAAGCGCAGCTTGTTCTTGCTGTCGAACACGGCGATGAAGCCGGAATCGAGCACGCGGCGGCTGCTGACCACGTTTTCCAGTGCCTGCGTATCGGCCTTGTAGCCGACGTACCAGGCACCGATCACGCGCTTGTCGTTGCCGGCAAAGATTGGCTCGTAGCCGGTGACATACGGGTTGCCGAGGATGTCGACCACGCCGTAGAAACTTTCGCCGTTACGCAGCTTGGCGGCGGCCTGGCCGTTGGGATCGAGCACGGTGCCGATGGCGCGGCTGCCGTCGTCCTTCTTGACGTTGGTGGAGATGCGCACGAAGTCATCGCCGGTCCGCGAGAACAGCGTGGCGGTGCCTTCGTGGATGGCGGTGACATCGTCGAGCATGTCGAAGGCGTTGGCCTGCGCCTTCTGACCCAGTAGCAGGTCGTTGGCGTTGCGGTCGCCCACACGCACTTCGTTGCCGATGCTTGCGGCGCCGTGTGCGTTGGCTTCCTTGCGCAGCTGGCGCATGGAGGAATTGACGCGGTCGAGCATCATCGCGCGAGTGACCGAGAACAGGGTCTGCAAGGACACCGACTGGCGCTCGATCGCGTCGCCGGCCTCGAACTTGACCCGGTTCGCTTCGGTAATGGCCAGAATGACCGTCAGTGCCGCCACCACGACCAGCACCAAGGCCAGCACCGGCAACAGCAGGCGCACCCGCAAAGAGTGACGAAGCATCGCAATTCCCCTGAACGCGTTTAGTGATTGGATCGAGTGCCGCCGCTGCGCTTTGCTGCGTCCGGATGTAGCCGTTATCGGCTGTCGCACACGATGCTGAAGCGGCCCCCGTGCCGCTCGGCGGTGCATACCATAGCGCAAGCCGGTCGATTTGACAGGGCGGCGGTCACGCTGCCTGGCCCTGCGTTCAAGAATGCTGGACCGCTCAGGTCTCCAGCGACAGGATCCCGCGACGCAAAGCGACGGTCACTGCGTGGGTGCGATCGTGCACGCCGAGCTTGCACAGGATGTTTTTCATATGCGCCTTGACGGTCTCTTCGGAAATCGTCAAGGCGCTGCCGATCTGCTTGTTGGAGCAGCCGGTGGCGACCAGGCTCAGCACTTCGGTTTCGCGCGCAGACAGCGCATCGTCGAGTACGTGTGCGGCGATGTTTTCGGCGACCAGCGCCGGCACATGCCGACGTTGTCCGCGGCGCACATCGCGGATGGTGTCCACCAGTTCGCGGCGCAGCGAACTTTTCAGCAGGTAGCCGCAGGCGCCGGCCTGCAATGCGCGCACCGCACGCACATCGCCGGTGTAGGTGGTCAGCACGATGACCTTGGCAGCCGGGTCGAGGCGGCGGATGCGCTGGATCGCTTCCACACCATCCACGCGCGGCATCTGCAGATCCATCAGCACCACATCCGGGCGCAGGCTGCTGTAGCAGGCCACCGCCTGTTCACCGTCTTCGGCCTCGCCGACCACGCGCATGTCGTGCTCGGCCGCGAGCATGGCGCTGAGGCCATCGCGCAGCAGCGGATGGTCGTCTACCACCAGCACATCGGTTGCTTTGACCATCTCAGCCATTGCGGCTCTCCGTGGATGTTGCCTGTCGAAATGGCCACCACCAGCGCGGTGGACTTGCGTAGGCCGCACGCGCGGGTACCAGGATCTGAATTTCGGTACCGCTGCCGGGGCGCGACCACAACTGCATCTTGGCGCCGATGCGTTGCGCGCGTTCCTGCATGCCGGTAAGTCCCCAGTGGCCGGTGCGGGCCTGGCCGTGCAGCACGTCCGGTTCGAGACCGCAGCCATCGTCGTGGATGCGCAGCACGAAGTCACGTGCACCGTAACGCAGTTCCAGCGCAATGCGGGTGGCATTGGCATGCCGGTCGGCATTGGTGAGCGCTTCGCGGCCGAGCTGGAACAGCTCATCGGCCACCAGCGGGCGCAAGCGCAGCGGCCGGCCTTCGACCAGGATATGCAGTTCCGCCGTGGGTGGCGGCATGGTCGCATTGCGTGCCCGTTGCAGGGCACCGGCCAGGTCTTCGTGCAGGGATTGGCTGTCGCGCAGCCCGTTGACGCGGTCGCGGCCTTCGATCAGCGCATCTTCGGCCAGGTCCACCGCCTGCTCCAGTTCCAGCCGGCGTGGGTCGTTCGAGGGCAACGAGCGGCTGGCCGCGTGCAGACGCAGAATCAGTCCCTGCGTGCCCTGCAACAAGGTGTCGTGCAATTCGCGGGCGATGCGCTCGCGTTCGCGATAACGCTCTTCCAGGCGCGCACGCAAGCGGCCGGCGACGTGGCGGGTACGCATGCGCCAGGCGATGCCCAACGCCAGCAGCACCGCGAGCGCGCAGCAGAGCTTGAACTGCCAGGTCTGCACGAACGCCGCGGCAATGACGAAGTCCAGCGTATCGCCGCGTTCGTTCCATACGCCGTCGTTGTTGGCTGCGGCAATGTGGAAGCGATAATGCCCCGGAGCGAGATTGGTATAGAACGCCTCGTTACGATTGCCGGCGTCCTGCCATTGCGCGTCCACGCCCTCCAGCCGGTAGCGGAAGCGCACGCGTTCGGGGCGGGTGAGGCTGATGGCGTCGTAGCCGATGCGCAGGCGATCGGTCCATTTTGGCAGTTGCAGGCCGTCCTGCCGCGGATAGGGCCGGTCGTTGGCGACTACCTGGGTGATGAACACCGCCGGTGCGATCGGATTGCGGTAGGTCTGTTCGGGATCGAGCCAGGCCAGGCCCTGATTGGTGGCGAACCAGAGCAACCCATCGTCGGCGGCAAGTGCGGTGGGCACCGGCGTGGCCTGCTGGGCGACGCCCGGCAGGCCATCCATGATGTCGTACAGGTGCAGTGCCGGGCTGGCCACGCCGGTGCGCAGGCTGGTCAGCAGCGCTTGCCGACCGAGGTGCACCACGCCGCGATTGCCGTTCAACCAGAACGTGCCGCGGCGGTCCTGCGCGATGCCGGTGATGCCTTGCAGTAGCGCAGTGGCCTGGTCGGGTACCTGCCGAAAGCGGCCATCTTCGCCCAACACCGCAAGCCCGGTTTCGCCAGCCACCAGCGTGAGCGAGCCGCGTTGCAGCACGGCGGTGATCGGGCCGACCGACAAGCCGTCGGCCGCGCTGTATCGGTGGACCTGCGTGCCGCGCAACATGCGCAGTTCGCCCGTGACGGTACCCACCCACATGCCGCCATCGCTGCTGTTGGCCAGCACCGAACATGGCGTGTCCTGCAGGCTGGCGATGGGTTGCCAGAGGCCACTGTCGAACCGGAAGGCTCCATCGGCTTCGGTGCAGATCCATGGATGGTTGTGCGCATCGACAACCAGGGCGCGTACCGACCCGGCCGACAATGCATGTGGCAGCGGCACTGCTTGCCCGCGGCCTGCTTGAAGCCGTAACAGGTCGTGCCTGCCCAGCACCCAGCCGCTGGCGGTCGCCGGGACGTCCAGCACCGCGACAGACGCACCGTGCTGCAAACGTTCGACGCGATCGCGCGTCAACGCCTGCAGGCGACCGTCGCGAAAGGTCGCCAGCAGCGGTGCTGCGGTCTGGCTGGGCGTGGTGGTGAAGAGCGCCACCGCCATCGCCTGACCCGGCAACAGCGGCGCAAGCGGCAGCAACGCGCGATGACGGAAGCGGTTGAGGCCCAGATTGGTGCCGGCCCACAGATTGCCTTCGCGATCTTCCAGTAGCGGGCCGGCGGTGGTCGAGGTCAGGCCCTGCATGGTGTCGAAGCGTTCCAGCACCGGCGGGCGACGCCGGCGATGCGATGCGGAACAGCCCGCGCGCCGCGTAGTCGCTGCCCCACAACGCACCGTCGCGGGTGAAGCGGATGCGGTGCGCAAACAGGCCGGGAAACTGCGGCTGTGCGCGTACCGCTGCGGGCAGCACCTGGCCGTGCGCGTCGGTCAGCGCAAACACGCCGCGATACGGATCGGCCACCCAGATCGCGCCATCGGGACTCTCGGTCATGGTGACGAAATGGCCGATTCGCTGGCCGCTGGGCTCGAAACGTTTGGCGCCGGGCCGCAGCAGCAGAATCTGCGCGCCATCGCTTACCCACAGCACGCCGCGGCGATCGCGCAACAGCCATTGCGCGCGGGTGGCTGCATAGCCCCAAGCCATACCGGCGCGTTGCCAACGTTGCCCGTCGAACCAGCACAACCCGCCATCGATGGCCGCCCACAGACGCCCGCTGCCATCGCGCTCGATCCGGAACACCATGCCGGCCGGCAGGTCCTTGCCGGGTGCGAAGTGGGTGAGGTGGCCGTCCGCCATCCGGTCGATGCCGGCGTTGAAATAGCCGATCCAGGCGCTGTTGTCCTGCGTCAGCGCCAGCGTGGTCATGTTGTGCGAGGCATAGGCTTCGCCGTCGGGCGGCGGCTGCCGCGCGAAGTGTTGGCCATCGAACTGGAACAGTCCGAAGCCGGTGGCCAACCACAACGGGCCGGTGTCGGCCTGCTGGATGTCCCAGATATCGGCCGGCGCACCGCGCTCGGTGCTCCACGCGGTGTGGTGGAACTGCAGCAATCCGTCGCGCGTGGAGGCGATCGCGCTTGCCCAGGCCGGTGCGCACAGCAAGTTGCTGCCACAGCACGCCAACGCCGCCAGCGCGATGCACAGGCGCAGCAGCGAAGAGGATCGAATAGCGGGCGCATGCGGCATCGCGGCATTGTCGGGCGAGATCAGGGCAAGCACCAACACCTCTTTCGGGGGAGCGACGTGTGGATCGAATTCGAGTAGGTGCTACTAGAGAGCGAGATTCGGCACGGCTGGATTTTAACGCCGGGTGCGCTGCGCTGTACGCAACTATAGGGCGGGGCGATTGTGGTGATGGGCGGCGTAACGTGCAGGTTGGCGATGCGGTTGTGATCGGTTGTCTGGGTTCTCTACTGCCGAGCACGTCGACCGATACCCCCGAAAGAGTGAGCGATTTGACTCACCATCAGGGGTAGGGCGCGACGGCACCTGACCTCACCATGAGGTCATTCCCCGCCGGAGACGCCGCATGGCAGGTCTGATCGCCGCCGCTCGCCCCGATGCGCACAGTGCATGCGTCAACCAACCGACTGCCCCACGTGTGCGTGCGGTGGCCAGAGCCATGCACTACATCGACACGCATCTGTGCGAACCCATCAGCGTGGCGCAATTGGCGGGTGCGGCGTGTATGAGCCGCTTCCATTTCGCACGCGTGTTTCGCGAGGTGGTGGGTGCCAGCCCGATGGAATACCTGCGTGGTCGCCGCATCGAACGTGCACAGGTGTTGCTGCGCGAAAGGCGCCACAGCATCAGCCAGATCGCCACCGATCTGTGCTTCTTCGATCAGAGCCACTTCGTGCGCAGCTTTCGGCATGCCACCGGCTGCACACCGGCGCGCTTTGCCGCGCAAGACGCGATGGATGCCTGCGCTGCGTTGACCACATCGCGTGCGCAAGTACGCGGCGGCCACGCGTTTTCAACCTCCCTGGAGCATCACCCATGAGCACCGCTACTGCAGTTCCCGGCACACGCCTGCTGTCGCCCGGCGATCACGCCCTGATCCTGATCGACCATCAATCGCAGATGGCCTTCGCGACCCACACCATCGACATCTCCGCGCTGCGCAATAACGTGGCGCTGATTGCCAAGGGTGCCAAAGGCTTCAAGGTGCCGGTGATCCTGACCACCGTGGCGGAAAAATCTTTCTCCGGTCCGTTGTTTCCCGAGCTGCCGGAGATCTTTCCCGGCGAGCCGGTGTACGACCGCACCAGCATGAATGCCTGGGAAGATCCTGCCGTGATCGACCGCGTCAACGCCATCGGCAAGCAGCGGCTGGTGATGGCCGGGCTGTGGACCAGCGTGTGCATCGTCGGCCCGACGCTGTCGGCGATCGAACAAGGGTTTGAGGTCTACGTCATCACCGATGCCTGCGGCGATGTCAGCGATGAAGCGCACGAACGCGCGGTTACGCGCATGCTGCAGGCCGGCGCCGCGCCGATCACCAGCGTGCAATACCTGCTGGAATTGCAGCGCGATTGGGCGCGCGGTGAGACCTATGAGCTGACCACCGGGATCGCACGCGCACATGCCGGCGGCTACGGCATCGGCATCCAGTACGCCAAGACGATGTTCGGCGCGCAGGAAGGCGGGCATTGAACCGCTCTCTGCTGCGCGGCACTGCCGGCCAGGCAGCTGCGCTGTTGCTGCTGCGCCTCGCCGGTGGCGGCTTTCTGTTGCCGCATGGATTAGGCAAGTTGCTGGGGTGGTTCGGTGGTCCGGGCCTGGTCGGCTTCGCCGGTGAATTGCAGCACTTTGGCTTTCCTGCAGCGGCACCGTTGCCGCTGGTGTTGGCACTGGTACAGACCTTGTCCGGTGGTGCGGTCTTGCTCGGTGCATGGACGCGCGCCAGTGCGATGCTTGCCGCGTTGTTCATCGCCATCACCGTGGTGTTGGCAGTGCCCAACGGCTGGTTCTGGATGCACGGCGGCATGGAGTATCCGCTGATGTGGCTGCTGGTCTTGCTGGCACTGATCGGCACCGGTGGCGGCGACTGGTCGCTGGATGGATGGCGCAGGCGCGTCGCCAGATGAGCAACAACCCTTCACACGATGCCGGACGACGTCAACTGCTGCAGGGCGCTGCGGCCAGCCTCGCGGTTGCTGCACTCCCGGGTGTCGTGTCTGCCGCCACCTCGCCGACTTCCAAGGCAGCTGACATGGTCGATCTTGTCGTTCGCAATGCGCGCATCACCACACTGGATCCGCGCCAGCCCATTGCCAGCGCAATTGCGGTGGCCGATGGACGCATCGTCGCGGTCGGCGACGATGCACACGTCATGGCGCTAGCCAAGGGCGCACGCGTCATTGATGCGCAGGGTCGACGCCTGCTGCCCGGCCTCAACGATAGCCATACCCATCTGATCCGCGGCGGGCTGAATTACAACCTGGAGTTGCGCTGGGACGGCGTGCGTTCGCTGGCCGATGCGATGGCAATGCTCAAGGCGCAGGTCGATCGCACGCCTGCGCCGCAATGGGTGCGCGTAGTCGGCGGTTTCACCGCGCATCAATTCGTCGAAAAACGTCTCCCCACATTGGATGAGATCAATGCGATCGCACCGGACACGCCGGTATTTCTGCTGCATCTGTACGACCGCGCCTTGCTCAATCGCGCCGCGCTGCGCGCCTGCGGCTACGACAAGCAGACACCGGATCCGCCGGGCGGGCGTATCGAACGCGACAAACTCGGCAATCCCACCGGCCTGCTATTGGCCAAGCCCAACGCGCTGATCCTGTACGCAAGTCTGGCCAAAGGCCCGCGCTTGCCGCTGGAATACCAAGCCAACTCCACGCGCCACTTCATGCGCGAACTCAACCGGCTGGGCATCACCTCGGTGATCGATGCCGGCGGCGGTTTCCAGAACTATCCCGAGGACTATCAGGTCATCGAGCAGTTGCATGCAGCCGATCAACTGAGCGTGCGCATCGCCTACAACCTGTTCACCCAGAACAAGGGCAAGGAGGTCGATGACTTCCGTGGCTGGACCGAGATGATGCCGGTACGCAAGGGCGACGATCTGCTACGTCACAACGGTGCTGGTGAAATGCTGGTGTTCTCTGCGGCCGACTTCGAGCAGTTCAGCGAGCCGCGTCCGGAGTTGCCGCCGGAACTGGAGCCGGAGCTTGAACAGGTGGTGCGGCTGTTGGTGGAAAAGCGTTGGCCGTTCCGCATCCATGCCACCTACGACGAAAGCATCGGGCGCATTCTCGATGTCTACGAAAAGGTCAATGCGGAGATTCCGTTCGATGGCCTGCACTGGTTCATCGATCACGCCGAGACCATCACCCCGCGCAATATCGATCGCATCCGCGCCTTGAATGGCGGCATCGCCGTGCAACACCGCATGGCCTATCAAGGTGAGGCTTTCGTCGAACGCTATGGCGTGCAAGCCGCACGGCACACACCGCCGGTGCGTCGCATGCTGGCCGCCGGGGTACCGGTCGGTGCCGGCACCGATGCCACGCGTGTTGCCAGTTACAACCCGTGGGTGGCGCTGTCGTGGTTGGTCACCGGCCGCACCGTAGGCGGGCTGGCCTTGTATGGCGAGGAGAATCTGCTCGATCGCGAACAGGCCTTGCGATTGTGGACGCAGGGCAGTGCGTGGTTCTCCGGCGACGAGGCCAACAAGGGCACGTTGGCGGTGGGGCAGCTGGCCGACTTCATCGTGTTGTCGGACGATTACCTGCACGTCGACGATGCCGCCATCGCCGACATCACCAGCGTGCTGACCGTGTTGGGCGGGCGCGTGGTGCATGGCGCTGGCGACTTTGCCGTGCTGGCGCCGACCCTGCCACCTGCCATGCCGGACTGGTCGCCGGTCAACCGTTTCGGCGGCTATCACGTTGGTGGTGTGGTTATCGGGCTTGCCGGTGCCACGCATGTGCACGGCCACGGCTGTCACACCCATGGCGCACATCGCCACGCGGCGCAGCACGCTGCACCGTCTGACGATCTGCGTAGTTTCTGGGGTGCATTGGGCTGCGCATGTTTCGCGTTCTGATGCCGCTGCCATGGTGCGCTGGCGTGCGTTGCGCATGCCGCCGCATCGCCTGTTTCATCCCACTGCCTGGAGCTTGGCCGCAATGACTTCTTCCGCTGCACCTGCCGATGGCGGTGCCTGGGCGCCGCTGCGCGAGCCGGTCTTCCGTGCGTTGTGGCTGGCGATCCTGGGCAGCAACATCGGCACCTGGATCAACGATGTCGCCGCTTCGTGGGTGATGGCCGAACAGACCGGCTCGCCGTTGATGGTGGCGGCGGTGCAATCGGCCACCACCTTGCCGGTGGTGTTGTTTGCGCTGGCGGCCGGCACCCTGGCCGACATCGTCGACCGGCGCCGCTATCTGATGTTCACGCAAGCGTGGATGTTGCTGGTGGCCGGCATGTTGGCACTGCTGTCGCATCTGCAGTTGCTCACCCCCTGGGTGCTGGTGGGCCTGACCTTTGCGATGGGCACCGGCGCGGCGATGGCGATGCCGGCGCAGGCGGCGATCGTGTCGGAGCTGGTGCCGCGCCCGATGCTGGCCTCGGCAGTAGCGCTCAACTCGATTGGAATGAACATCGCACGCTCGATCGGCCCGGCGATCGGCGGCCTGATCGTGGCGCAGTTCGGCCCGCCATGGGCCTTCCTGCTCAATGGGCTCACCTTCGGATTGATGCTGTGGGTAGTGTGGCGTTGGCGCCGCGATACGCATGCCTCGGCGTTGCCACCGGAGAGTTTTGGCGCCGGCCTGCGCGCCGGCTTGCGTTACGCCGCGCGTGCCGGTGTGCTGCAGGCAGTGTTGATCAAGGCCGGCGGATTCTTTTTGTTTGCCAGCGCGCTGACGGCATTGTTGCCCTTGGTGGTGCGCCGCGAGATGCAATTGGGCGCGGGCAGTTACGGCATCTTGCTGGGCTGCATCGGGATCGGTGCGATCAGTGGCGCATTGCTGTTGCCGCGGCTGCGCGCGCGTTACGACCGCGATCTGCTGGTATTCATCGCCACCTTGGTGTGCGCGGCATCGCTGCTGGGGCTCGCGTTGTCGCGCCAGATCGGCGTGTTGTGCGTGGTGATGGTGGTGAATGGACTGGCCTGGATCACCGTGCTGTCGTCGCTGCAGATCGCCGCGCAAACGTCGGTGCCGGCATGGGTGCGTGCGCGTGCGCTGTCGTTGTACATCGTGGTGTTTTCTGCAGGCATGGCCGGTGGCTCGTTGCTGTGGGGGGCGTTGGCGCAACGCACCTCGATTGCCACTGCGCTGCAGATCGCAGCCGTTGGTGCGGTGATTGCGGCGGTGCTGGTCAAGCGCGCGCGCATTGCCGGCACCGAACAGCTGGACCTTGCACCCGGGGGACATTGGCCCACGCCTGCGCAATCGGACACGGTCGAACACGATCGCGGCCCGGTGCTGGTGACAGTGGAATACCGCATTGCCGCAGATGCACGCACCGCGTTCATCCAGTTGATGACGCAACTCGGCAACGCCCGCCGCCGCGATGGCGCAGTGGTCTGGGGCGTGGCCGAAGACGCCGCAACGCCTGGCGTGCAGCTTGAATATTTCATCGTTGCCTCGTGGCTGGAGCACTTGCGCCAGCACGAACGCGTTACCGGCGACGACCGCCAGTTGCAGGAGCGGATCCGCGCTTTGCATCAAGGCGAGCGTGCGCCGGTGGTGCGGCATTTTGTCGGTGGCGGCGGCGTGGCGGTGCCGCCGCATGCGCATTCGGATATCTGATGACCGTGGACTGGAAATTCATCAGCGGTGTTGTGCTGGGTGTGGCAATCGGCTGCGGCTGCCGTGCGGCGGGCATTCCATCGCCTGCACCGACAGCCTTTGTAGGCGCGCTGCTGGTGCTGGCGATGACCTGCGGCTACGCATTGGCCGACCGCTTTCTGGCCCGCCGTGTCGCGCGCAACCTGATGCATTGCGGCGGGCCCAGCGGCCGCGTTGCGGGGCATGGCGAAGGATGAGCCTGGCATTGCTTGGCGTACTGCTCGCATTGGTAATTGGCATTGGTTGCCGGCTGCTGGATCTGCCGTTGCCGGCGCCGCCACGCCTGACCGGCGCGTTGTTGGTGGTCGCGATGAGTGGCGGGGTTTTGCTGGCCGATTGGGTGCTGCGTTAACTCAGCACGGTGTGTGATAGGCGCTGGTGACGCAGATGCACTGACGAATCAATGATGTCGAATTGATGTGTTGGAGCGGCTGAAAAAATTACTTCATGCCGGTCTGTTGCGGAGCGGATGATCTGGGTCTTCGCTGCAGGGCGGCTGATTTGCGGGTTTGCTGCAGGGCCCTTGCCCGCCCACCGTCGCGGGACACGCCGCAAGTACGTCCGTGTAGGCTCTTACGCGGCATCCATGCCGCGTAAGGTCCCGCGACGGTGGGCGGGCAAGGACCAGTCAAGATGGTTGGTGTGCGTAGCTCTTCTCAAAGCAACCAGCAAACTGTCTGGTGCGGTGTCCTTGCCGATTACGGGACCGTGTGGCGGCATGGATGCCGCCACCGAGCCTACACGGACGTACTTGCGGCGTGTCCCGCGAGCGGCGAGGGCACCGCGCGCTCGACCAACTAGGCTTGTGACAGCATCCAATAAAATGCATCCAATAAACTGCGGCTAACAAAACTGCTGCGCTCACTGCCATGCGAGTGCGAACAATGCTCGAAATCGGCAGGTACCACTCGTACACGGTAGTTCCCACGCGTCGTCCGCACCCACCTCACGACCGCTCGCTAGGTTGTGTTAGCTGCTTTTAAGTACAACCTCAGTATCGCCAAGAAAAAGGCCGGCTCTCACAAGCCGGCCTTCTCTCAGCGATTCAAAACAGATCAGGCTTTTGCGAACGCCAGCAGATCCTTGCTGAACTGGTCGGCATGGGTGACCGGCAGACCATGCGGCGCACCGGCATAGATCTTCAGTTCGGCGTGCTTGATGATCTTGGCCGACAACTTGCCGGATGCATCGATCGGCACGATCTGGTCATCGTCGCCATGCACCACCAGCGCCGGCACATCGATCTTCTTCAGATCGGCGGTGTAATCGACCTCGGAGAATTCCTTGATGCAGTCGTACTGGCCCTTGTGGCCGCCCAGCATGCCCTGCAGCCAGAACGAGTCGCGCATGCCCTGGGTGACCTTGTTGCCGTCACGGTTGGCGCCGAAGAACGGCGTGGTCAGATCCTGATAGAACTGCGAACGGTCCTTGGCCACGCCTTCGCGAATGCCGTCGAACACGCTCAGCGGCAGGCCGCCCGGATTGGTCGGGCTCTTGACCATCTGCGGTGGCACCGCGCCAACCAGCACCACCTTGGCCACACGCTTGCTGCCATGGCGGCCCACGTAATGCGCCACTTCGCCACCGCCGGTGGAATGCCCGACCAGGATCGCGTCTTTCAGATCCAGCTTTTCGATCACCGCAGCCAGATCGTCGGCGTAGGTGTCCATGTCGTTGCCGTCCCAGGTCTGGGTCGAACGACCGTGGCTACGACGATCGTGCGCAATCACACGGAAGCCGTGTTGGCCCATGAACAGCATCTGCGCATCCCAGGCATCTGCGCTGAGCGGCCAGCCGTGCGAGAACACGACCGGTTGGCCCTTGCCCCAATCCTTGTAGAAAATGTTGGCGCCGTCGGGGCGGGTGACGAAATTGGACATCGGGTTGACTCCGTTGTTGGTCGGGTGGGGCAGTGTGGAGGGAGGTGCGCGCACGGCTGCGGCGGCATTGGCGAGAGCGGGCAGGGACAACGCTGCCACGGCGGCCGTGCTGGAGATGAGAAAGCTGCGGCGTCCGGCGTCGGCCGGAGTGGGCTCGAACGGATGCATAAACACTCCTGTGGGCGAGGGCATGCATCCCGGGCGTCGCGTGACAGCGTGAAGCGTCATGGCTGTCTCTGCGAAGCGCGTCGCGAATGCAGCGCAGGCCGTGGACACACCGGTGCATCCACTCAGTAGACCCGCGCGAGCAGCAAGCAGATTGCACACGCGTGCGCACTGTCGCCGTGGTGCTGGCTGACTGTGATCTGGTCGATCAAAGCAAGTGGCAGCTGTTAAACGCGTTGGTCAAGCAGGCTCAGTCGTGCGGCAAGAGCGTGCATCGTGCAGGCGATCGCGCACGCGCTTGGAATGGATGGCGAGTCGATGAGGCTCGCTCAGCCTCAACCGACATCGCCGGTCACTGCAGAGCGGTATCCCACAACAACTTGATGTTCAAACAAACGATCACCGCAGCGATCACCCAGGCGATGCGCACCAGCCACACCGGTGCCACCAGCGCCCCCATCAATTGACGATCCGACACGAAGCGCACCAGCGGGATCACCGCAAACGGCAGCTGCATCGACAACACCACCTGGCTGAGCACCAGCAGCCGCGCAGTGCCGGCTTCGCCGTACAGCCAGGTCACGATCACCACCGGCACGATCGCGATACCGCGGGTCAACAAGCGGCGCAGCCATGGCGGCAGCCGCAACTGCAAAAAGCCTTCCATCACGATCTGCCCGGCCAACGTCGCAGTCACCGTGGAGTTCACGCCCGAAGCAAGCAGTGCGACCGCAAACAAGGTCGAGGCCAGACCCACCCCCAGCATCGGCGCCAGCAGCGCATGTGCCTGTTCGATCTCCTGCACATCGGTGCGGCCCTGCGCATGAAACACCGCCGCTGCCAGAATCAGGATCGAGGCATTGATGAACAACGCGAACATCAAGGCCACGGTGCTGTCGGTCACCGCCCAGCGCAACGCCGACTTGCGCCCCACATCGGTGCGCGGATACGCACGCGTCTGCACGATCGACGAATGCAGGTACAGGTTATGCGGCATCACCGTCGCACCGATGATGCCGATTGCCAGATACAAGGCCTGCGGATCGGTGATCACTTGCGCGCGCGGAATGAAGCCGCCCAACACCGCCGCAATCGGTGGCGCAGCCAGCGCAATCTGGATACCGAAACACACGAAGATGATCAGCAGCAAGGCCATGACGAACGCTTCCAGCGCGCGAAAACCGCGGTTCATCAGCAACAACACCAACACCACATCGACCGCGGTGATGATCGCGCCCAGGGTCAGCGGAATGCCGAACAACAACTTCAATGCGATGGCAGTGCCGATCACCTCGGCCAGATCGCAGGCGATGATGGCCAGCTCGCACAATCCCCACAGCGCCAGATTCACCCCGCGCGGGTAGCGCGCCCGGCAGGCCTGCGCCAGATCCAGCCCCGTCGCGATACCCAAGCGTGCCGACAATGCTTGCAACACGATCGCCATCACGTTGGATAGCAGGATCACCGACAACAGCAGATAGCCGAACTGCGAGCCGCCGGCCAGATCGGTGGCCCAGTTGCCCGGGTCCATGTAACCCACCGACACCATGTAGCCCGGCCCCAGGAACGCCAGCAAGCGGAACCACCAGTGGCCTCCCTTGGGCACGGCGACGCTGGCGTGGTGATCGCCCAGACCACCGTTGGCGGGCTGCGGCGCAGGGTGGGGCGAATGGGTAGGTGAGAGGGTGTCGGCGGACATGCGAGACGGCATCGGCGAGGAATCGGAGCGATGATATAGCAACTGCTATTCTGTTGAGCATTGGCAATCTCAATCGTAATGATCGGCGGCGTGCTTCACACTACGCAGACCGGCACTGGCGCCGGACGTGATGATGAGGAAGAGGGTGGGCAAGAGCGAAGAACAGGAAGCCGCCGCGCCGGTGTTGATCGATGCGCAGGTGCATATGGAAAGCTTCCGTCAGGTGCGCGAAGCGCGCCGCGCCGAGTTGGTCGAGGACTATGTGGAGCTGATCTCCGATCTGCTGGTCGACGGTGGCGAAGCGCGCCAGGTCGATATCGCCGCGCGTTTGGGCGTGGCCCAGCCGACCGTGGCCAAGATGCTCAAGCGGCTGGTGCGCGATGGCTGGGTGGTGCAGCGTCCGTACCGCGGCGTGTTCCTGACCCCGGCCGGCGAGGCGCTGGCCGCGTCCAGCCGGCAGCGCCACCAGATCGTCGAGCGCTTCCTGCTGGCCCTGGGCATCGACGAGGCTACCGCGCGCCGCGATGCCGAGGGCATCGAGCACCATGTCAGCGAAGCCACCGTTGCTGCGTTCGCCGCCTTCCTGGATCGCCAGTGCGGCAGCGCCGCGTGAGCACATCGGTGGAGATGCCCTTCGACGCGGCGCAGTCGCCGATCGACCAGCAATGGATGCAGCGCGCCTTGCAACTGGCCGAGCGTGCCGAGCGCGACTATGACGAGATCCCGGTGGGTGCGTTGCTGGTCGATGCCGATGGCAACGTGCTGGGCGAAGGCTGGAACTTCAATATCGCCAGCCACGACCCTACCGCGCATGCCGAAATCATGGCCATGCGCGAGGCCGGCCGCCGGCTGGCCAATCACCGGCTGATCGGCTGCACCTTGTACGTCACCCTGGAGCCCTGCGCGATGTGTGCGATGGCCATGATCCATGCGCGTATCGCGCGGGTGGTGTTCGCCGCCAGCGACCCCAAGACCGGCGCCTGCGGCAGCGTGTTCGACCTGTTGGCCGACCCGCGTCACAATCATCGCGTGCAGGTCAGCGGCGGCGTGCTTGCAGCAGAAGCGAGCCTGCGGCTGACCAATTACTTCAGGGCCAAGCGTGGCAAGCCGCCCCTCGCGCCCTGAGCGGCGCGGCCGCGGTATGATGCGCGCCCTTCAGCATCTGGCCGGCGACGGCCCTCCACAGGACGGCGATATGGCAGACAACCTTGCGGGCAACGACCGACTGATCTGGATCGATCTGGAAATGACCGGGCTGGATACCGATCGCGACTCCATCATCGAGATCGCCACCATCGTGACCGATGCGCAGTTGAACGTGCTTGCCGAGGGGCCGGAACTGGCCATCGCCCACCCGCTGGAAAAACTCGAAGCGATGGACGAATGGAACCGCAATCAGCATCGCCGTTCGGGCCTGTGGCAACGCGTGCTCGACAGCCAGGTCACCCATGCGCAGGCCGAAGCGCAGACCGTTGCGTTCCTGAGCGAATGGATCCGCGCCGGCGCCTCGCCGATGTGCGGCAACTCGATCTGCCAGGATCGCCGCTTCCTGCACCGGCAGATGTCGCGCCTGGAGCGCTACTTTCACTACCGCAATCTCGATGTGTCCACCATCAAGGAGCTGGCACGGCGCTGGGCGCCGACGGTGGCCAATGGGTTTGCCAAGAGCTCGGCGCATACCGCGCTGAGCGACGTGCGCGATTCGATCGACGAGCTACGCCACTATCGCCAGTTCATGGGCGCGTTGGGTGGTGCAAACCAGGGTGGCGCGCAGGGATAAGGGCGGCACTGGTTCGCGGCACGCCGACGGCGTGCTGCGACTGGTGTGCAGCGAACGTTGCGACTTGGAAATTGCGTATCTTCAGACTCATCTGTTCGATGCAGCAGGGGCCAGAGACGCCACACAACAAAAAGGCCGCATCACTGGATGCGGCCTTTTGCATGACAGATTGCTTTACACGCGAAAACGCACTCAACGCGCCAACGACGGCCCCTTGCTCACATCGCCATCGTCGGCGATGCCTTTCAGCAGCAGATCCGAGATCGGCTTGCCGTCGGCATCGTGGTGATACACATGCAGGTCGCGCTGCGGGTACGGGATATTGAGCCCGTTTTCCAGCAGCTGGTTGCGGATCTGCTCCAGCGTGGTGCTCTTGGCCGCGCCGAAGTTGCCGTTGGTGGCATACGCAAACAACATCAGATCCACCGTGCTTTCGCCCAGGTTGGTGACCTGCACGAATGGTGCGGGCGAATCCAGCAGGTTCGGATTCTCCTTGGCGATCTGCAGCAACAGCTGTTGGGCTTTTTTCAGATCGTCTCCATAGCCCACGCCCACGGTCACTTCCAGGCGACGGTTGGGCAGGGTGCTGTAGTTGACGATCGGTGAGGTGGTGATCGTGCTGTTGGGCAGGGTGGTCATGCGTTCGTCGAATGAGCGCAGCCGGGTCTGGAAGATCCGGATCTCGTCCACGATGCCTTCCTGGCCTGCGATCACGACATGGTCGCCATCGCGCATCGGTCGCAGCACGATCAGCATCACGCCTGCGGCGATGTTGGACAGCGAGTCCTTCAACGCCAGACCGACCGCCAGACCGGCCGCGCCCAGCACCGCAATCAGCGAGGTTGGCGGCACGCCGATCTTGCTCAACGCGCTCACGAAGACCAGTACCAGCAACAACGCATACAACACGTTGCGCAGGAAGTTGGTCAGCGTGATCTCGATACGCGCGCGGGTCAGCGCACGATGCAGCCACTGGCTGAGCTGTTTGGCCAGCCACATGCCGACCACCACGATCAGCAGCGCCAGCCCCCAATTGAGCGCGTACTGCGCCCACGGGATGTTGGCCCAATTGAACGCCGGCTCCGCCACCTTGGTGGCCGCCGCTGCCGGCTTTGCGGCGACTGCTCCTGCAGCCGCCGCCCACACCACACCCAACATTCCCATCAGCTCTCGCTCTTCAACTTGGCCAGACGCAACCAGGTGTCGACCACGGTGTCAGGATTCAGCGACACCGACTCGATGCCTTCCTGCATCAACCACTCGGCCAGTTCCGGGTGATCCGACGGCCCCTGGCCGCAGATACCGACGTACTTGCCCTTGGCGCGCGCCGACTTGATCGCCATCGACAGCAGCTTCTTGACCGCCGGATTCCGCTCATCGAACAGATGCGCCACGATCGAGGAATCGCGATCCAGGCCCAATGTCAGCTGGGTCAGATCGTTGGAGCCGATCGAGAAGCCGTCGAAGATCTCCAGGAACTCATCGGCCAGCAGCGCGTTGGACGGCAGTTCGCACATCATGATGATCTTCAGGCCGGGCTTTCTCGCCCTTCTTCAGGCCGTTCTGCTCCAGCACCTCGATCACCTTGCGACCTTCTTCCAGCGTGCGCACGAACGGGATCATCACCCAGAGGTTGTCCAGGCCCATCTCGTTGCGCACCTTCAGCACCGCCTTGCACTCCAGCGCGAACGCCTTGGTGAAGGACGGGTCGACGTAACGGCTGGCGCCGCGGAAGCCGATCATCGGGTTCTCTTCATGCGGCTCGTAACGCGAGCCGCCGATCAGGTTGGCGTACTCGTTGGACTTGAAGTCCGACAACCGCACGATCACCGTGTTGGGCGCCACCGAGGCGGTCAGCGTGGCAATGCCCTCGGCCAGGCGGTTGATGTAGAAGCTCACCGGATCGCCGTAACCGGCGGTCTTGGCGTCGATCTTCTTGCGAACATCTGCGTCCTGCTTGTCGTATTCCAGCAGTGCATTGGGATGGATGCCGATATGCGCGGCGATGATCATTTCAAGACGCGCCAAACCGATACCGGCATTGGGCAGCTGACCGAAGTCGAACGCACGCTCCGGGTTGGCCACGTTCATCATGATCTTGAGCGGGGCAGGCGGCATGTTGCCCAGATCGGTGGTGGTGCGCTCGAACGGCAGCAGGCCGTCGTAGATGAAGCCGGTATCGCCTTCTGCGCAGCTGACCGTGACTTCCTGGCCATCGCTGATCATGTCGGTGGCGTTGCCCGAGCCGACCACGGCCGGCACACCGAGCTCGCGCGCGATGATCGCCGCATGGCAGGTGCGGCCGCCGCGGTTGGTGACGATCGCCGAGGCGCGCTTCATCACCGGCTCCCAATCGGGATCGGTCATGTCGGCGATCAACACGTCGCCGGCCTGCACGCGATTCATATCGTCCAGCGAGCGCACCACGCGTGCGACGCCGCTACCGATCTTGGCACCGACCGCACGGCCTTCGACCAGGATCTTGGCGTCCTTGGCATCCAGCGAAAAACGCTCGATCTGGGTGGCGTGACTGCGCGACTTCACCGTCTCAGGGCGCGCCTGCACGATGAACAACTTGCCGCTGACGCCGTCCTTTGCCCACTCGATATCCATCGGGCGGCCGTAATGCTTTTCGATCACCAGGGCCTGCTTGGAGAGCTCCTGCACGTCTTCGTCGCTGATCGAGAAGGTGTTGCGCAGTTCCACCGGCGTGTCTTCGGTGCGCACACGCTCACCGGGCACATCCGAATACACCATGCGGATCGCCTTGCTGCCGAGCGAGCGACGCAGGATCGCCGGCTTGCCTGCGCTGAGCGTGGGCTTGTAGACATAGAACTCGTCCGGGTTGACCGCGCCCTGCACGACCATTTCGCCCAGGCCGAAGCTGGAGGTGACGAACACCACATCGCGGAAGCCCGATTCGGTGTCCAGGGTGAACAGCACGCCGGCCGCACCCACGCCCGAGCGCACCATCAACTGCACGCCGGCCGAGAGGAACACGTCTTCGTGCTTGAAGCCGTGATGCACGCGATAGGCAATCGCGCGATCGTTGTAGAGGCTGGCGAACACTTCCTTGACCTTGTGCACCACATCGTCGGCGCCGGTCACGTTGAGGAAGGTTTCCTGCTGACCGGCGAACGAGGCATCGGGCAGATCTTCGGCGGTGGCCGACGAACGCACCGCCACGGCCACTTCGCCGCCGCCGTTTTCGGCGCACAGCTGTTCGTAGGCGGTGCGGATGTCGCGGTCAAGTTCGGGCTGCAGCGGCGCATCGATCACCCAGCCGCGGATTTCCTTGCCGGCGATGGTCAGCGCAGTGACATCTTCCACATCCAGCGTGGCCAGCTTGTCGAAGATGCGCTTGGATAGATCGTTGTGTGCGATGAAGTCCTTGAAAGCTTCCGCAGTGGTCGCATATCCACCGGGAACCGAAACGCCAAGCCCGGCCAGGTTGCCAATCATCTCGCCAAGCGAGGAATTTTTACCGCCTACGCGGGCCAGATCGACCAGGCGTAGCTCATGCAACCACAGGATATTCTCGTTCAAGCGCGATGCTCCGTAAGGCCATCGCCCGAGCGGGCTGGATGGCCGCGACCGTAGGAAGAAGCCGCTATGATGCAGTGCACAGCGGAATCTGCACAAGCATGAACCCGTAAGTTTTGAACACCAGTTCAAAGAGGTGGCCTTGATGTCAACAATTCGACCGGTGTTCTACGTCTCCGATGGAACCGGTATCACCGCTGAAACGATTGGGCATAGCCTGCTCACGCAGTTCAGCGGATTCAACTTCGTCACCGACCGCATGTCGTTCATTGACGATGCAGAAAAAGCGCGCGATGCAGCGCTGCGTGTGCGTGCCGCAGGCGAGCGGTACCAGGTGCGCCCGGTGGTGGTCAATTCGTGCGTCGATCCACAGTTGAGCATGATCCTGGCCGAAAGCGGCGCGTTGATGCTGGATGTGTTCGCGCCCTTCATCGAGCCGCTGGAGCGCGAGCTCAATGCGCCGCGGCACTCGCTGGTGGGCCGCGCGCACGGCATGGTGGACTTCGAGACCTATCACCGCCGCATCAATGCGATGAACTTCGCGCTAAGCCACGACGACGGCATCGCACTCAATTACGACGAGGCCGACGTGATCCTGGTCGCGGTGTCGCGCGCGGGCAAGACGCCCACCTGCATCTATCTGGCATTGCATTACGGCATCCGCGCCGCCAACTATCCGTTGACCGAAGAAGATCTGGAAAACGAACGTTTGCCACCGCGCTTGCGCAACTACCGCAGCAAGCTGTTCGGTCTGACCATCGACCCGGAGCGGCTGCAGCAGATCCGTCAGGAGCGCCGCGCCAATTCGCGTTACAGCGCGGCGGAGACCTGCCGGCGTGAAGTCGCCACTGCCGAGCGCATGTTCCAGATGGAGCGGATTCCCACCTTGAGCACAACCAATACCTCGATCGAGGAAATCTCCAGCAAGGTGTTGTCCACGCTGGGGCTGCAGCGCGAGATGTTTTGAGGCCGGGATTGGTGGGCGGGATTCGGGATTGGACAAGCAGGCGGCGCGTTCACACACAATCCGGGTGCTGCCGCGACGCGGCTCACGGCTTGCTGACAAGCCAAGCGAAATCAAGCGGGCGGGACAGTACTCGAATAAAGTAGGCCTGCCGATGGGCAGTCGTCAATGCTGCCCGTGCGGCAGCGCAGCGTGTAGGATCGGTTTATGGCGCAAGCACTGAGCAAACTCGAACGCATCCCCAAGTTGAGCCGATTTGGCTGGCTGATGGGCTTGTACGCAGAAAACTTCCAGCACCTGACCCGGCTGTTCGCGCCGGCCGACCTCGCTCCCGGTTCCTATGTGTCTTCGATCGGCGATGGGCTGAATCTGCGTTTGGACGTGATCGAGTGCCACCGCTATACGGTGGAGCTGCGGCTGACCTACGACCTGTGCGACCCGGTGACCGGCGAACCCGATCCTTCCGCCTATGTGCGGCTGTACCGCGATGCGCGCCAGGCCGAAACCACGCATTGCTATGTCGGCCGCCGCTGGCAGGACGTGATGGGCATGTTCCCGCCGCCGGCCGAGCTGATCAGCCACCGCATGCGCATGAATACGTTCCTGGGCAAGTGGCTGGACTATCTGGCCGAGCGCGGTCACGGTGTCGCCACGCTGCGCCGGGATCACGATTACGTTGCACCGCCGCGCGCCGGTTCGCAGATCGGTTGAGCGGGCGCGTCGCTGCCGTGCCCACTCGTTGTTGACGACGCGTCCGCTGTTGATGGCGCATCGGTCATACTGATGTGCTTCGTGTCAGATCGCGTGCCATGCCCTATACCCCTATCGTCGCCACACTTGGCTACCTGTTGTCGCCGGACGGCAGCCAGGTCCTGATGATCCACCGCAATGCCCGCCCCGGCGATCAGCACCTGGGCAAGTACAACGGGCTCGGCGGCAAGGTGGAACCGCATGAAGACGTGCTGGCCGGCATGCGCCGCGAAATCCGCGAAGAAGCGGGCGTGGAATGCGGCCAGATGCAATTGCGCGGCACCATCAGTTGGCCCGGCTTCGGCAAGCACGGCGAAGACTGGCTGGGCTTCGTGTTTTTGATCCGCAGCTTCGAAGGCACCCCGCAGGCCTCGAACCCGGAGGGCACGCTGGAGTGGGTAGCGCTCGATCGCATGGAGCAGCTGCCGATGTGGGAAGGCGACCGCAATTTCCTGCCGCTGGTGTTCGACGGCGACCCGCGTCCGTTCCATGGCGTGATGCCGTATCGCGACGGGCGTATGCAATCGTGGACGTACTCGCGCATCTGAGCGCGTGGGTCCGCTAGCGAGCGCGAGGGTGGTCTTTTCCCGCCTATCGAGGCTGCGTTGAACCCAGCTGTCGCACCGAGCACTTCTCCACATCCGCTGTGGATGAAAGCTGCGCAAGTCTGTGGACAACTGTGCACGCGCCTTGCGGCGCAAGGCTGTCAAGTCGACTGGTGAAATTTTCGCCAGTCGCGATTACTGCGCCGTCCAGCCGCCATCGATGGCGATCGACTGCCCGGTGATGTTGCGCGCGGCATGCGACATCAGGAACGCGACCGTGCCAGCCAGTTCGTCGTACGCGATAAAGGCGCCCTTGGGCATCGGCTTGAGCATCACATCGCGGATCACCGCATCCTCGGCAATGCCGCGCGTACGTGCTTGGTCGGCGATCTGCCGCTCCACCAGCGGCGTGCGCACATAGCTGGGGCACAACGTGTTGACAGTGATGTCGCAGTCGGCGGTTTCCAGCGCGATGACCTTGGCCAGCCCGACCAGGCCATGCTTTGCCGCGACATACGCACTCTTGTACGGGCTGGCCACCAACGAGTGGATGCTGCCGATGTTGACGATGCGCCCGTAGCCAGCTTCACGCATACCGGGCAACACTGCACGGCTGAGCCGTGCGGCGCCGGTCAGCATCACCTCCACCAGCAACGCCCAGCGCTGCATCGGGAAGTCTTCCAGCGCGGACACGTGCTGCAGGCCGGCGTTGTTGATCAGCACTTGTGGCGCGCGCGATGCGTTGGCCAGCGCACGTACAACGCTATCTTCATCAGTCACGTCCAGCGCCAGCGCGCGCTTCGGCCGAACCGCCGGCGTCGCGCAGAGCGCACGCAGTATGCTCTGCGGCCGCCAGGTCCATATCGCTGACGATCAGATGGTGACCAGCGACGGCCAGCTCGGTGGCGATGCCGGCGCCAATGCCGCTGCCTGCACCGGTGATCAGGATGCTGCGCATCGGGTGTCCTTCTCGGGAATCGTGCGCGGCCAGGGCGGCAACGCTGTCCGTCAGACTAGCCGAGTCCCGCGAAATGGTCGCCTGCGTGGCGCGCGCGCGTTACCCTTTGCGCCTCGATCACCTCAGGCTGCGCATGAAACGCCATTTCTCGATGCTGCGCGATTTCCAACTCGCGGACTGGTTCACCCTGGCCAACGCCTTCTGCGGCACCGGTGCGGTGTTTGCCTCGATGCGCTTTCTGCAAGAAGGCCATCGCGGGGACCTGCTGCTGGGCATGGCGCTGATTCCGCTGGCGTTCGTCTTCGATGCGCTGGACGGGCACGTGGCGCGCTGGCGCAAGGCATCTTCAACGCTGGGGCGCGAGCTGGATTCGCTGGCCGATGTGATCTCCTTCGGCGTGGCGCCGGCGGCGCTGGGCTATGCCTGCGGCATGCGCGGCGGCTGGGACTGGTTGGTGCTGAGCTATTTCGTCTGCTGCGGCGTGAGCCGGTTGGCGCGCTACAACGTGACCGCCGAAGAGATCGCAGGCGAAGCCGACAAGGTGCCGTATTTCGAAGGCACGCCGATTCCCAGCAGCCTGCTGCTGGTGATCCTGCTTGCGGTGGCCGCCAGCAGTGGCCATATCGGTCAAAGCCTGTGGTGGGGCCAGTGGCAGCTCGGGCCGTGGCAGCTGCATCCGTTGGTGCTGCTGTTTGCGGTCTCCGGCTCGCTGATGATCAGCAAGACGCTGCGTATTCCCAAACCCTGACCGGCACGCCGGGACACACGCGGTAGGATGGCTCGGTGAACAGGCACAGGAAGGGATGATGGCAAGCAGCGGTTCGGACAATGGCAACGAAGACAAGGCGCGCCAGTACTGGAACGCCTGGGGAGATGCCATGCGCCACGGCCAGTCCGGCTCCGCTGCGCCGCCGGGTGCGGTTCCAGGCATGGGGCCGGGCACGGACGCACCGCAGGACTGGCGCAAGGCGATGGACTGGTGGTCGCAGTTGTTGCCCACCCAGGCCGCACCGCAGGCGCAGGAGGCGATCGACCGCTTCCGCAATCAGGCCGGCGACTGGTTCGGCACCATGCAACAGGTGGCCGCGCAGTTTGCCGGGCGCGATACCTCGGCCAACGAAGTTTCCGATGCCTGGCGACAGGCCGTGCAAGGGCAGGGCGAACAACTGATGCAGTGGACGCTGGGCTCGTTGCGCGGCGGCAGCCCGGGCGGGTTCGATCCGTGGCTGCAGCAGGCAGCGCAGACCCTGGAAAAGTGGCAGCAGGAAAACGCGCCCTGGCTGCAGATGCCGGCATTCGGCTTGAACCGCAATCATCAAGCGCGCCTGCAGACGCTGGCACGCGCGCAGCAGGACTATCAGGCGCAGTCGCAGGCCTATGGCGAACAACTCAAGTCGGCCATCGAGCAGGCGTTCGGCCGGTTTACCTCCAAGCTGGGCGAGCATGAAAGCAGCGGCAGCCAGCTGACCAGTGCGCGCGCCCTGTTCGATCTGTGGATCGAAGCGGCCGAAGAGTCTTACGCCGACATTGCGTTGTCCGACCGGTTCCGCGAGGTGTACGGCGGCTTTGCCAACGCGCATATGCGCCTGCGTGCCGCACTGCAGGAAGAAGTGGAGCAAATGAGCGAGCGCTTCGGCATGCCGACCCGTTCGGAGATGGATGCTGCGCATCGCCGCATTGCCGAGCTGGAGCGCGCGGTGCGGCGGATGCTGCGCACTGCAGCCAGCCCGGCGAGCAAACCTGCGGCAGCGCCGGCAGCAGATCCGGTGGCATCGGCCACGGCCAAGCGTGCGTCGTCGTCCAAGGCGAGCGCAGTGTCCGAAGCAGCGCATGCAGCGAGCGCCGTCAAAAAGACCGCAGCTAAAAAGTCTCCGGCCAAACAAGCGACCGCTTCGAAACCGGTCTCCAGGCCAGCCACTGGCAAACCCGCCGGCAAGCAGACCGCACGCAAGCCACGTGGAGCGCAGGCATGAAAGGCCCGTTGGGATTCAGCGCCGAAGACCTGATGCAGGAAACCCTGTCGATGCAGCGCAAGCTGCGCGAGGGGCTCAAGCTGCTGCCCGGTGTGGAAGACGTGGATTACGGCGTCACCGAGCGCGAAGAAATCTGGCGCGACGGCAAGGTGGTGCTGTATCGCTTCGTTGGCGAACAGGCGCCGGTGGCCAAGACGCCGCTGTTGATCGTCTACGCGCTGGTCAATCGCCCGTACATGGTCGACCTGCAGGCCGACCGCTCGCTGGTCAAGGGCCTGTTGAGTCATGGCCAGGACGTCTATGTGCTGGACTGGGGCTACCCGGACCGCTCCGAACGTTACCTCACGCTCGAGGATTATCTGCTGCGCTATATCGACGGCGCGGTGGACCATTTGCGTGCGCAATCAGGTCTGGAAGCGGTCGATGTGCTCGGCATCTGCCAGGGCGGCACGTTCTCGCTGTGCTACGCCGCCTTGCAACGGCCCAAGGTGCGCAACCTGATCACCATGGTCACGCCGGTGGATTTCCACACCCCCGACAACATGCTCTCAAACTGGGCGCGCATGGTCGATGTGGACCTGTTCGTCGATACGATGGGCAACGTGCCGGCGGATCTGATGAACGCCAGTTACCTGATGCTCAAGCCGTTCCGGCTGAATCTGCAGAAGTACGTCGGCTTGCTCGACATTCTCGACGACAAGCAGGCGCTGGAAGATTTCCTGCGCATGGAAAAGTGGATCTTCGATTCGCCCGACCTGGCCGGCGAAGCCTTCCGCGAGTTCGTCAAGCTGTTCTATCAGCGCAATGGGCTGGTGACGGGGCAGGTGAGCATCGGCGGGCAGGCGGTAGATCTGCAGGCCGTCGACATGCCGGTGCTGAACATCTACGCCGAACACGATCACCTGGTGCCGCCCGATGCCTCGCGCGCGCTACGTGGCCTGGTCGGCAGCGACGATTACAGCGAGCTGAGTTTTCGCGGCGGGCATATCGGTATCTACGTCTCCGGGCGTGCGCAGCGCGAAGTGCCGGTGGCGATCCATCGCTGGCTGCAGGAGCGTGGCGGCAACGCGTGATGCATGTTTGGTAGCGCAATCCAGACGCCTGCCATCAAGCATGCCGCCGTCGCCATCACCACACGCTGTCGCCGGTCTTTTTAGACTACACGCAACGTTTGCAGGAGCCTTGCCATGTCCACCAGCACCACGCTGTCCCGTTCTCTCAACGATCGCATGATTGCTGGCGTTGTCGGCGGCATCGCACGCCGGCTCGGCTGGAGCTCCACGTTGCTGCGCGTGTTGTTCGTGATCGTGTCGATCGCTTCTGCCGCATTCCCTGGCATCCTGGTCTATCTGATCCTGTGGCTGCTGATCCCCAATCAGGCCGATTGACGTCCGCCCCGCGCGGGTGGCCCGCAGTGCAGGTGTTGGGCGCGTTGTGGACGCTGCCCAACACCGTGCTTGGCATCGTGATCGGTGCGGTGGGCAGCTGTTTCGGCGCACGCCCGCACTGGTCCAGCCAGGAGCTGGCACTGGTCTTCCACGCCTGGCCGTGGGGGCCGGGCGGGGCGATGACGCTGGGCAACGTGATCCTGTTGAAGGGTGCCTCGCTCGATCTGCAGTGCAGCACCTATGCGCATGCCGCCGGCCGCTGCCAGCATCCGCCGGTGCGTCTCGGCGATCACGAACGTGCACACGTCTATCAATACATGCTGCTCGGGCCGCTGTTCTTGCCGGTCTATGTCCTGTGCGGCGGCATCCATGTGCGCAATCCGCTGGAGCGGGCTGCCGATCACTATGCGATGCACGGCCACGGGTGGTGGCCGTGGTGGGTTCAGCCCAGTCGCGAGAACCCGAACAACTCGGACAAGGGATGAGATCTGCCCTCCAGTTGCGCGCGCAGTAACCCGGCGCCGATCGCGCTATAGGTGATGCCGTTGCCGCCGTAGGCCATTGCGAACGACACGCGCGGCCCGTATTGAGGGTGAGTGCCGAAGAACGGCAATCCGTCTGCGGTTTCGGCGAAGGTGCCGCCCCAGGCAAACACCGGGCGCAAGCTCACATCCGGCATCGTCTGCCGGATCTTCTTCAGCAGGGTCTTCAGCTTGCGCATGACGCGCGCATCGCGACGTGCCGGGAGATCGACGTTGTCGTCTTCGCCACCGGCCACCACGCGCCCATCCGGCGTGCTGCGCAAGTACAGATACGGACGCGCGGTTTCCCACATCATGGTGTGCTTGAGCGCACCCATCTCGCTGTCGTGCAAGGGATCGGTCACGAATGCGTAGCTGCTGCGATTGCGCGCCACGCGTTGCGATAGCCACTGCTGATTGCCATAACCGGCAGCCATGATCACGTGGCGCGCGCGCAGGCTGACACCGTCCTGGGTGCGCAATGCCACATGCTGGTCGTGAGGTTCGAGCGTGGCAATCGTGCTGCGGTCGTAGATGCGCGCACCGTACTGCTCGCACTCGGCGAACAGGCGATAGCACAGCCGGTACGGGTCGACGCTGGCGGCCAGGCGGCTGAGGATCGCACCCTCCGAGCGTACGCCGTAGTTGTGCCATAGCGGCGCGCGCTCGATCCACTCCACCGGCAAGGCATGCGCCTGGCGTGCCTTCAGCTCGCTGCGTAACTCCTTCAGATCGCGTGCCCGGCTCGCGTAATACAGGCTGTCCTGGCGGGTGAAGTCGCAGCCGCCCAGCGTATTGCACAGGCCTTGCAGGTCGAGGATGGCTTGCGCACAGGCGCTGTAAGCGAGCGCGGCCGCCGGCATGCCGTGTTGCCTGGCCAACTCGATCATCGGCGTATCGATTTCGTATTGCAGCAAGGCGGTGCTGGCCGAGGTGCTGCCCCAGCCGATCTCGCGTTGTTCGACCACCACCACATCGTGCCCGTGCTTGAGCAGTTCGTGCGCGATCAGGGCTGCGGTGACGCCGCCACCGACGATGGCGACCTCGCAGTGGGCGTCTTGTTCCAGGCGCGGATAGGCGCGCATCAACCCGTTGCGGATCGACCAGAACGGGTAGCCACTTTTGAGGTCCATGCGGTGTCGTCAGAGAGCGGGCGGTCTGCAATTTGACAGCCAAGCGGGGTGAAGCGGTCGTGCAGATCGAGCAGACCTGCGGCCGTCACCAAACCGCAAACAGCCGGCGTTAACGTGCGTGGAAAGCTCCTCACGGCACGGTCGTTATGCTCGCGCCACTAACGTAGTCACAGTTGTTAACGAGGGTGTGGGTATGTCGATCGTTCTGTACGTCGGTGGCAGCAAAGATGGCGACAAAGGCGTTGTGCCTTATGGGTTCAGCAAGTCGCGTGCTATGACCGATGCCGGCCCGGAGGTCTATGTGGAGCGCATGGTGCCGCTGAAAGACGTCGGAAAGATCCGTGTGATGGCGCTCGAATCGCTGCACGAAAGCATTCTGGTCGAGCGCGCAGCCACCCATTACGCGCGCCGCGTCAGCTGAGCGCGTCGGCATAGGTTTACGGGTGCCCTGTCAACGGGTTCCCGCGGCGGGCCAGCACTGCGAAAATGCTTTTTTCAGTGAAGCGGTTCTTACCGCGCCGTCATGATCGATAGTCAGCTTGCCCAGCAGATCGCTCGCACCATCGCCGATGAGATCGGTGCCCAACCCGCGCAGGCGCGCGCCGCCATCGCCCTTCTCGACGAAGGCGCCAGCGTTCCGTTCATCGCCCGCTACCGCAAGGAAGTCACCGGCGGTCTGGACGACACCCAACTACGTAATCTGGAAACGCGCCTGACCTATCTGCGCGAGCTGGAAGAGCGCCGCGCAGCGATCCTGTCCAGCATCGGCGAGCAGGGCAAGCTCAGCGACGAATTGCGTGATGAGATCGGCGCGGCCGACACCAAATCGCGACTGGAAGATCTGTATCTGCCGTACAAGCCCAAGCGCCGTACCCGCGCGCAGATCGCGCGCGAAGCCGGCCTGGAGCCGCTGGCCGATGGGTTGCTGGCCGATCCGAGCCAGGCGCCGGAAGTGGCCGCCGCGCCGTTCATCGATGCAGACAAGGGCGTTGCCGACATCAAGGCGGCGCTGGAAGGCGCGCGCGCGATCCTGATGGAACGCTGGGGCGAAGATGCCGCCCTGGTCGGCGAGCTGCGCAGCTGGTTGAACGACAACGGCGTGATTCGCGCGCGCGTGGCCGAGGGCAAGGAAGAGGCCGGCGCCAAATACCGCGATTACTTCGACCATGTCGAATCATTGGCAAAGATTCCCTCGCACCGCTTGCTGGCGCTGTTCCGCGCGCGTCGCGAGGAATTTCTGTATCTGGACCTAGACCCGGGCAGCGACGCCGAGGCCGGCCACCAGTACGCCGAAGGCCGGGTGGCACTCAGCGCCGGCGTGTCCAACCAGGGCCGCCCGGCCGACCGCTGGCTGCTGGACGCCTGCCGGCTGACCTGGCGGGCCAAGCTGCACATGCATCTGCTGCTGGACCTGTTCAACCAGGCGCGCGAAAAGGCCGAGGCCGAGGCGATCGCGGTGTTCGGCGACAACCTCAAGGACCTGATGCTGGCCGCGCCGGCCGGCGCACGCGTGGTGCTCGGGCTGGACCCGGGCATCCGCACCGGCTGCAAGATCGCCGTGGTCGATGCCACCGGCAAGCTGGTGGCGACCGAGACGATCTATCCGCATGAGCCCAAGCGGCAGTGGGATCAGTCGCTACAGACGATCAAGCAGCTGTGCCTGCAGCACAACGTGGAACTGATCGCGATCGGCAACGGCACCGCCAGCCGCGAGACCGACAAGCTGGCCGGTGAAGCGATCGCGCTGTGCGGCGCGGCCAAGCTGCAGAAGGTGGTGGTCAGCGAAGCCGGTGCGTCGGTGTATTCGGCGTCCGAATTTGCGGCCAAGGAATTTCCGAATCTGGATGTATCGCTGCGCGGCGCGGTGTCGATCGCGCGGCGTCTGCAGGATCCGTTGGCCGAGTTGGTCAAGATCGAACCCAAGGCGATCGGCGTGGGGCAGTACCAGCACGACGTGGATCAATATCGTCTGGCCAAGGCGCTGGAAGCGCGCGTGGAAGACTGCGTCAATGCGGTCGGCGTGTACGTCAACACCGCCTCGGCGGCGCTGCTGTCACGGGTGTCGGGGCTGTCGAGCACGGTGGCGGAAAACATCGTGCGCCATCGCGACGACAACGGCCCGTTCAAGCGCCGCAAGGACTTGCTCAAAGTGCCGCGCCTGGGCGACAAGACCTTCGAGCAGTGCGCCGGTTTCCTGCGCATCGCCGATGGCGACGAGCCGCTGGAGGTGTCGGCGGTGCATCCGGAAGCCTATCCGGTGGTGGAGCGCATCGTCGGCAGCACCGGCAAGCCGATCAAGGCGTTGCTGGGCGACGGCAGCTTTCTGCGCGGGCTCAAGCCGGAGCTGTTCACCGACGAACAGTTCGGTGTGCCGACCGTGCGCGACATCCTCAAGGAGCTGGAAAAACCCGGCCGCGATCCGCGCCCAGAGTTCAAGGCCGCGCAGTTTGCCGAAGGCATCGAGGACATCAAGCATCTCAAGCCCGGCATGGTGCTCGAAGGCGTGGTCAGCAACGTGGCCGCGTTCGGCGCCTTCGTCGATATCGGCGTGCACCAGGATGGTCTGGTGCATATCTCGGCGTTGTCGGACACCTTCGTCAAGGATCCACGCGATGTGGTCAAGGCCGGCGACATCGTCAAGGTCAAGGTGTTGGAAGTGGACGTGGCGCGCAAGCGCATCGCGCTGACCTGCCGCCTGTCCGACACGCCGCCGCCGGCCGATGCTGCGGCCCAGTCGCGTGATCAACGCGGCAATGGCGGCCCGGGGCAGGGCCGCCGCGACGGTGGTGGTGGGCGAGGCCCTGGGCAGGGCAACAACAAACCGCGCACCACTGCACCGCCGGCCGACAACGCGCTGGCAGCCGCGTTTGCACGCGCCAAGCGCACTTGAGGGATGTTGCCCGGCTGCTGTCTTGGGGGCGTTGGGTAGTGCTGCGGATAGATCAGTTGTAAGGCGGGGGATCTGCAGCTTGGCTGCAGGGTCCTTGCCCGCCCACCATTGCGGGACACGCCGCAAGTACGTCCATGTAGGCTCTTCTGCGGCATCCATGCCGCATAAGGTCCCGCAACGGTGGGCGGGCAAGGACCAGTCGGGATGGTCGGTGTTTCCGGTTGCGAGCAAGTGCATGACGTTTTAACTCGCTAGCTTTCATCTAGTGCTGCGAACTGCACAAGCAAGCCAACGCAACCCGCGAGATGACGCGATTTTTAAACCAGCTACCGACTAGCTTTCTGGTGCGGTGTCCTTACCGCTTGCGGGACCATGTGGCGGCATGGATGCCGCCACTGAGCCTCCACGGACGGATTCACGGCGTGTCCCGCGGGCGGTGAGGGCACCGCGCACTCGACTCAGTAGCTTTTGATCTACTAGCTTTTGACCTATCTCAGTAACGCACTAGCCGAGCAGCGCACGAAGCGGTTGAGCATCGTCAATGTCGGTCTAAAGTGCGCGCCCGATGGTAAACAAGGTCGTTTTAGTCAGCCGCTCCCAGCGATATCAAACCTCGTCCAGTAGCGCGCGCTTCGGCAACATCAAACGTTCGATCAGATCGACCAGACCGGGCGGCTCTACCGGCTTGCCCATGTGCGCATCGAACCCGGCGATGACGGCGCGGTCGCGGTCTTCTTCGCGCACATAGGCGGTCAGCGCGATCGCCGGAATATGCTGCGGCAGGTCGGCGCGGCCGGAGCGCACGGTGCGAATCAGATCGTAGCCATCGCGTCCCGGCATCGCGATGTCGCTGACCAGTATGTCGAATTGCCCTTGTGCCAGGCATTGTTCGGCGGCGTCCACCGAGCCGGCCGCATGCACCTGCGCGCCCGCGTGCATCAGGAACTGCATCACCGCCTCGCGTGAATCCTGGTCGTCGTCGACCAGTAGCAAGCGCACGCCCTCCAATCGCCCATGGCAATCGGCCGGCAACGGGCCGACCTGCTTGGTTTCTGTCGAGGCCGGACGTAGATCGCTGACGCCGTGCTGAAACGGCAGCACGATGGTGAACATCGATCCCTTGCCTTCGCCTTCGCTGGACGCGCCCAGACTGCCGCCATGCAGATCCACCAGCTGGCGCGAGATCGACAAGCCCAATCCCAGCCCGCCGACACGACGCGTGGTGCCTGCATCGGCCTGCCGAAAACGGTCGAACACGTGTGGCAGGAAGTCGGCCGCAATGCCCATGCCGCTGTCCTGCACGCATAGCCGCAGTCGCTCGTCTTCGATGTCCAACGCCACCCGCACCGTGCCGCCGGGGGCGGTGAACTTGAGCGCGTTGCTGAGCAGGTTGGTCAGCACCTGCTGCAGGCGCCCGGCATCGCCAAAGAACCACAATTCGCCTTGCGTGGGCGCATCCAGCTCCAATGTGATCTCGCGTGCGAATGCGGCCGGCTGCATCAATTCCACCGTGCTGCGCGCCAGCCCGGCGATGTCGAAATGCTCCGGCTGCAGGCGGAGCTTGCCGGACAGGATCGCGCTCATGTCCAGCAGGTCGTCGATGATCTGCGTTTGCGCACGCGCGCTGCGCTCGATGATGACCATGCCCTTGCCCAGATTGGCCGGCTCGAAGATGTCCGACTGCATCAGCCGCGACCAGCCCAGGATGGCGTTGAGCGGCGTGCGCAATTCGTGGCTGAGCGTGGCCAGAAACTCGTCCTTGACCCGGCTGGCATGTTCGGCCTGGCCGCGCGCGGTGGTTTCCGCTTGCAACGACAGCTTGAGCTTGGCATCCACGCGCGTGCGTTCGATGACGATGCCGGCCAGATGCGATGCAGAGCGCGCCATCGCCTGTTCGCGCAGCGAGGGCAGGTGAGTGCGGTCGTAATAGATGTTGAGCGCGCCCAGCACCTGGCCATTGCTGTCCAGGATCGGCGTCACGCAACAAGCCACGATGCCCAGTGCCGACGAGACGGCGTGATGGTCGCTGAAGCTAGGATCTGCCTGGATGTCCTCGCAGATCACCTGCCGCCCAAGGTAAGCCGAGCGCGCGCAGGGCGGCCCGCTCAGCCCGATCGGCGATGCTTCGAACGGCCCGCGGTACTCGATTGGAAAATGTGGCGCCGAGCCGAAGCTCAGTGTTTTTCGTACCTCATCCAGCACCATCACCGCGCAATACAAGGGGATTTCGCCACGCGCTTCCACGCTCAAGGCGATGGCGTCCAGCACCACCTGCAGCGGTGCGCCGGTGGTGATCAGACTCAGGATGGCGCGGTCCGAGGCAGTGGCATCTTCGATGTGCTTGCGTTCGGAGATGTCGGTGAGCGAACCGATGTGGCCCAGAAAACGTCCATCGCTGGCGAAGTGCGGCGAGGCGTTATCGATGCACCAGCGGTATTGCCCGTCATGGCGACGCACGCGGTATTCGGCCAGAAATTCACCGCGCTGCTGCAGCGATTGTTCGAACGCATCGCGCACGCGCGCGGCATCGTCCGGATGCATCACATCCCACCAGCCCTGATCCATGGCCTGGTCTTCGGCCTGCCCGGTGAAGTCGTACCAGCGCGGATTCCAGTACACGCAGTCGCCTTGCGCGTCGGACATCCAGATCATTGCCGGCACGGTCTCGCACAAGGCGCGGAAGCGCGTCTCACTTTCGCGCAATTGCTGCTCGAACGCGCGCCGGTCGTGGATGTCGGTATAGGTACCGATCCATTCGCTGATGCTGCCATCGTCACCGCGCACCGGCAGCGCACGCGCTAGATGCCAGCGCGTCTGGCCGTCGTGCTGCCGCAGTTCGCATTCGACCTCGTAAGCGCGCTCGCCACGCAATGCCTGCGTCCACGCCTGCGCGGACAGTTGCAGGCCGTCGGCGGTATGCGCTTGCTGCCATGCAGCCGCTTCGCTGTCTGCGGGATTCAGCCCGGTGTACTCGTACCAACGTTGGTTGAAGTAGTGCGGATGCCCATCCGCTGCGGCAATGAAAATGATCTGCGGCAGCGTGTCTGCCAGGCGGCGCAGACGTGCTTCGCTGGCAGCCAGTTGTTGCTGCGTCTTGGCCCGTTGCATGGATTCCCAGCAGCGTGCCGCGACCAGGCGGACCAGTTCGATCTCGGTCGACAACCAGCGTCGCGGTGCGCGCTGATGCACGCCGATCGCCGCGACCAGGCGGCCATGCTTGTGCAACGGAATGGCCAGCGATGCACGCAGGCCGGAGCGGCGATATTGCTCTGCCACGTAGTCAGGTGCACCGGGCGCGGTGGCATCGGTGGTGAACCAGGGGCGATTTTCCAGTAAGGCATCGCGCAGTCCTTGCGCCACTTCCAATGGGAAATCGCCTTGCAGGCTCGGCATGTCCTGCACGTGGTCGCTGATCACGTGCATGGTCTTGCCGTCCGCACCCGCCAGACCGAACGCACAGCGATTGGCCTGCAGATGTTCGCCGAGCAAACGCACGCTGGTGTCGATGATCTGGCGCGGATCGGAGACGTGCTGCAGCGCGTCCTCGAGCATCAACAGAAAGCTGTCGCGACTTTCGCCGCGGCGTTGTTGGGTGACATCGAATCCGTGCACCAGAATCGCATCGATACAGCCTTCGCTATCGCGCATCGGCTGATAGAGAAAATCCACGAAGGTTTCATCCAGCGCACTGCCGGGCGTGCGCTGCAGGTAGGCGGTCATCGATTCGCCAATGAAGGGCTGGCCACTGCGACGCATTTCATCGAGCAGACCCAGATAGCCCTGGTCGACGATTTCCGGCATCGCTTCGACCAACGGGCGACCAATCAGCAGACGGTCGCCAACCAGTTCGTGGAAGCGTTGATTGACGCTTTCGATGATGTAGTCGGGTCCGCGCAGCACCGCCATGAAGGCGGGCGATTGATCGAGTGTCGTGGACACGGCAAGCGGCTCGGGGTCGCTGGCGGCAGCGCGTACATTGGCGGCCGGTGTGCCGGCAACATACAAGGAGCCCACGCGTTCGCCGGCATCCAACACCGGGCTGCACGACCATGCCGCCAGATTCAGTGCAGGCGTCGCTTCGACACGCACGCCGTTGGAGGTGCGCGCGTCGATCGGTGTTGCAAGCGTCAGTGTTGCAAGCGGTTGTCCGAATGCGGCCGGGTGGCGCTCACCCAGTAACGCAATGCAGGCGTCGTTATAGATGCAGTGCGACGCCTCGCCCCAGACCAGCAGCATCGGAAGCTGCGCGTGCAGACACACCGACAAGGTGGTGCGCAACGCCGCACTGTTGCGCAACAACGTGTCGGCAGTGCACGTGGAGGCATGCAACAACACGGCAGTTTCGCTCGTCTCCGGCAGCAGGCCGGCAAACGGCAACACGGCGCTATCCATCCGGCGGCCCGCCTGTAAACCTTCAATCCACGATTCTAGTGGCAACCAGGGTGGTAGCGGCTGCTTTGGACCGGCTGATAAGCGCAGCAGGTGCCCACCATTTAGATGCGGGCACGCACAAACTGCGACATAGGTGGAAAACCTGCGGATTTCGAACGGCGGCCGCGCTCGCTTTGCGCTGTGGTGGTGCTGTTCGCTGCTTTAGCTGTTTGCGTCGCTCAGCTGCCGCGCCCTGGACAGAGCACCGACGAGTTCTTCGGACAAATAGGGCTTGGTCAGGATCACGCCGCGTTCGAAGCCGCTCGGGATGCTGCCGCTGGCAACACCGGTGGCCAGCACGAACGGAATTCCGAGCTCCGACAACAGCCGAGCGATCGGCTCGCTGGTCTGACCATTGCCGAGACGGTAATCCAGCACTGCAATATCGGGCGCGTCGGCATTGATCAGCTGCAACGCTTCGGCGACTTCTCCAACAGGGCCCAGCACGGCGGCGCCAGCCTGGACGAGCTGCAACTCGAGCAGCATGGCATTCATGTCATCGTTTTCGACCACGAGTACCCGAATTCCACGCAACACCGACATTGCCCACTCCTTCACGTAAGTCGGCCAGTATATCGACACCGGTTCGCCCACGGGTTGCAGACCCCGCTTGCAGCTGAATTCGTCAGGCACGTGCTGACACTGTTCGTTTCGCTCGCGAGTCGCTATACTGCGCGGCCGCGCCGAAGTGGCGGAATCGGTAGACGCAGCGGATTCAAAATCCGCCGCCCTTAAAAGCGTGTGGGTTCGAGTCCCACCTTCGGCACCAGGTTACTGCAGTACAAGCGAAAGCCCTTCCGGCGAAATCTGGAGGGGCTTTTTGCTTTGCGTGGTTCGGTGGTGATGGAGAGGGCGCGACTGGGTTGCTGATGTGCTTCATGACGCACGCTGAGGTTGTCGCATGCGGGGGCTTTTTCGCACCCTGCGGTCGAACCGTGCGATGTGGCGTATGTCTGTGTTGTGGCGCAGTGCGTTCTGTTCGCACGGGCGGGCACATGATCGGCATGGCATGGCGCAGTGCGAGCGCATGCACGCGAGATGATCTCGATACGCGTCGAGCGACGTGCAGGCACGCAACCATCACGCCCGGTCCGTACCGTGGAGGGCTCTTTACAAGCAGGTGACCTCCATGGATTTTGACTCTACGCAGCAACTGCGCATTCTTCGCGACATCCACGACACCACGCCGGTCGCCGACGAAGAAGCCAATTGGGCAGTGCGCGCCGGCTACGCGACGCAGGCCGAAGACGGCGATATCGATCTCACCCACGAAGGTCGCAAGGCATTGGATGACGGGCAGACCTGACGCAGCTTTTTGCGTAGACGTTCGCACACGTAAACGTCAGGCAAAAAAAGCCCCGGCAGTGCCGGGGCTTCTGGATGATTGGCGTCCCCACGGGGATTCGAACCCCGGTGTCCACCGTGAAAGGGTGGTGTCCTAGGCCTCTAGACGATGGGGACGCGTATCAAAACCTGGTTGTAGATTCCAGACGGCCTATGTCTAGAATTTGGTGGAGCCAGGCGGGATCGAACCGCCGACCTCCTGCATGCCATGCAGGCGCTCTCCCAGCTGAGCTATGGCCCCGCAGTGTTGCGAGCCGGCAATCATAGCGACATCGAGAGCACTTGGGAAGTAATTCGTAGAAAAATTTGCTGGATGCATCTGCCGCTGGATGCATCGACTAACTGCATCTGCTCGCCCGCAGTGGTCGCAACAAAAAGCACGCAAAAAAAAGCCCCGGCAGTGCCGAGGCTTTCAGATGATTGGCGTCCCCACGGGGATTCGAACCCCGGTGTCCACCGTGAAAGGGTGGTGTCCTAGGCCTCTAGACGATGGGGACGCGTATCAAAACCTGAGTTGTCATCCTGACGGCCTAATGCCAGGAGTGGTGGAGCCAGGCGGGATCGAACCGCCGACCTCCTGCATGCCATGCAGGCGCTCTCCCAGCTGAGCTATGGCCCCACGAAACTGAGAACGAAATGATAGCGGCCGGTTAAGGTTCGCGCAAGTGGTTTTTCATTCGGAATGAGACGGAGCGTGCGCCCGATACGGCACGCACGCTATGACTCAATTGACGCCGTGCAGATCGCGCAACTGTGTCTGCCGTGCACCGAAATACGCGGCCAGATCGGCGATGTCCTGGTCGCTCAACGCGGTGGCCTGCGCGGTCATCAACACGTGTTGGCGGTCACCGCTGCGGTAGGCCTGCAAGGCACGCGCAAGATAGTCGCCATACTGGCCGCCGAGTTTGGGATAGCTGGGGTCGATCGGCGCATTGCCATCGGCGCCGTGACAATCCACGCAGCTCTGGCCGGTGGCTTTGCCCTTCGCGTGAGCCAGCTTGTCGCCGGCGGCGGCGCGGCCGGTCGGCAGGCCGGCCGACGAGCCGGAGCCGTGTTCGCCGCTGGCGTGGCCGGCATCGCCAGCAGAATGATCGGTGGATTCCACTTGGGATTGGGAGCAGGCCGCCAGCATCAGGGCAGCGACCAGGGCGATGGCTAGACGCGGAGCGTACAGGGCGTTCGTCATGTGGGCGCTTATTTGAGGGTGGACAGGTAGGCGGAGATATCGGCGATATCCTGCTCGGAAAAGCTCTGTGCCTGTGCCTGCATGGTCGGGTGTTTACGCTTGCCCTGGCGATATTCGGTCAGCGCCTGCGTGAGGTACTGGCTGGACTGGCCGCCGATCTTGGGCACGCGATAACTGGGGTAGGCGTTCTTGTAGCCGGTCACGCCATGGCAGCCCTGGCAGGTGTAAGCCAGTAGCCGGCCATTCGACGGATTGCCGGTGGGCGCTGCAGGTGCTGCCACTGCCTGCCGCGGCGGGCGCAGGCGTGGACGGAACTGCAGGCGGGATTGACGGTGTCGCTGATGCGCCCCCAAACGGCAGGAAGACGACCAGAGCGAGACAAGCGGCGAGCGGCTGCGGGCGCATGGATTCGTATCCGGAAGACTGATTGAGCGTCCGCACGTGGGGGCGTGACGAACCGGTCCGAGTATGCCTGCGATTTGGCGCGGCGCAAACCGGGGGTGACTAGAGAAACTTGAACAGACCATGACCTTTGGCGCATTGGCGACATGATCGTTCGGGTGGTCTACTTGCCTACAACACCTGTTCACGCATCCACTAGGACACGACGATGTCGCCACTCTCTTTCTTGCCCGGCCGCAGCGGAATCTGCGCCGCCGCGTTGTTGATCACCACTAGCCTGCTGCTGGGCGGTTGCAAGACCGGAGACGGCGAGGCCAAGGCCGCCGAGGAAAAGAAAACCGTCGATGCGGTGCCGGTGGAAATCGCCAAGGCCGCGCGCCGTGCGGTGGCGGCCAGCTATACCGGCACCGCCGCGCTGGAGCCACGTGCCGAAGCACAGGTGGTGGCCAAGACGTCCGGCGTGGCGTTGGCGGTGATGGTGGAAGAGGGGCAAAAAGTGTCGGCTGGCCAGGCATTGGTAAGGCTGGACCCGGACCGCGCGCATCTGGCGGTGGCGCAAAGCGAGGCGCAATTGCGCAAGCTGGAAAACAGCTATCGCCGTGCCACGCAACTGGTCGGCCAGCAATTGGTCAGCGCCGCAGATGTCGATCAGCTCAAGTTCGATGTCGAAAACAGCCGCGCGCAGTACCGGCTCGCATCGCTCGAGTTGTCCTACACCACGGTGCAGGCGCCGATTTCCGGGGTGATCGCCTCGCGTTCGATCAAGACCGGCAACTTCGTGCAGATCAACACGCCGATCTTCCGCATCGTCGACGACTCGCAGCTGGAAGCCACGCTCAATGTGCCCGAGCGCGAACTGGCCACGCTCAAATCCGGCCAGCCGGTGACCTTGCTCGCCGACGCATTGCCGGGTCAGCAATTCATCGGCAAGGTCGATCGCATCGCGCCGGTGGTGGATTCGGGCAGCGGCACGTTCCGTGTGGTGTGTGCGTTCGGCCAGGGCGCCGAAGCGCTGCAGCCGGGCATGTTCGGGCGCATCCGCATCGATTACGACCAGCGCAAGGATGCCTTGGTGATCCCGCGCCTGGCGCTGCTGGACGATGGCGAACCGGCGGTGTTCGTGGTGCGCAATGGCAAGGCCAGCCGGGTGCCGGTGAAACTCGGTTATGCCGAAGGTCCGTGGCTGGAAGTGCGGCAAGGCCTGAAGGAAGGCGACCAGGTGGTCACCGCCGGCAAGGTGGCGCTACGCGATGGCACCGTGGTGCAGATCATCGGTCAGCCTGAGCGCAAGCCGGTGGCGGCGGCACCGGCAGCCGGCGACAACACCGGCAGCGATGAGAAACGCTCGCGAGCGATCACGGCAACGCGCACGGACCCGTGCACGACCCGCACGCGCCTCTGCACGGAGGCGGCGGTGGATTGGTTGCCTTCGCCACGCGGCGGCGGGTGACCATCGCGATGATCACCGTGACCATGCTGCTGTTCGGGCTGATCGCGCTGCGTAGCCTGAAGGTCAATCTGCTGCCGGATCTGAGCTATCCCACGCTGACCGTGCGCACCGAATACACCGGTGCAGCCCCTGCGGAAATCGAGACGCTGGTGACCGAGCCGGTGGAAGAAGCGGTCGGTGTGGTCAAGAACCTGCGCAAGCTCAAGTCGATCTCGCGCACCGGGCAAAGCGATGTGGTGCTGGAATTCGCCTGGGGCACCAACATGGACCAGGCCGGCCTGGAAGTGCGCGACAAGATGGAAGCCTTGTCGCTGCCGCTGGAAACCAAGCCGCCGGTGCTGTTGCGCTTCAATCCCTCGACCGAGCCGATCATGCGGCTTGCGCTGTCGCCCAAGCAGGCGCCGGCCTCCGACAGCGATGCGATTCGTCAGCTCACCGGCTTGCGTCGTTATGCCGACGAGGATCTGAAGAAGAAGCTCGAACCGGTGGCTGGCGTGGCCGCGGTCAAGGTCGGCGGCGGGCTGGAAGACGAGATCCAGGTCGATATCGACCAGCAGAAACTCGCCCAGCTCAATCTGCCGATCGACAACGTGATCACCCGGCTCAAGGAAGAGAACGTCAACATCTCCGGCGGCCGCCTGGAAGAAGGCTCGCAGCGGTATCTGGTGCGCACGGTCAACCAGTTCGTGGATCTGGACGAGATCCGCAACATGCTTGTGACCACGCAAAGCAGCAGCGGCAGCGCGGCGGAAGCAGCGATGCAGCAGATGTATGCGATTGCCGCATCCACCGGCTCGCAGGCGGCATTGGCTGCGGCGGCCGAAGTGCAGAGCACCTCGTCGTCGGCCAGCAGCAGCATTGCCGGCGGCATGCCGGTGCGATTGAAAGATGTGGCCGAGGTGCGCCAGGGCTACAAGGAACGCGAGGCCATCATCCGCCTGGGCGGCAAGGAAACGGTGGAACTGGCGATCTACAAGGAAGGCGATGCCAATACCGTGTCCACGGCGGCTGCGTTGCGCAAGCGGTTGGAGCAGTTGAAGGCGACCGTGCCCGGCGATGTGGAGATCACCACCATCGAGGACCAGTCGCACTTCATCGAGCACGCGATCAGCGACGTCAAGAAAGATGCGGTGATCGGTGGCGTGCTGGCGATCCTGATCATCTTCTTGTTCCTGCGCGATGGCTGGAGCACGTTTGTGATCAGCCTGTCGTTGCCGGTGTCGATCATCACCACGTTCTTCTTCATGGGCCAGTTGGGACTGAGCCTCAACGTGATGTCGCTGGGCGGCTTGGCGTTGGCGACCGGCCTGGTGGTGGACGATTCGATCGTGGTGCTGGAAAGCATTGCCAAGGCGCGCGAACGTGGCTTGAGCGTGCTGGATGCGGCGATTGCCGGCACCCGTGAAGTGAGCATGGCGGTGATGGCCTCCACGCTGACCACGATCGCGGTGTTTCTGCCGCTGGTGTTCGTCGAAGGCATTGCCGGGCAGCTGTTCCGCGACCAGGCGATGACGGTGGCGATTGCGATCGCGATTTCGCTGGTGGTGTCGATGACGCTGATTCCGATGTTGAGTTCGCTCAAGGGCGCGCCGCCGATGGCGTTCCCGGACGAGCCGAGCCATCCGCAGTGGCAGCCGGAGCAGCGCTGGCTCAAGCCGGTGGCAGCTGGTCGGCGTGGCGCGGGTGCGAGCGTGCGCTATGCGTTCTTCGGTGCGGCGTGGGCGGTAGTCAAGCTGTGGCGTGGTGTGGCACGGGTGGTGTCGCCGGTGATGCGCAAGGCCAGCGACCTGGCGATGGCGCCCTATGGGCGTGCCGAGCGTGGTTATCTGGCGATGCTGCCGGCGGCGTTGCGTCGACCCGGGTTGGTACTGGGATTGGCAGCGGCTGCGTTTATCGGCACGGTGTTTCTGGTGCCGATGTTGGGCGCGGACCTGATCCCGCAGCTGGCGCAGGACCGTTTTGAAATGACGGTGAAGCTGCCTTCCGGCACGCCGCTGGCGCAGACCGATGCGTTGGTGCGCGAGTTGCAGCTGGCGCACGACAAGGATCCGGGCATCGCCTCGTTGTACGGCGTCAGCGGCAGCGGCACGCGGCTGGATGCCAACCCTACCGAGAGCGGCGAGAACATCGGCAAGCTCACCGTGGTGATGGCCGGCGGCGGTAGTCCTGAAGTGGAAGCTGCGGCCACCGAGCGGCTGCGCAGCAGCATGGTCGGGCATCCCGGGGCACAGGTGGATTTCGCGCGGCCGGCGTTGTTCAGCTTTTCCACGCCGCTGGAAGTGGAGCTGCGTGGGCAGGATCTGGGCGAGCTGGAACGCGCAGGGCAGAAGTTGGCGGCGATGCTGCGGGCCAATGGCCACTACGCCGACGTCAAATCGACAGTGGAAGAAGGCTTTCCGGAAATCCAGATCCGTTTCGATCAGGAACGTGCCGGTGCGTTGGGGTTGACCACGCGTCAGATCGCCGATGTCATCGTCAAGAAGGTGCGCGGCGATGTGGCCACGCGTTACAGCTTTCGCGATCGCAAGATCGATGTGCTGGTGCGTGCGCAGCACAGCGACCGCGCCAGTGTGGAGGCGATCCGGCAGCTGATCGTCAACCCGGGCAGCAGCCGACCGGTGCGTCTGGCGGCGGTGGCCGAGGTGTTGGCGACGACCGGGCCGAGCGAGATCCATCGCGCCGATCAGACCCGCGTGGCGATCGTCTCGGCTAGCCTGCATGACATGGATCTGGGCGGTGCGGTGCGCGAGGTCGAGTCGATGGTGCGCAACAATCCGTTGGCTGCCGGTGTGGGCATGCATATCGGCGGGCAGGGCGAAGAGTTGGCGCAGTCGGTGAAGTCGCTGTTGTTCGCGTTCGGGCTGGCGATCTTCCTGGTCTATCTGGTGATGGCCTCGCAGTTCGAATCGCTGCTGCATCCGTTCGTCATCCTGTTCACCATCCCACTGGCAATGGTCGGCGCGGTGCTGGCCTTGCTGATGACCGGCAAGCCGGTGTCGGTGGTGGTATTCATCGGCTTGATCCTGCTGGTGGGGCTGGTGACCAAGAACGCGATCATCCTGATCGACAAGGTCAACCAGTTGCGCGAGGAGGGCGTGCCCAAGCGCGAGGCCTTGATCGAAGGCGCGCGTTCGCGTTTGCGGCCGATCGTGATGACCACGCTGTGCACGCTGTTCGGCTTCCTGCCGCTGGCGGTGGCGATGGGCGAGGGCGCGGAAGTGCGCGCGCCGATGGCGATCACCGTGATCGGCGGCCTGCTGGTGTCCACGCTGCTGACGCTGCTGGTGATTCCGGTGGTGTACGACTTGCTGGATCGCCGCGCGGACGCGTACTACCTGGAGCGCGGCCGGCGCATGGCGCGGCAGCAGGCGCAGGCGCGCGATAACACCGACGGACTGGAGGCGCTATGAGCGTTGCCGCCTTCAGCATCCGTCGCCCGGTCACCACCATCATGTGCTTCGTGTCGCTGGTGGTGGTGGGGTTGATCGCCGCCTTCCGGCTACCGCTGGAAGCACTGCCGGACATTTCCGCACCGTTCCTGTTCGTGCAACTGCCGTACACCGGCTCTACGCCGGACGAGGTGGAACGCAACCTGGTGCGGCCGGCCGAGGAAGCGCTGGCGACGATGACCGGCATCAAGCGCATGCGCTCCACTGCCACCGCCGATGGCGCGAATATCTTCATCGAGTTCTCCGACTGGGACCGCGACATCGCCATCGCCGCATCGGATGCGCGCGAGCGGCTGGATGCCATTCGCGATGATTTTCCGGAGGATCTGCAGCGCTTCCATATCTTCAAGTGGTCCAGCAGCGACGAGCCGGTACTCAAGGTGCGCCTGGCCAGCCAGACCGACTTGACCGGCGCCTACGACATGCTCGACCGCGAGTTCAAGCGGCGCATCGAACGCATTCCCGGCGTGGCCAAGGTGGAGATCTCCGGCGCACCGCCGAACGAGGTCGAGATCGCCATCGCGCCGGACCGGCTGACCGCGCACGACCTCAGCCTCAACGATCTGAGCGAGCGTCTGAGCAAGCTCAATTTCTCGGTATCTGCTGGCCAGATCGATGACAACGGCCAGCGCATCCGCGTGCAGCCGATCGGCGAACTGCGCGATCTGCAGGAGTTGCGCGATTTGGTGCTCAACGCAAAAGGACTGCGTTTGGGCGATATCGCCGAGGTGCGGCTCAAGCCGACGCGGATGAATTACGGGCGTCGTCTCGATGGACGCCCGGCGATCGGGTTGGATGTCTACAAGGAGCGCAGTGCCAACCTGGTGGACGTGTCCAAGGCCGCGTTGAAGGAAGTCGAAGATATCCGCGCCGAACCTGCGATGCGCGATGTGCAGGTCAAGGTCATCGATAACCAGGGCAAGGCGGTGACCTCCTCGCTGGCCGAACTGGCCGAAGCCGGTGCGGTGGGCTTGCTGTTGTCGATCACGGTGCTGTTTTTCTTCCTGCGGCATTGGCCCTCGACGCTGATGGTGACGCTGGCGATTCCGATCTGCTTTGCGATCACGCTGGGCTTCATGTACTTCGTCGGCGTCACGCTCAACATCCTCACGATGATGGGCTTGCTGCTGGCGGTCGGCATGTTGGTCGACAATGCGGTGGTGGTGGTGGAAAGCATCTATCAGGAACGCGAGCGCATGCCCGGCCAACCGCAGCTGGCTGCGCTGCTGGGCACGCGCAGCGTGGCGATCGCGCTCAGTGCCGGCACCTTGTGTCACTGCATCGTGTTCGTGCCCAATCTGTTCGGCGAGACCAACAACATCAGCATTTTCATGGCGCAGATCGCGATCACCATTTCGGTGTCGCTGTTGGCGTCGTGGCTGGTGGCGATCAGCCTGATCCCGATGTTGTCGGCGCGCATGAAGACACCGCCGATGGTGACCTCCGAACATGGCGTGATCGCGCGGCTGCAGCGTCGCTATGCCAAGGTGCTGGCATGGACGCTTGCTCATCGCGGCTGGAGCGTGGCCGGCATCGTGTTGGTGAGCGCGATCAGTCTGGTGCCGATGAAGTTGACCAAGGTCGACATGTTCGGCGGCGATGGCGGCAACGAGGCCTTCATCCAGTACCAATGGAAAGGCTCGTACACACATGAGCAGCTCGGCGAGGAAATCGGACGGGTCGAAAATTTCCTTGAAGCCAATCGCGACAAGTACCACATCACCCAGGTGTATTCGTGGTTCAGCGAGGTGGAAGGCAGCAGCACCACGGTGACCTTTGACGCGAGCAAGGTCAAAGACCTGCCCGCATTGCTGGAGCAGATCCGCAAGGCATTGCCGCGTTCGGCGCGTGCCGATTACAGCATCGGCAACCAGGGCGATGGCGGCAGCGGCAATCAAGGCGTGCAGGTGCAGTTGGTCGGCGATTCGACCCAGGCATTGCAGGCGCTGGCTGACGACGTGATTCCATTGCTGGCACAGCGCAAGGAATTGCGCGATGTGCACGTGGACACCGGCGACCGCACCAGCGAGTTGGCGATCCGGGTGGACCGCGAGCGCGCGGCGGCCTTCGGTTTCAGTGCCGAGCAGGTTGCGAGCTTCGTCGGGCTGGCGTTGCGTGGCACGCCGCTACGCGAGTTCCGCCGCGGCGACAACGAGGTGCCGGTATGGGTGCGGTTTGCCGGTGCCGAACAGAGCAAGCCTGAGGATTTGGCCAGCTTCACTGTGCGTACCAAAGATGGACGCAGCGTGCCGTTGCTCAGTCTGGTGGACGTGCAGATTCGCCCGGCGGCGACGCAGATCGGCCGCACCAATCGGCAGACCACGTTGACCATCAAGGCCAATCTGGCCGAAAAGGTGACCGTGCCCGAGGCACGCGCGGCGATGGAAAAACCGCTCAAGGCGATGAGCTTCCCGGCCGGTTACAGCTATACCTTCGACGGCGGCGATTATCAGAACGACGGCGAAGCGATGGGCCAGATGGTGTTCAATCTGGTGATCGCGCTGGTGATGATTTACGTGGTGATGGCGGCAGTGTTCGAGTCGCTGCTGTTTCCGGCGGCGATCATGAGCGGTGTGCTGTTTTCGATCTTCGGGGTGTTCTGGCTGTTCTGGATCACCGGCACCTCGTTCGGAATCATGTCCTTCATCGGCATTCTGGTGCTGATGGGGGTGGTGGTGAACAACGGCATCGTGATGATCGAGCACATCAACAATCTGCGCCGCCGCGGCATGGGCCGCACGCAGGCACTGATCGAAGGCTCACGCGAGCGCTTGCGGCCGATCATGATGACAATGGGCACCGCGATCCTGGCGATGGTGCCGATCTCGCTGACCAGCACCACGATGTTCAGCGACGGCCCACCGTACTTCCCGATGGCGCGCGCGATCGCGGGCGGGTTGGCGTTTTCGACGGTAGTGAGCCTGCTGTTCCTGCCGACGATCTACGCGATTCTCGATGACATGAGCAACGGAGCAGCAGCGCTGGTACGACGTGCGCGTGGTGTGCCGAAGACGCCGCAGGCGAGCGCTGCTTTGGAGTCCTGAGCAGTCAATCGTGCTGAGGTCTTTCATGGCGTAAGTCATCGACCAGTGTGCTGGAGTCTTCAAACAACCCCAGGTACATAAAGCCCCTCTCCCGTCGGGAGAGGGGTTGGGGTGAGGGTACGGTTTCTCCGGGTACAACCCGTCTGTAAGTTACTGGCTTCGGTAAGCGGCGCCAGCGCGGCCGGGGACTGGCTCCTCGGCTCGGTCAGACATCCTGTCTGACTCGCCGCCGCGGCACATCCCTGTGCCGCTCTCCGCCAATCCCCGGCCACGCTGCCGCCCCGGCGAGTCACTGCAACGCCTTAGTTAAGGCAAGCGAATTCCCTTTCCTGTTTTCCGTGACCTGCGCGATTTTCGATGACAGCAGCAGATCAGGTATCTGCTGGCGTGTCGTGGTGCGCCGAAAACGGCACCGCTACGTAGCGCTAGAGTCTTGAATGTCATGAGCCGCCTGAAGCCCCTCTCCCGTCGGGAGAGGGGTTGGGGTGAGGTACGGTTTCCGGGTACTGCCAAGTGCGCGCCTGTTGGTTACTGGCTTCGGTCAGGGGCGGCAGCGCGGCCGGGGATTGGCTCCTCGGCTCGGTCAGACATCCTGTCTGACTCGCCGCCGCGGCACATCCCTGTGCCGCTCTCCGCCAATCCCCGGCCACGCTGCCGCCTCGGCGAGTCGCCATCATGATCTTGATCAGGTAAAGCAATTTTTCAAAGCTTGGCGGGGAGCGTGCCCGACAGTAATCGCTGCTCCACGTTCCGCCAACACAGGAACATTCGAAGAGTGGTCCGCGGGCGCCGGGGCAGGACCTTACACGACATGGACGTCGTGTAAGAGCCCCCATGGATGGGTTCACGGCGTGTCCTGCCCCGGCGCCCGTGTACCGCTCCCACGCACAAGATCAAGGCGCCAGCTAACCACGCTTTCCTCAGCCAAATCAAAGCGCAAATAAACTGCGCTTTCCTCAGTCACCTGAAAGCGCTAGCCAACCAGGCTTTCCTCAGCCAACCAGCTTTTTGTCACTAAATCAGCTTTCCACCGCAGCCCGGCTTTTTCAACTCGCTGGATGCGGCGCCCAGAAATCAGCCCGCACGCACCTGTCGAACAATCGCCGCCGCCTTGGCCGAGCTTTCCTTGACCTTGTCCCACTGACCCTGGGCCAACCAGTCTTTGGGCACCATCCACGAGCCGCCGATGCACACCACGTTCGGTTGCGACAGGAATTCGGCCGCGTTGGCTTCGCTGATGCCGCCGGTAGGGCACAACTTGAGCTCGGACAGCGGACCTGCCAGGCCCTTGAGCATCTGCAAGCCACCCACGGCGGTGGCCGGGAACAGCTTGCACACACGGAAACCCAGGCCCATCAGGGTCAGCAGTTCGGTCGGCGTGGCCGCGCCAGGCACGGCCGGAATCGGCGCATCGGCGAGCAGGCGTGCCAGCGGCGCGGGGGTGCCTGGGGTGACCAGAAAGTCCGCACCGGCATCCACCGACTGACGCAGTTGCAGCTCGCTCAGCACGGTGCCGGCGCCGATCACGATGTTGGGCAGTTCGCGCTTGAGCATGGCCAGCGCTTCGATCGCGATCGGGGTGCGCAAGGTCAGCTCGATCGCGGGCAGGCCGCCTTCGAGCAGCGCATCGGCGACGCGGCGCGCCTGGTCCAGCGTATCGACGGTGACCACCGGCAGGATGCCGGCGTCGCGCAGCAGCTGTTCGGCGGTGTTTTGGGTCTGGGCAATCGTCATTGCAACTCCGTTAGACGGCGACCGCCAGGCGGTCGCTCAGAGGGAAGGGGATCAGGCGTCCTTGGACTCGTGTGGTGCCGCAGCAGCGGCGGCATCGGCACCGAGTTCGTACTCGGCGTCGTAGCTCCACAGTGCGCCGTCCTGATGGGTCGGGCCGCAGGAAATCGAGATCGCGCCCTGGTCTGCCGGGCCCACGACCTGGCGGTTGATGCCGAACAGGTTGCGGCCCAGGTCATTGCCGGCCACCGTGGTGTTCGGTGCGACTTCGCGCGATGCCCATTCTTCGGCCGAGACCAGCACTTCCAGCGTGCCGGCTTCGCCATCCAGGCGCACGATGTCGCCTTCGCGCACGCGCCCGATCGGACCGCCGCGTGCGGCTTCCGGGGTCATGTGGATCGCGGCCGGGAATTTGCCCGAGGCGCCGGACAAACGGCCGTCGGTGACCAGCGCCACACGCCGGCCCTGGTTCTGCAGCAGGCCCAGCAGCGGGGCCATCGAATGCAGTTCCGGCATGCCGTTGGCGCGTGGGCCCTGATAGCGCAGCACCACCACAAAATCGTGCGGCAGCACACCGGCGGCATGCAGTTTGTTGAGCACCTGCGGTGTATCGATCACTACCGCCGGCGCCTCGATGGTGCGGTGTTGCGGCTTGACCGCCGACAGCTTGATCAGCGAGCGGCCGAGATTGCCGCGCAGCAGACGCAGCCCGCCTTGCGATTCGAATGCGGCGCTGACCGGACGCGCCACGCTGTCGTCGGCGGTGGTCGCAGTGCCGGGCACGTACACGACCTTGCCGTCCTGCAGCCGCGGCTCGTTGGCGTAGGCACGCATGCCGCCTTCGACCACGGTGGGGATGTCGTCGTGCATCATCCCGGCGTCCATCAGCTCGCGGAACACGAATGCCGTGCCGCCAGCGGCCTGGAAGCGGTTCACGTCGGCCTCGCCGTTCGGGTAGACGCGGGTCAGCAGCGGCACGGTCTGCGAGATCAGATCCATGTCGTCCCAGGTCAGCACGATGCCGGCCGCACGCGCCACCGCAATCCAGTGGATGGTGTGGTTGGTCGAACCGCCGGTGGCCATCAGCGCGACCACGGCGTTGACGATGGCGCGCTCGTCGATCAGGCGGCCGAACGGGCGGAAGTCCTGACCCAATCCGGAAATCGCCAGCGCACGCGCGGTACCTTCACGCGTCAGCGCATCGCGCAACGGCAGTTCCGGGTTGACGAACGAGGCGCCGGGCAACTGCACGCCCATCGCTTCGAGCAACACCTGGTTGGAGTTGGCGGTGCCGTAGAAGGTGCAGGTGCCGGGCGAGTGGTAAGACGACGACTCGGCCTCCAGCAACTCGGCGCGGGTGGCTTCGCCGGCGGCATAGCGCTCGCGTACTTCGGCCTTCTGCTTGTTCGGAATACCCGGCGTCATCGGGCCGGCCGGCATGAACAGCGCCGGCAGATGCCCGAACGCCAGCGCGCCGATCAGCAGGCCCGGCACGATCTTGTCGCACACGCCCAGATACACCACGCTGTCGAACATGTCGTGGCTGAGGCCGATCGCCGCGGCCTGGGCGATGTTGTCGCGCGAGAACAGCGACAGCTCCATGCCGGCACGGCCCTGGGTCACGCCGTCGCACATCGCCGGCACACCGCCGGCAACCTGTGCGGTGGCACCGAGCGCACGCGCGGTTTCGCGGATCAGCTGCGGGTAATGCTCGAACGGCTGATGCGCCGACAGCATGTCGTTGTAGGCGGTGATGATGCCGAGGTTGGGCGTTGCGGCACCGCGCAGGCGCGACTTGTCGGTCGGCTCGGACGCGGCAAACCCATGTGCAAGATTGCCGCAGCTCAAACGGCTACGGAACGGCCCCTCACGCAGGGCGGCATCGAGACCGGCCAGATACGCCGCGCGCGACGGCGCGCTGCGCTTGCGGATACGGTCGGTGACAGCTTGGATATTCGGATGCAGGCTCATTGGCTACCGGCTATGAGAAACGGGGAAGAAAGTAATCACGCTCTTTTTGATACCCGCACAAGGATGTGCGGGCTTTTGCGAGGGATTCGCACAAAATCGGCTCTTGCGAGGGATTCGCACCTAAGAGCACCAGTGAACCCGCAAACGTGGACCCGGCTGCTGCAGCGCCACCCGGATCGGATATTCGCTGACATCGTCACCGGCCAATGCAGCCTGCAGCACGTCAAGCTTCTGCTTTCCGCGCAGCAATAGCAGGCGGGTCGGGATCGCAGCGAGCCCAGCCGGCGTCAGTGTGATGCGCAGCGGCCACTGATTGGAGCCTGGGCAGCCGGTGGCATCCAGTGAAGCGTACGGCTGCGGGCTGGCCAGCGCCTTGGGCAGATCGGTGGCGCCGGGAAACAGCGAGGCGGTATGCCCGTCGCCGCCCATGCCCAGCACCGCCAGGCAGGCGGGTTCGGCGTGCGTGGCCTGCAGGTTCGCGGTGTGCACGCACTCGGGCAACTGCTTGCCCGGGCGCACCAGCGGGATGAAGGTCGCTGCCGGCGCATGGCTCAGGAAGCTGTGATTCACCAGCCAGGCATTGCTGTCCTGATCCTGCGGCGACAGCCAGCGCTCATCGACCAGGCCCACTTCCACCCGCGACCAGTCCAGCGCACGGTGGGCGAGGGATTCGTACACCGGCGCCGGCGTGGTGCCGCCGGACAGCAGCATGCGCGCCTGACCGCGCCGCGAAATCTCCTGTTCCAGCAGATCGGCCATCTCGCTGGCCACCGCCTCGGTCCATTCGGCCGGGTCTTCGTAGCGCACCAAGGTGATGCGCGGATTGTCCTGCAGGCTCATCGCTGCTCTCCTGGATGCTGACGCTGCGCATCCACCGCATACGCGGCGGCGCCGAGCAGGCCGGCATGCGGATGCATGACGGCCAGCGACGGCACCCGCGACATGATCGCGGAGAAGCGTCCCTTGTGTTCGAAGCGCTGGCGGAAGCCGGAATGCTGCAGCGAATCCAGCACCTTGGGCACCAGCCCGCCAGTGAGGAACACGCCGTCCCAGGCGCCCTGCATCAACACCATGTCGCCGGCGATCGCACCGAAGATGGCGCAGAACAGATCGATGGTGCGCGACGAGCGCGGGTCGCCCGCAGCCGCACGCGCGGTGATGTCCTTGGGCTGCAGCGGGCCCGGGTCGACCCCGGCAATCTCGCTGAGCGCGCGATGGATGTTGACCAGGCCCGGCCCACAGATCAGGCGCTCGTTGGAGACCCGGCCGAACTGCTCGGAAAGGATCTCCAGGATGCGGATTTCTTCCGGCGTACCCGGCGGGAAGCTGACATGGCCGCCTTCGGTTTCCAGCGGAAAACAGCGCCCGTTGCGCACGATCAGACCACCGACACCCAGGCCGGTGCCGGGGCCGATCACACCGTAATTGCGCGGTTGATCGATCGCCGCCGGCCGCCAGCTGGCGCCGCCCACCTGCACCACGTCCTGCGGGCGCAGCAGGCTGATCGCCATGGCCTGCGCGGCAAAATCGTTGATCAGGTGCAGGGTGCTGAAGCCCAGCATGGCCGCGGTACGCGAGCGCGAGATCACCCACGGGTGGTTGGTGATGCGCGCCTCGTCGCCATCCACGCGGCCAGCCACGGCGAACACGCCCTGGGTAGCCTGCACGCCGATCTGGTCGAGGTAATACCGTGCGGCTTCGCCGAGCGAACCGAAATCGACCACCGCAAATTCGCGCGAGGTGTCATCCAGCAGCGGTACCGAGGCGTCGACGTCGGCCAGCGCGAAGCGCGCATTGGTTCCGCCGATATCGGCAACCAGCACCGGCTTGGAAGGAGCGGTCATGCGGTGTGTCCCTGTGCTTCGGTGGCCGGGGGCAGGAAGGGCGCCGCGCTATCGGGTCCCCAACTGCCGGCCGGGTAGGTCTGCAGCGGCAACTGCGCGTCTTTCCAGGCATCGCTGACGCTGTCGATCCACGACCAGGCGGCCTTGACCTCGTCGTCGCGCACGAACAGCGCCGGGTTGCCGTTGAAGGCGTCCACGAACAGGCGCTCGTAGGCGATGCGGCGGTGCAGGCCGGTGGGGACCGACAGTTCCAGTTCCAGCGGCTGCAGTTCGATCGCGCCCCATTCCGGGCCGGCGAGGCTGCTCATCAGGCCGAGCTCGATGTTTTCCTGCGGCTGCAGTTGGAAGGTCAGGCGGTTGGGCACCGCGTTCTGACGGTCCGGGCGCTCGAACAACCAATGCGTCACCGGCTAGAGCGTGACCACGATGCGGGTGGAACGTTCGGCCAGGCGCTTGCCGGTGCACAGGTGGAACGGCACGCCGGCCCAACGCCAGTTGTCGATATGCGCGGTCACCGCGACGAAAGTCTCCACGTCGCTGCCTTCCGGCGGGTGGTAGGCCTGAGCCGGCTGGCCGTTGATCGTCCCGGCGGTATAGCGGCCGCGCACGCTGTCGTGGGCGGCGTGTTCGGCGGTCATCGGGCGCAGCGCACGCAGCACCTTGACCTTCTCATCGCGGATGCGGTCGGCTTCCAGCGAGGCCGGCGGCTCCATCGCCACCAGACACAGCAGTTGCAGGATATGGCTCTGCACCATGTCGCGCAGCGCGCCGGAGCGGGCGTAATAAGCATCGCGCCCGTCCACGCCTTCGCTTTCGGCCACCAGGATCTGCACCGACTCGATGTAGGTGCGGTTCCACACCGCCTCCAGCAGCGTATTGCCGAAGCGCAGCGCGATCAGGTTCTGCACCGCCGCCTTGCCCAGGTAATGGTCCAGGCGGAACACGCGGTCTTCGTCGATCAGCGCGCCGATCGACTGCAAAATCTCGAGAGCGCTATCCGAATCATGGCCGATTGGCTTTTCCAGCATCAATCGATGCGGGGCGGCCAGCGCGCCACCCAGGGCCAGCCCCTGACAGGTGCTGATGTACAGGCCCGGCGGAATCGCCAGATAGCTTACGCACTGGCGGCTGGACAGCTCGCGTACTGCATTGGCCACCGACTCGGCGTCGCGCAGATCCACCGAGCGGTAATCGACCCGCTGCAGCAGCGTCTCGATCTGTTCGGGCGTGGCGATCGGCAAGGCCTGGGTCAGACGCGGCCGCAGCACCTCGCGGAAGGCCTCGGTGTCGTGCGGCGACAACGCCAGCGCACGGATACGGAAATCCTCCGGCAGCAGGCCGTCGACGAACAACCGCAACAGGGAAGGAAACAGATAGCGCTGGGCAAGATCGCCGGTGGCGCCGAACAGGATCAGGGTGTTGTGCATGGACCGAATTTCAGATTCTGGAGACATCGTTATCAGCAGCTTGTCGGAAAGGCGCCGGACAGCCGGCGGTCGGTACGTCTGTTCCTGAGCGACACTGACGTGCGCGCAGCGGAGGATGGACGCGCACGCCCAATCCCCGATTGTTGCAGCAAGTGGCCGTCAGCGGTTAGCGCTGCGGCGGTAGACCTGCACATGCGTGGCGAAATGCCTGGCCTCGCACGGTAGGCTGCACCGCTTGAAACAGCGGCGTGGGTAACTGGCGTCATGGTCCCTCCCGAGATCGATGTTGCCATGTGAAAACGATTACATGTCAGAATAAACCAATGCATTCGTTTGCAGGAGATTTCCTTGCAGGCGCATGTGGCGTCACCGCCGTCGGGAGGGCCGAGGGCAGGGCGCACAACTTACGTTGAGGCCGAAGATGGCGAAAGTGCAGTTGGAAGGTGTCCGCAAGGTCTACGAGAATGGCCAGGTCGCGGTGCAGGGCGCGAGCTTCGAAGTCGCCGATGGCGAGCTGATGGTGTTGGTCGGGCCGTCCGGCTGCGGCAAGTCGACCCTGCTGCGCATGATCGCCGGGCTCGAAGACATCAGTGCCGGCACGCTGAAGATCGGCGAGCGCGTGGTCAACGACGTGGCGCCGAAAGACCGCGACATCGCCATGGTGTTCCAGAGCTATGCGCTGTATCCGCACATGACCGTGGCCGAGAACCTGTCCTTCGGACTCAAGCTGCGCGGCCATCCCAAGCAGGTGATCGCCGAGCGCGTCAATAACGCCGCCGAATTGCTCGGCCTGACCCCGATGCTCGACAAGCTGCCCAAGGCGATGTCCGGCGGCCAGCGGCAGCGTGTGGCGCTGGGCAGGGCGATGGTGCGTGAATCGTCGGTGTTCCTGCTCGACGAGCCGCTCTCCAATCTGGATGCCAAGCTGCGCCACAGCGTGCGTACCGAGATTGCGCAGCTGCACCGCAAGCTCGGCACCACCATGATCTACGTCACCCACGACCAGGTCGAGGCGATGACGCTCGGCCAGCGCATCGTGGTGCTCAAGGATGGCGTGATCCAGCAGATCGACAGCCCGATGGCGCTGTACGACCGCCCGGCCAATCTATTCGTGGCCGGCTTTCTCGGCAGCCCGGCAATGAACATGCTGCAGGGGCGGCTGGACGAGCAGGACGGCCTGCATCTGGTCATGGCCGACGGCTGGCGAGTGCCGCTGGGTGCGGGGCGGGTGGATGGCTGCTGGTTCGGTCGCGAGGTGATCGTCGGCGTGCGCCCGGAGCATCTGCAGCCGTCGAGCGATGCGCTACTGGGCTTCGATGCGAAGGTGGAAGTCATCGAGCCGGTCGGCAACGAGATCTTCCTCAACCTGGATCGTGGCGGTCAGCCGCTGGTCATCCGCGTCGCGCCGCAGGCCTTGCCGGCGGTCGGTCAGCCACTGCGCCTGGCGTTGCGCAGCGAGGCGCTGCACTTCTTCGACCCGGCCACCGGCGAGCGGCTGGATCCAGCTTAACGCTCCAATCCAGGTGTCAAGGCAAGTGGGCGTGCGCTGTGTGCGCCTGCTTGCAGTGCGGTGTTGGCGTCCAATGTCAGCTCCAGCGGCAGCACCGTCAGCGCAAGAGTGCCGGCAACACTCACCAGCGAGCCGATGGCCGTGCCATCCAGCGTGACCGCATCGCCCGCCTCGATGGCGCCATCGACTTCCAATAGCTGCAAGGCGCGTTTGGCCTTGCCCAGGAAGTGCGTGCGCGCGACGATTTCCTGGCCGGGGTAGCAGCCTTTTTTCACGCTGAAGGCGTGCAGGCGATCCAGTGCCAGCTGTTGCGGTGTCCACTGCTCGCGTTGTGCATCGGGCAGGCGGACCAATCCCAGTTGCAGATCGGCGCGGCGCCACTGCGCATCCACACCCGGCACTTCGATAGGCGCTGCCAATGCCGGGTCGGTGTGCAACAGCAAGGTGCGGGGCAGGGCGGCCGTGCCCATATCCAATTCGATACGCTGCGTTCCGATATCGGCCTGTGCGCCCCGTGCGCGTTGCGCTGCTTCGAATCCACCGTAGGCAGATAGCGCTGCAACAACGATCTTGAGCTTGCGCCGGAACACGAAACGGCCCAGTTGCAAGGCGATCTCGGCCGCGTTGCCGTCGGGCAACAGCATCAATACGTGTGTGTCGTCCTCACGCAACAGTGCGAAGATGGCAATCACGCGCCCCTTCGCAGTCAACCACGCATTCCACTGCCACTGCCCAACCGCCAGCGCCTGTACGTCGTTGGCAAATTGCGCATGCGCGAACGCCACTGCATCCGTCCCGATCAAGCGGACGTATTGCATGTCGTGCAGGGAGCCAAAACCCTGCGGAATAAGATTCAGGTTGTCAGCCACGGAAGGGGAGGACTAAAATCGCACTGTTGTGAGACCACTATGATAGGCCATCCAACCCCCACCCCAGCGCAGGATTCCGAAACGCAGCCTTCTTCTCAGGAGCACATTCCCGAGAAGCAGCCACTGCCCAAGGAGATTGGTGGGCGCGACGGCCCTGAGCCAACGCGCTACGGCGACTGGGAAAAAAATGGACGCTGCATCGATTTCTGATCAGCTTTTAGCCACAGCGGCCTAGTGCCGCCCAGCCGAGATAATGAGCCCAGCGAATGGCGATCCGAGAACGTCCTCTTTCCCCGCATCTCCAGGTGTACCGCTGGCAGATACAAATGGTCACCTCGATCCTGCATCGAGCGACCGGCATCATTCTGTCAGGAGGAGCGCTGGTGATTGCCGCCGCTTTGCTGGTGTTGATGCTCGGCCAGGACCACTGGACCTGCCTCACGCAACAGCTTGGCGCCTGGTATGGCCAGCTGTTCCTGTTCGGTTGGACATGGGCATTTGCCTACCATCTGTCCAACGGCATCCGTCATATCGTGCAGGACTTCGGGTATGGCTACAGCATTCCCGCCTTCGTGCGTAGCGGCTGGGCCTCGGTTGTGGTCAGCCTGCTGATCACCGCTGCGATCTGGGCCTATGTATTAATTGGAGCTGGCGCATGAACCGTTACCGCACCCCGCTGAAAAATGTGCGCGGTCTGGGCGCGGCCAAGACCGGCACCGAGCATTTCGTTCTGCAGCGACTGACCGCCACCGCGCTGGTGGTGTTGTCGATCTGGTTCCTGGTCTTCGTGCTGAGCCTGCTCGGTTCGGACTACCCGACCGCCGTTGCGGCCGTGTCCAAACCCTGGAACGCGATCTTGCTGGTCGGCTTCCTGGTTGCGATGTTCTGGCATGCGCAGATCGGTCTGCAGGTCGTGCTCGAGGACTACATCCACAACTCGTTGCTGGCGCTGGCGTTGCAGACCACGGTCAAGTTCGTCGCCGCGCTCGGTGCGATCGTCAGCATTTTCGCAGTGGCGCGCATCGCGCTGGGCGGTGCCTGAGTCATCGGGCACCCAGAACAGGAATCCAGATTAGATGTCCGCTTATAAGATTACAGAACACAAGTACGACATGGTCGTGGTGGGCGCCGGCGGCGCCGGCCTGCGCGCCACGTTCGGCCTGGCCCAGAAAGGCCTGCAGACGGTCTGCCTGACCAAGGTCTTCCCGACCCGCTCGCACACCGTGGCAGCGCAGGGCGGCATTTCCGCCGCGCTCGGCAACATGGGCGAAGACGATTGGCGCTACCACTTCTACGACACCATCAAAGGCTCCGATTGGCTGGGCGACCAGGACGCGATCGAGTACATGTGTCGCGAGGCGATCCCGGCCATCATCGAGCTTGAGCACTACGGCGTGCCGTTCTCGCGCACCGAAGAGGGCAAGATCTATCAGCGCCCGTTCGGTGGCATGACCACCAAGTACGGCGAAGGCCCGTCTGCACAGCGCACCTGCGCGGCGGCCGACCGTACCGGTCACGCCATGTTGCACACGCTGTATCAGCAGTCGCTGGCGCATAACGCGCGTTTCATGATCGAGTACTTCGCGCTCGACCTGATCTTCGACGAAGAAGGCGTCTGCCGTGGCGTGCTTGCGCTGGACATGGCCGACGGCACCTTGCATCTGTTCCGCGCCCACGGCGTGGTGCTGGCGACCGGCGGTTATGGCCGTGCCTACTTCAGCGCCACCTCCGCCCACACCTGTACCGGTGACGGCGGCGGTTTGGTCATGCGTGCCGGCCTGCCGGTGCAGGACATGGAGTTCGTTCAGTTCCATCCCACCGGCATTTACGGTGCGGGCTGCCTGATCACCGAGGGCGTGCGCGGCGAAGGCGGCATTCTGCGCAACAGCAACGGCGAGCGCTTCATGGAGCGCTACGCACCGCATTACAAGGATCTGGCATCGCGCGACGTGGTCTCGCGTTCGATGACGGTAGAGATCCGCGAAGGCCGCGGCGTGGGCGAGCACAAGGATCACATCCTGCTCGACCTGACCCATCTCGGCCCGGAAGTCATCAACGAAAAGCTGCCCGGCATTGCCGAAAGCGCGCACATCTTTGCCGGTGTGGACGTGACCAAGCAGCCGATTCCGGTGCTGCCGACTGTGCACTACAACATGGGCGGCATTCCGACCAATTTCTACGGCGAAGTCGTGCGCAAGCAGGGCGACGACCCGGATGCGGTGGTGCCTGGCCTGTACGCGATCGGCGAAGCCGCCTGCGTGTCGGTGCACGGTGCCAACCGGTTGGGTTCCAACTCGCTGCTGGATCTGGTGGTGTTCGGCCGTGCGGTGGCAAACCGCTGCGCCGAGACGGTCAAGCCCAACCAGCCGCACAAGACGTTGCCTTCGGATGCCTGCGACAAGGCGCTTGGCCTGCTGGACAAGTTGCGCTACGCCAACGGCTCCACGCCGACCTCGGTGATCCGCGACAACATGCAGCGCACCATGCAGTCAGATGCTGCGGTGTTCCGCACCAGCAAGACGCTGAAGGAAGGCGTGGACAAGATGGCTGAGATCTTCGCCACCTTCGAAGACGTCAAGGTGTCCGACCGCTCGCTGGTCTGGAACTCGGATCTGATCGAGACCTACGAGTTGAACAACCTGCTGCTCAATGCGGTGGCGACGATCAATTCGGCCGAGCAGCGCAAGGAAAGCCGTGGCGCGCATTCGCACGAAGACTTCCCGGACCGCGACGACGTCAACTGGCAGAAGCACACGCTGGTCACCGTCGACGACAAGGGCAAGTGCGAGTTCGAATATCGCCCGGTGCACATGTACACGCTGAGTCAGGACGTGGATGTCGTCCCGCCGAAGCCGCGCGTCTACTGATCGATGCGCATGCAACGCTCCCTCGCTGCATTGAAGCCAGTCGCCGGGTTGTCCTGGCGCAGCGGCAATCGCTTGCAGCGGTCGGGGCGTTTCATCACGCAGGGGCAGCGCCGGCAATACGCCGGTCGCTGCACCGCCGCTTCGGTGGCGGGATCCATCGTCTTTACCTTCATGCGCACGGTGCGGCTGTCGTTCGCACCGCGCATCGCCTGAGCCAACGAGAGCAGCTATGGCAGAGTTCACCCTCCCCAAGAATTCAAAGATCGGCAAGGGCAAGCATTACCCTGCACAGGGCGCCAAGAATACGCGCACCTTCAAGGTCTACCGCTGGGATCCGGATGGCGACGCCAACCCGCGTACCGACAGCTATGAGATCGATCTCGACAAGTGCGGCCCGATGGTGTTGGACGCGCTGATCAAGATCAAGAACGAGATCGACCCGACGCTGGCGTTCCGCCGTTCGTGCCGCGAAGGCATCTGCGGTTCGTGCGCGATGAACATCGACGGCACCAACACGCTGGCCTGCACCAAGGCGATCGATGCCTGCGGCAAGGCCGAAGTGCCGATCTATCCGCTGCCGCACATGAGCGTGATCAAGGATCTGGTGCCGGATCTGACGCATTTCTACGCGCAGTACGCGTCGATCAAGCCGTGGATCCGTACCCAGACGCCGCCGCCGCCGGATCGCGAGCGCCTGCAGTCGCCGGAAGATCGCCGCAAGCTCGATGGGCTGTACGAATGCATCCTGTGCGCCTGCTGCTCGACCAGCTGCCCAAGCTACTGGTGGAATGGCGAGCGTTATCTGGGCCCGGCGATCCTGCTGCAGGCGTACCGCTGGATCGTCGATTCGCGCGATGAAGACACCGGCGCGCGTCTGGACGATCTGGAGGATCCGTTCAAGCTGTATCGCTGCCACACGATCATGAATTGCGCGCGGACCTGTCCGAAGGGGCTGAACCCGGCGCTGGCGATTGCCGAAATCAAGAAGTTGATGATGGCGCGCCGCGCCTGATCGCAGGGCAATGCCGCCCCGCCTTGGCGGGGAGGTGGTTCACAGCGGCACCGGCCCTTGGTCTGGTGCCGCTGTCGTTTTCGGCGCCGCGTCAGGCGAGGAGAGTGAGATGGACGAAGAAACCCTGCTGAAAAAACTGCGTTGGCGCTGCCGGCGCGGTATGCGCGAGCTCGATCAGTTGTTCGGGCGCTATCTGGATCAACGCTGGGCGCAGGCGTCCGAGCCCGAGCGCGCGGTTTTCCTACAGCTGCTGGATTGCGAAGACGATAAGTTGTGGCGCTGGTTCATGGGATACGAGGCCTGCCCCGATGCCGACAACGCCGCACTCATTGCCGATATCCGCGCCTTGCCAGCTTGAATGGCGGCCCTCGCGCGGGTTGGTTTGCGCACTCAGTGTGTTGAGCGCGCTGGCGCTGTGGGCGGTCTGGCGTAGTGGGGTGCCACTGTGGCTGGCAGCGGCGTTGTTTGCCTACACGCTGTTGGCAGGTGGGCGATCGTTGTGCGTGCTGTTGCGCTCGCCAGTGCGAGAAGTGATCGTGCCCTGGGGCGAAACGCCCGCTAGCGTTGACGGCGCGCAGGTGCAAAGCCTGCGGGTCGCATGGCGCGGGCCGATCGCGGTGGTGTCGTGGACGCGTCTGGATGCACGCCGCGAACGCCTGCATTTCTGGCCGGATACGTTGCCGGCAGCGCAACGACGTGAACTGCGTCTGGCCGCTCAGGCACACGCCATTTCGTCCGGGCCGCCGCAAGTGGCACCATGGCGTCCCTTTCCTGGTTGAACCGCATGTTCAAACCTATCCCGGTTGCCATCGGCTTGCGCTATCTGCGTGCCAAACGGCGCAATGGCTTCATCTCGTTTATCTCGATGGCATCGATCCTGGGCATTGCCCTGGGGGTGACGGTGCTGATCACCACGCTGGCGGTGATGAGCGGTTTCCAGAAGGAAATCCGCGATCGCCTGTTGCAAATGGCCGCGCATGCCACGGTCAGTGCGGACGGCGCGCCGATGCGCGACTGGCAGCATGCGGTCGAGGTCGCCACCGCTGACCCGCGTATCGCCGGTGCCGCGCCTTACATCGAAACCGAATCGTTGCTGCAGGGCCCGCGCAAGCAGCCGGCGATCGTGCGCGGCATCATTCCTGCCGAGGAAGGCAAGGTCTCGGTACTTGCCAAGAAGATGCAGCAGGGCTCGGTGGATAGCCTGACCCCGGGCTCCTACAACATCGTCATCGGCAAGGAGCTGGCAATCTGGCTGGGTGTGGACGTGGGCGACAGCATCGTCGTGTTGCTCAGCGATACCCAGGCCACGCCGCTGGGTGCGATGCCGCGGCTCAAGCGCTTCACCGTCAGCGGTATTTTCGAGGCGGGCTACAACGAGATCGACCGCGGTCTGGCGGTGGTCAACATGCAGGACCTGGCCCGCGTGCTGCGCATGGATGGGGTCACTGGCGTGCGGTTGCGGCTGCACGATATGGATCAGGCCTGGACGGTGGCGCGTGATCTCGCGATCAAGTTGCATGGTCCGTACCGAGTCAGCGACTGGACCCAGGAGAACGCCAATCTCTACCACTCGTTGAAGATGGAAAAGACCGTGATGGGCATCCTGCTGTCGTTGATCGTGGCGATGGGCGCGTTCAACCTGGTGTCTTCGCAGGTGATGCTGGTGACCGACAAACAGGCAGATATCGCGATCCTGCGCACGCTGGGTCTGTCGCCTGCGGGCGTGATGCAGGTGTTCATGGTGCAGGGCTCGCTGATCGGCTTCATGGGCACGATCATGGGGGTGATCGGCGGCATCGTGCTGACGCTCAATCTCGAGCGCATCCTCGGTGTGATCGAGACGATTTTCAACGTCAAGCTGTTGCCGGAGGACGTGTATTACATCACCGGACTGCCGACCGATATGCAGACCCAGGACGTGGTGGTGATCACCTTGGTCGCATTGGTGATGAGTTTTCTGGCGACCTTGTATCCGGCATGGCGCGCATCGCGTACACAGCCGGCGGAGGCGCTGCGTTATGAATGAGAACCGGGAATCGGCCGTGCAAAAGTCAGGTCAAGCAGAGACGGTGATCCGCGCCGAGGGTCTGGCCAAGACCTACGCCGAAGGCAAGATGCGCACGCCGGTGTTCGATGGATTGGACCTGTCGGTGGCGACCGGCGAAACGGTGGCGATCGTCGGTGCGTCAGGCGCGGGCAAGAGCACGCTGTTGCATCTGCTCGGCGGGTTGGATATTCCGACCTCGGGCGAGGTGTATGTGGCCGGGCGTCGCATGTCGGCGCTGTCCGATGGCGAGCGCGGCAAACTGCGCAATCAGGCGTTGGGCTTCGTGTACCAGTTCCATCATCTGCTGCCGGAATTCACCGCGTTGGAAAACGTGATGATGCCGGTGCTGCTATCCGGCAAAGACGTGTCGGTAGCCCGCGCGCAGGCATTGCAGTTGCTGGAATCAGTCGGGCTGGGGCATCGCATCGAGCACAAACCCAGCGAGTTGTCCGGCGGCGAGCGCCAGCGTGCTGCCGTGGCACGTGCGCTGGTGAACAAGCCGGGCTGCGTGCTCGGCGACGAGCCCACCGGCAATCTGGACGACAAGACGGCGGAGACCGTGTTCGAGCTGATGCTGGAACTCAATCGTGCCCAGCGCACCAGTCTGGTCCTGGTGACGCACGATCGCAGCCTGGCGCGGCGTCTGGATCGCGTGCTGGAGCTGCATCAGGGCAAGCTGCGCGAGTTGGCGCCGTCTGCGGTGTGAGCCACGCCCAGCTGTCGGAATCTCTGGCGGCGGGGTCGTGTTGAACTCCGGATTTCAGTTTGAAATCCTGATTCCGGTTGCCGATGTATCGGCGTGATGCATCGGCCGGATGTTGCAGCAACACGCTTGCTCATCATGTGGTGCTCGCAAGCGCTATCGAGTCAACCGTCGCTTCGACAACACGCGGTCGCCGCCACGCATGTGACGGCGACCTTGCGCATCAGGGAATGATGCGCTGCGCACGCAGTCGTGTGAACAGCTCCAGGAACGAGGCGCGGCTGTCGTAGAAGTCCAGAAAGCCCAGCTCGCGGCTCTTGGTCATATCGTTGACGCACTCGATCTCGCGGCCCAGGTCGGCGTCGGTATGCCACCACGATGCCAGTCGGTTGACGTCGGCTTCCGCCAAACCATGCTGCTTGGCGATCTCTGCCCACACGGCCGGCGCGGTCTCGCTCAAGCGTGCTTCCAGCGGTGCTGGCGTTTCGGGGCAGGGAAGCGCGTCAAGTCCGAAGAATTCGGCAATCTGGCCCCACATCCAGCGCCAGCGGAACACATCGCCGTTGACGGTATTGAAGGCCTGATTGCGTGCGGCCGGACTCAAGCCGGCCCAGGCCAGCTGCCGGCCGAGCAGGCCGGCGTCGGTGAGATCGGTGAGGCTGTTCCATTGCGCTTGCGAGCCGGGGAACACGAACGGCTGACCGGTGTGTTTGCACAGCGACGCGTACACCGCCAGCGTCACGCCCATGTTCATCGCATTGCTGCCGTTGGCCATGCCGATCATGGTGTGCGAGCGATGCACGCTCCAGCCGAAGCCGTGCCGCTCGGCGTTCGCGAACAACAGATCTTCCAGCGTGTAGTAGAAGTTTTCGCCAGGCTGGCGCGGCTCGCTTTCGCGAAACGGTGTTTCGGCCTTGCCGCTGCCGTAGTTCTCGAACGCACCCAGATAGTGCTTGGTGCCGGTGACCAGCGCCATATGCTGCAGCGGTGCATCGCTCAGCGCCTCGCACAGATGCCGCATCATCGCGCCGTTGGCCTCGACATTCTCACGCTCGGTATCGCGGCGTGTCCAGGTGCAGAAGAACACGTGGGTGATCGGCAGGCCACGTAGCGCGTTGGCGGTGCTCTCGGCATCCAGCAGATCGGCTGCCACCGGAATCACGCCGTCCTGGGCGAGCGGACGCCGTGCCAGGCCGTAGACGGTCCAACCATCGGCGACCAGCACGTTGGCGAGGTTGTAACCGGAAATGCCGGTCACGCCGACAATCAATGCAATGCCTTTACGCATGGGGGAGCTCCTCGAAGACAGCGTTGAACATAGCGCTGCGGCCATGAAATCGAGGCGAATGCATTGCGGAGTGATGCGTGTGTCACGTGCACAGCCGTCTTCCTACCCGCCAATGCGCCGATCGCCGCTGTGGTCCAGCTGTGCGATCAACTAGCTTGAGTCGGTGGATGAACCACAGACGGGAGGCGACCGGCAGCATGGATGTGTCAGCACCAGTGCCGTCGGCGCCGCGCGCCGGATCGGCGGTCGCCGCCGCAGCGGCGTTGCTGCTGGGCGTGGTGGCGTGCGCCTGGTCGCCTGCGGTGTTGCCGCGTGCGGTCTACGCGATCTTTGTGTGTGCAGGTGGGCTGGGTATCGGCTTGACCCTTTGGCTGAGGCCGCAGCGGATCTTGTTGCTGCTGGCGATGGCGATGGCACTGTGCGGCTTCGGTCTGATGGGGTGGCAGGTCGCCAGCACCTTGCAGGCGCAGCTGCTCCCGCAAGACGAAGCGCGCGAGCTGGCTGTGCGCGGCCAGATCGTCGGGCTACCGGTGGCCGAGCAACGACGCACGCGCTTTCAGCTGCGGGTGGATGACGACCACACACAACCCGCATCGCTGCGCGGCAAGCTAGTGCAGTTGGCCTGGTACGACGACTTTGGTGCCGAACACATCGGTCCACGCGCAGCACTGCGCGCCGGTGCAGGTTGGCAATTGCGCCTCAAGCTGCGGGCGCCGCGTGGCCTGCGCAATCCTGGCGGGTTCGATGCCGAACGTCAGGCCCTGGCGCAGCGCATTGCCGCGACCGGTTACGTGCGTGTCCCTGCTGCCGCACGGCAGATCGCGCCACCGCGTGGCGTGGATGCCTGGCGCGAACGCATGTCGCAGCGGATTGCCGAGCACGTGCCCGGGCCTTCAGCGCCTTATCTGCGCGCACTTGCGCTAGGCGACACACGCGGGCTGGACGATGCGGCCTGGGCGACGCTGCGTGCGACCGGGCTCAGCCATTTGATCGCAATCTCCGGATTCCATGTCGGATTGGTCGCCGCGTTCTTCGCGATGCTGGTGGCCGGACTCTGGCGAGTGTGGCCCGGTCTGGGAACGCGCCTTCCACGCCTCCACGCCGCGGCCATCGCGGCATTACTCGCCGCCGCTGCGTACGCGGTGCTGGCAGGATTGGCGCTGCCCACCGTACGCACGGTGTTGATGATTGCCGTGGTCGCGCTGGCGCGGGTGGTGCGCCGCCGTGCCACGACCGCGCAGATCCTTGCGCTCGCCTTGTTGGCTGTCGTGCTGTGGGACCCGCTGAGCGTCCTGGTCGCCGGCTTCTGGCTCAGCTTCGCCGGTGTGGCCTGGTTGGTGTGGTGCCTGCCGTCCGACGATCGCGCCATCCTGCGCGGCTTTTTGTCGGCGCAGACCGTCGCCACTGTGGGCCTGCTGCCGCTGACGGTCAGCCTGTTCGGGCAGGCGTCGTTGGTCGGACCATTCGCGAATCTTGTTGCAATCCCATGGTGGACCTTCGTGGTGGTGCCGCTCGCCTTGCTGGGCACTGCGCTCGAAGCGCTCCATCCAGGCGCGGGCGTGTGGGCATGGCGATTGGCCGGCTGGTGTTTCGAGCTGACCTGGCCGGGCTTCGTCTGGCTTGGGCAGACCTCGGTGGCGTTGTGGTGGGTGCCCGAATCCGATGCGATAGCGCTGGTGTTGGCCTTGCTCGGCGCGTTCTGGCTGTTGCTGCCGCGCGGTACGCCCGGCAAGTCACTGGCCTTGCTGTTGTGGTTGCCACTGCTATGGCCGGACCGTGAACTGCCTGCAGCCGGCGAGGCGGATGTGCAGGTGCTGGACGTGGGGCAGGGCCTGGCGGTGCTGGTGCGCACGCAACGGCATGCGCTGTTGTTCGATACCGGCCCTGCAGTGCGCGATGGCTTCGATGCCGGCGAGCGGGTGGTGCTGCCGGCATTGCGTGCGCTTGGCCTGCGCCGCCTGGATGCGATCGTGCTCAGTCATGCCGATGCCGATCATGCCGGCGGCTACGCGGCGGTACGTGCGGGATTGCCGGTTGCCATGACCACTGCGCCGCCGGATGCACCGCTGGACGTCAGCACGCGCTGCCATGCCGGCCAACAGTGGGAATGGGACGGCGTGCGCTTTCGCTTCCTGCATCCGAGTGCCGGTTTTCCGTATCTGCGCAATCAGTCCAGCTGCGTGCTGCGGGTGGAGACGCGGTATGCAAGCGCGCTGCTGCCGGGCGACATCGGCGAGATCGTCGAACGTCGATTGCTGCATGGGCATCTGTCCGAGCTACGCGCCGATCTGGTGATCGTTCCGCACCATGGCAGCGCCGACGGCTCGCATGCCGGGTTCATTGCCGCGACCGGCGCGCGGCTGGCGTTGGTGTCCTCCGGGCACGGCAATCGCTTCGGTCATCCGCGTGCGGAGGTGGTGCAGCGCTGGCAGGGCAATGGCGCCGAGCTGCTCGACACTGCGCAGGCCGGCGCGATCCGGGTCTGGCTGGGCGCCGACGGCCTGCAGGTCCGCGAGCGACGGCGCTGGCAGCCGCGGCTGTGGGATGCTGCAGAACGGCGGCGGTCGGCTGCTATCCTATCGGCCAGCGAATAGGCGGCCGCGTTGCCGGAGGAATCGAATCGTGTTGGAGCTGGTCAAGGCGGGCGGTTGGCCGATGGTGCCGTTGCTGTTGCTGGGCGTGATCGCCCTGGCGATCGTGCTGGAGCGTCTGTGGAGCCTGCGCCGCAACGAGGTGACTCCGCCAGGTCTGGGCGAAGAGGTCCGCAACTGGGCCGCGCGCGGCAAGCTGGATCCCGGCCATATCGAGTCGCTGCGTCGCAATTCGCCGCTGGGCGCCTTGCTCGCCGCCGCGTTGGACGTGCGTGGCCGCCCGCGCGAGTTGATCCGCGAACGTATCGAAGACACCGGCCGACATGTGGTGCATCGCATGGAGCGCTATCTGAATGCCTTGGGCACGATTGCCTCGGCTGGGCCGTTGCTGGGTCTGCTGGGGACCGTGGTTGGCATGATCCAGATGTTCATGGGCATCCTCGATCATGGTGTTGGCGATGTGAACCAACTGGCTGGCGGCATCGGCAAGGCCTTGGTGTGCACGGCCACCGGCATGATCATCGCAGTGCCCGCATTGATGGCGCATCGCTTCTTCAAGGGCCGCATCGCCGGCTACATCATCGAGATGGAGCAGGAAGCCACGTTGTTGCTGGATACGATGGATGGACGTGCGATGCCGGTCGCTGCGGCACCGGTTGCGGCGGGTACCAAGCCCGTCATGGCAAAGGGCTGACGGATGCGCATCGGCAGTGACCGAAGCCAGGACGAGCCGCATATCGACCTGGTGCCATTGATTGACGTCATTCTTGTCCTCATCATCTTCTTCGTGGTGACCACGACTTTCGACGCACGCTCCACGCTGCAATTGCAGCTGCCGACTGCCAGCGACCAACACACCAGTGCGCCGCCACGTGCGTTGAGCGTACTTGTCAATGCCGATGGGCATTACTTCATCAACGACCAGGAAGTGCTGCGCTCGGATGTCGATTCGCTCAAGCAGACCATCGCGCAGATCGCCGGCGATGACCGTGAGCAGACGGTGCTGATGCGCGCCGATGCGCGTACGCCATACCAGGCCGTCGTCACCGCGCAGGATGCCCTGGGGCAACTCGGCTTTCGGCGCATCGCGATTGCGACTGCGCCCGAAACCGGCACTTCCGGTACTACCGGCACGACAAGCAAGCACGGAACCCGCCAGTGAACATCTCCAACGACCGCCCGGCGCCAGTCTCGTCCTGGCGCACGTACCGTCGCCTGCTGGCCTTCGCCAAGCCGTACCGTCTGTTGCTGATCGCCGCGCTGATTGCCGCGCTGGTCGAAGCGGCGGGCACCACCGGCTTTCTGGCGTTGATGAAGCCGATCACCGACGAAACCTTCATCTACAAGAACGCCGAAGTCAGTCGCTGGCTGCCGGTGCAGATCATCCTGTTGTTCGTGGTGCGCGGCATTGCCGGTTACATCACCGATATGGCGATGGGCAAGTCCGCACGCAGCATCGCGCGCGATCTGCGTGTCAAGGTGATGTCCAAATATCTGCGCCTGCCGGGATCGCGGTTCGATTCCGAACCGGTGCCGTCGATGCTGATCCGTCTGGGCTCGGACTCGGACCAAGTGGCGCAGGCGGCGGTGGATGCGGTCAAGGTGATGATCCAGCAGTCGTTGCAGGTGATCGGTGCGTTGGCACTGATGCTGTGGCATAGCTGGCAGGTCACGCTGACCATTCTGGTGCTGGCACCGGTGCTGGCCTGGGTGATGGACAAGGTGGCGCGGCGGTATCGCCGCATCAGCCACAGCATCCAGGAGAGCGGCGCGCATCTGTTGCAGGCAGCCGATCAGACCTTGTCCAGCCATCAGGAGGTCAAAATCTACGGCGCGCAACAGACCGAAATGGAGCGCTACGGCGCGCTGGCCGACCGCAATCTGCGTCTGGCGATGAAGGTCGAATCCACGCGTGGCATTTCCACTGCCACGGTGCAGATGATCGGTGCGATCGGTTTGTCGGCGCTGTTGTTCGTGGCCGGTGCGCAGGCACTGGCGGGGCGGCTGACCGCAGGCGACTTCGTGGTGCTGATGACCTCGATGCTGACAATCATTCCTGGCCTCAAGCAGCTGACCAATGTGCAGAACATGGTGCAACGCGGCCTGGCGTCGGCCGAGCGCTTGTTCTCGGTGCTCGACAGCCCCGACGAGCCGGACCAAGGCGCCATCCCGCTCAAGCGTGCGAAGGGCTTGATCGAATTCCGCGATGTCACCGCGCGCTATCCGGGTCAGGTGAATCCGGCGCTGGCGGGGGTGAGTTTTGTTGCGCAGCCGGGCACGGTGACGGCGATTGTCGGGCGCTCGGGCAGCGGCAAATCCAGCCTGATCAAGCTGATTCCGCGCTTCTACGAGGCCGAGGCCGGGCAGATCCTGCTCGACGGTCATCCGGTGCAGGCGTACTCGTTGGCCGATCTGCGCCGGCAGATCGCGCTGGTCGGCCAACAGGTGATGTTGTTCGACGGCAGCATCGCCGACAACGTGGCCTATGGCGAAATGCGCAGCGCAGATGCGAGCCAGTTGGAGCGCGCGATTCTGGGTGCCAATGCGATGGAGTTCGTCGCGCAGTTGCCGGACGGTTTGCAATCGCACGTGGGCACCAAGGGCGGGCGTCTGTCCGGCGGGCAGCGCCAGCGCTTGGCGATCGCGCGCGCGATGCTCAAGGATGCGCCGATCCTGATTCTGGACGAAGCCACCGCCGCGCTGGACAACGAGTCCGAGCGGCTGGTGCAGGATGCCTTGCACAAGCTGATGCCGGACCGCACAACGCTGGTGATCGCGCACCGCCTGTCCACCATCGAACATGCCGATCAGGTACTGGTGATGGATCAGGGCCGCATCGTGGAGCGTGGTACGCACAGTGAATTGCTGGCGCAGGGCGGGCTGTATTCGCACCTGCACGGCATGCAGTTCCGCGAACGGCAGGCATGAGCAAGCGCGGCGCCCGCACGCCGGGCTATTGGTACGACAATGCGCCGATTCCGCTATCGGCGCGCATGCTTGCGCCGGTCTACGGTGCCGCCATCGCGCTGCGACGCGCGCTGTATCGCCGCGGCTGGCGCAAGCGCCACGGCGTACCGGTGCCGGTGATCGTGGTGGGTAACGTCACTGCCGGCGGCACCGGCAAGACGCCGCTGACGATCGCCTTGGTGACCAAATTGCAGGAAGCCGGTTGGACGCCGGGCGTTGCCAGTCGTGGCTATGGCCGTGACGAATCGGGCACGGCGCGTTGGGTCGAAGCGGACACGCCTGTGGCGCTCGGCGGTGACGAGCCGGTATTGATCGCCTGGAAAACCGGCGCGCGCGTGCGCGTGGATAGCGATCGTCCGGCCGCGGCGCGTGCCTTGGTCGAAGCAGGTTGCGACATCGTCGTCTGCGACGACGGGTTGCAGCATTACCGGCTTGCGCGCGATGTGGAAATCGAAGTGGTCGATGGTCAACGCCGCTACGGCAACGGGCGCCTGCTGCCGGCCGGGCCGCTACGCGAACCTGCAGCGCGTGCGCGCGATTGCGATTTCCGTGTGGTCAATCTGGGGCAGGGCAGCGCTGCGGCGACACCGCAGACAGCTGAAGACGCCGGTTTCGGCGAGTGGCAGATGCGCCTGAGCATCGACAGCGTGCAACCGATGGATGGCAAGCGTGTGCAGCCGTTGAGCATGCTTGCCGGGCAACGTGTGCACGCGGTGGCCGGGATCGCGCATCCGGAACGCTTCTTTGCGATGCTGCGCGCGCGCGGCATTGGCGTGGTGCCGCATGCCTTCCCCGATCATCACGTGTATCGCGCTGCGGATTTCAGTTTCGGCAGCCGCTTGCCGGTGCTGATGACCGAAAAGGACGCAGTGAAGTGCAGGCCGTTTGCCGACGAGTGGTTGTACAGCGTGCCGCTCAAGGCGGAGTTGCCGGCCGCGTTCTGGGTGAGTCTGCTGGATCGTCTGGACAAGTTGGCGAGTCGGCAGGGTGTGTGAGTGCGGTTTTTCTGGCAATGGTGATCTTGGTTCGGCTGCAGGGTCCTTGCCCGCCCACCGTCGCGGGACACGCCGCAAGTACGTCCCTGTAGGCTCTTACGCGGCATCCATGCCGCGTAAGGTCCCGCGACGGTGGGCGGGCAAGGACCAGTCGAGATGGTCGGTGTGCATGTGCGAGCAGTGTATGCAGCGGCGTCCTAGTGATGTAGCGCATCGCTGCTCCAACCGAATACCGCTATTTCGCTCAATCACATAGATACATCATGCTATTCGGTTATCTCGTTTCTCCAAATCTTCCTGGCTCCCAGAGCGCGTACGCATGACCACCACAACGCCTGCAGATTTCGTCGTCGCCATTCCCGCGCGCTATGCCTCCACGCGGTTGCCGGGCAAGCCGCTGCAACTGATCGGCGATCGCCCGATGATCCAACATGTGGCCGAGCGGGCGCTGCTCGCAGGTGCGCGCGAGGTCTGGGTGGCCACCGACGATGCGCGCATTGCCGAGGCGATCGAAGGCCTGGCCGGCGTGCATGTGGCGATGACCGGCAGCGAGCACATGTCCGGGACCGACCGGCTTGCCGAATGTGCACGGATCGCCGGCTGGGAGGCCGAGACCTGTGTGGTGAATCTGCAGGGTGACGAACCGTTTGCGCCTGCTGCCGGTATCCGCGCAGTCGCCGAGCTGCTGCTGCGCTCCGGCACTGAAATGGCCACGCTTGCCGCGCAGGTGGATAGCGCGCACGAGCTGTTCGATCCGAATGTGGTCAAGCTGGTGCGCACGGCGCACGGCGATGCGCTGTACTTCAGCCGCGCGCCGATTCCCTGGCATCGCGACAGCTTCGCTAATCAGCGTGAGAGCTTGCCCGATGACGGTCAGTGGCTGCGCCATATCGGTATCTACGCGTACAGCGCCGGATTTCTGCAGCGTTTTGCGGCGATGCCGCCCGGCCTGCTGGAGCGCATCGAATCGCTGGAACAATTGCGCGTGATGGAGGCAGGCTACCGCATCGCGGTGGCGTTGACGCCGGAGCAGTTTCCGCCCGGCATCGATACGCCGGACGATCTGGCGCGTGCGCAAACGCGGGTGGCGTCGGCATGAAGGTCTTGATCGTATGTCTGGGCAACATCTGCCGCTCGCCGATGGGCGAGGGCGCCTTGCGTGCGCGGCTGGACGAAGCGCGGTTGTCGCGGCGTGTCGAGGTCGATTCGGCCGGCACCGGCGACTGGCATGCCGGCGAGCCACCCGACCCGCGCGCCATTCGCTGCGCACGCGGTCATGGCGTGGATATTTCCGGATTGCGCGCCCGTCAGGTGCGTGCAGCGGACTTCGAACACTTCGATTGGGTGCTGTGTGCCGACAACAGCAATCTGCGCGATTTGCAGCGGCTTGCCCCGGCGGCGCTGCGCGACAAGGTCGCACTCTGGCTGCCATGGGCGGGCGTTGCAGAGCGCGACGAGATCCCCGACCCCTACACCGGCGGCATGGACGATTTCGAGCATGCCTGGCAGCTGGTCGATACCGCTGCAAGCCAGACCGTGGCCAGGCTCACCCGCAGCTAATCGGGCTTGGGCATAATTACCGGATGACTGCCCAGCTCACTCAGGAACTGCCGGAATTCCCTACCTGGCTCAACGCCAGGCCATCCACCTTGCAGGAGCATCGTGGACGCGCGCTGGTGCTGGCGTTCGTCAATGCCAGCTCGGTGTGGTGCGCCGAGCGCCTGGCCGAGCTGGCCCATTGGCAGGCGCGCAGCCCGGGGCGGTTGCAGGTGATCGTGGTGCAGGTGCCGCGTTTCGATAGCGAGCGCTTACCGCAACGCTCGCTCAAGCAACTGCGCGGGCATGGTGTGAGTGCGCCGATCCTGCTCGACAAGGACTGGGAAACCTGGCGCCGCTTCGGTATCGAATCCTGGCCCACGCTGGTGCTGCTCGACGCCTACGGCCGCGAGCGCCAGCGTCTGGTCGGCGTGACCGGCGATCTGGACAAGGCATTGGTGGCGCTGTGCGAAGGCCAGCAACCGCCGTCGGACATCGACCTGCATGGCGTGGCCGAACGCGAAGCCGAACCGCGCCTGGAACTGCAATTTCCGACCGGACTGGCCGCCACCGAAGACCGCCTGTATATCGCCGACACCGGCCACCACCGCGTGCTCGAATGCACGCATGGCGGGCGGGTGTTGCGCCAGTTCGGCCATGGCAATGCCGATCTGATCGACGGTGGCGTCGGCGAAGCGGCGTTTCGACGTCCGCAAGGCCTGGCGCTGGAACGCGACCAGCTCTATGTCGCCGACACCGGCAATCACGCCCTGCGCCGCATCAACCTGCGCAGCGGGCAGGTCGACACCTTGTGCGGCACCGGCCGCTCCGGCGAGCCGGTCGAAGGCCCGCTGGCGTCCTCCAGCGCATCTGCGCTGAATTACCCGCAAGGTCTGGCCATCGCCGACAACCAGGTGTTGATCGCCATGGCTGGCGACAACCGCATCTGGAGCTATCACCTGGGTAGCGCCGCATTGACCGCGCGCGCAGGCACCGGCTCGCTCGAAATCCGCGATGGCAGCGGCCATTTGGCCGCGTTCGCGCAACCGGCCGGATTGGCCGCGGTGCAGCAGGTGGCCTACGTCTGCGACGGGTTGGGTTCGTCGATCCGCACCATGCAATTGCGCGGCGATCTGGTGCAGACCCTGGTCGGCGGGCAGGGCACCTGGCTGTTCGGCGACGAGGATGGCCCACGCGGCACCGCCCGCCTGCAGTTTCCGCAAGCGATTGCTTTGGCCGCCGATTCGCCGCTGCTGTGGATCGCCGACACCGGCAACGGCCGTCTGCGTTGCCTGCGCCTGGGCGGTGGCGAACTGACCACGGTCGAGCTGCCGCGCCGTCTGCATGGCCCGGCCGGGCTGGCGGTTGCCGCAGGTGCGGTCTGGATTGCCGAGACCGATGCCCATGCCGTCTTGCGTTACGACCTTGCAAGCGGCGAACTGAGCGATGTTTCGATAGCAGAATGAGCGCAAGGCCCCAAGCTGATTTCGATGGAAAGGCGTTTGCTGCCCAACTGAGCACCGCGCCCGGCGTCTACCGCATGTATGCGGGCGACGACACGCTGCTGTACGTGGGCAAGGCCGGTGCGTTGCGCAAGCGCGTGGGCAGCTATTTCAACGGCACGCCGAAGAACGCGCGGCTGACCTCGATGCTGTCGCAGGTGGCGCGCATGGATGTCACCGTGACCCGCAGCGAAGCCGAGGCGCTGCTGCTGGAAAACCAGCTGATCAAGTCGCTGTCGCCGCGCTACAACGTCTCGCTGCGCGACGACAAGAGTTACCCGTATGTGTTGCTGACGCGCGAAGACTGGCCGCGCATCGCGCTGCACCGTGGCCCGCGCGCGGTGCAGGGGCGCTATTTCGGCCCGTACACCGGCGTGACCGGCGTGCGCGAAACCTTGAGCCTGATGCACAAGCTGTTCAAGCTGCGCAGTTGCGAAGACAGCGTGTTCCGTAATCGCTCGCGGCCGTGTCTGCAGTATCAGATCGGCCGCTGCAGCGCGCCGTGCGTGGATCTTGTCGCAGCGCCCGACTACGCAGAATCGGTACGCCGCGCCACGATGTTTCTCGAAGGCAAGAGCGACCAGCTCGGTGAAGAGATCATGCAGTCGATGCAGCAGGCCAGCGAAGCGCTGGAGTTCGAGCGCGCCGCACGTCTGCGCGATCTGCTGTCGTCCTTGCGCAGCATGCAGAACCGCCAGTATGTGGACGGCCGCGCGGCCGACCTGGACGTGCTGGCCTGCGCCACGCAAGCCAGCCAGGCCTGTGTGCTGCTGTTGAGTTTTCGCGACGGCCGCAATCTGGGCACGCGTTCGTTCTTTCCCAAGACCAATGGCGAAGACAGCGCCGACGAAATCCTGGGCGCGTTCGTGTCGCAGTACTACGCCGAACATTCGCCGCCGCGCGAGATCCTGCTCGATCGCGAAATTCCCGAGTCCGAGTTGATCGAAGCCGCGCTCAGCACCGCTGCCGAGTACAAGGTGACGTTGAAGTGGAACGTGCGCGGCGAGCGTGCCGGCTATCTGCTGCTGGCCACGCGCAACGCACAGCTGACCCTGGTCACCGAACTCACCAGCCAGAGCGCGCAATACGCACGCAGCGAAGCGCTGCGCGAAATGCTGGGGCTTGCCGAGCAGGTCAAGCGGGTGGAGTGCTTCGATATCAGTCACACCATGGGTGAGGCGACGGTGGCCTCGTGCGTGGTGTTCGATGCCAGCGGCCCGGTGCGCGGGCAATACCGGCGCTTCAATATTTCCGGGATCACGCCGGGCGACGACTACGCCGCGATGCGCCAGGCCATCGAGCGGCGCTTTCGACGCGCGGTGGAAGAGAACGGTGTGCTGCCGGATGTGTTGCTGATCGACGGCGGCGCCGGCCAGCTGGCGCAGGCAAAGGGCGCGCTGGCCGATCTGGGCATCGAGAACGTGCTGCTGGTCGGCGTGGCCAAGGGCGAGGAGCGCAGGGCAGGGCACGAGGCGCTGGTCATGGCCGACGGCCGCGAGCTGCGCCCGGGTGCGGCATCGCCGGCGCTGCAGTTCATCCAGCAGGTGCGCGACGAAGCGCATCGCTTTGCGATCACCGGTCACCGCGGTCGCCGCCAGAAGGCGCGCATGACCAGCAAGCTCGAGGATATCCCCGGCATCGGCCCGCGCCGTCGCGCGAGCCTGCTCAAGCATTTCGGCGGTCTGGTCGGGCTCAAAGCCGCCGGCGAGGCCGAGATTGCACGCGTGGAAGGGGTCAATGCCGCACTCGCCGCGCGAATCTACGCTAACCTGCATGGGCTGGCGCTCCCCGATGCGGCAGGCGAGTCGAGTCCGTAATGAAGTTGACCATCCCCACGTGGCTGACACTGCTGAGGATCTTGATGATCCCGGTGTTGGTCGTGGTGTTCTACCTGCCGTACACGTGGACCAATTTCGCGTCTGCCGGCGTGTTCGGGCTGGCTGCCATCACCGACTGGCTGGATGGCTGGGTCGCACGGCGGTATCACCAGTATTCCGCCTTCGGCGCGTTTCTGGACCCGGTGGCCGACAAGCTGATGGTCGCCGTGGCGCTGTTCCTGATCGTGCAGGGCCACCCGACGCCGTGGATGGCGTTCTGGGCGGCGGTGATTGTGGGCCGCGAAATCGCCGTCTCTGCGCTGCGCGAGTGGATGGCCGAGATCGGCCAGCGCGCCAAGGTGCGTGTGGCGGCGATCGGCAAGATCAAGACCACCGCGCAGATGGTCGCGCTGTTGTGCCTGCTGTATTCGGTCACGCCGGGGCAGATGCCCACGCACGAAATCTGGTTCGGCAACCTGATCTTCCGCGCCGGTTACTGGACGTTGGCGATCGCCGCACTGCTGACGTTGTGGTCGGGATTTCAGTACCTGCATGCGGCATGGCCGAGCCTGCGTGCCGACGAAAAAGCCGCAATCACCAGCAAGCCAAAAAAAGTCGAAGGCAATGGTTGACAGCCCTGCTGTTCGCTGTAGAATCTCGCCTCCCAAGCGGGAATAGCTCAGTTGGTAGAGCGCAACCTTGCCAAGGTTGAGGTCGCGAGTTCGAGTCTCGTTTCCCGCTCCAGGTCTTGATGTTCGGACTTCTGCTGAAGTCCATCGCGGTTCGATCACACAGTGGGTTTTGCCTGTGGAGCATCTAGCCAATTCTGCTGAAATCCATTCCGAGCCACGTAGTTCTATAAAATGGATCTGCGTGCCCAGAGCCTGAAGCTTGGCCGCCAGAGCACGCTGTTACAGATCGCAGCATCGACACACTGCATGCCTTGCGACTCATTGCAGTACCCCAGGGCCGTTACCCGATACTTCTCAGTAAAGTTGCGGGGATTATGGTTGTCAGTGGCGCCCACGCTCGCAACGGTAAACCCGTTCGGACAGTGCCTGCGGATAACGCTCTCGCAGGGAGGAGCGATCGTGTCATTGAAGGTGTTGCCAGGCTCATTGCAGCTAGCGAGATAACTGCCGTCATCGTAGCTTTTGAACCGTTTCAGTGGTTTTCAGCGGCCTTGTTGTCACACACAGGTCGCACGCGTTGCCTAGCATTTCGGCAACCGAGCGCGACTGGCTTCGGTTTGTGCTGGTGCGTGCCGATGCTTGTTTGGCCGGTCATGCATCGGTGCATTTGCCCATCGCGGTACCTGCCTGTAGGGACCACTGACCCATGAACGAAGCCGACCTGAGCGACCTGCTCGCGACCTTGTCCAGCCTGCCGGAAGAACTGCAGCGTGTGCGTGTAGCAGCGCCTGCGCTGGCGCCGCAGTTGGGTGGGGTGGACGCATTGCTGGAGCGCAGCCTGGGGCAGACACGGGCTGCGTTGGTGCAGGAAGGGACGTCGCCTGCGTTGGCCTACGATCTGATGTCAGATCTGCACAAGACCAGTCGCCTTGCGGATAATCCGTTCGGCGATCGCGCGCATTTCATCATCGGCAATCGTCGCTCTGGCACCACGTTGCTGGCGTATCTGGTCAATGCCAGCGAGACGATCTGCAGCCTGCCGGAAAACATGTTGTGCGGGGAGCTGGCCAAGTGCGACAGCTTGCTGCGGCTTGGCAGTATGGTGTTGCCGCATCTGGGCATGCCGCAGAGCGGGTTATATCCGCGCTTGGGGCGCATGATCGATGAGTTGCATTGCGAGTACGCGCAGCGCTTCGGGCGGCAGCGCTGGATCGCCAAGGAATTGTTTTCGTCCAGCCGGCTCGATGTGATCGATGCGATGTTCGATTTTCGCGGCAAGTTTCTGTTTCTGCATCGTCATGGGTTGGATGTGGCGTTGTCGTGCTTTCAGCGCTTCGTACGTCGTGATGGCTTGCCGGGCAATCCGCGTTCCGGCTTGTATCTGATGCAGTATCTCGACGAGTGGGTCGCCACCAACGAAGCGGCGCTGGATTTTGCCGAACGTGCGGGCGATCGCTGCTTGCAACTGGGTTATGACGAACTTTCGCGTACGCCAGAAGTGGTCGGGGCGCGCGTGTTCGAGTTTCTTGGCGAGCCATGGTCTGAGCAGGTGCTGCCGCGCATGGCGCAACAACGCATCCGGCCGTTTATGGGCGACAACCTGACCGCGCAGCGCGGGCTTGCGATCGATGCTGGCGCGCGTGTACCGAGTTGGCATGCCTGGCCGCCGGAACTGCTGCGTAGCCTGGGGCGGCGGGCGAATCCGATGCTGGAGCGCTTGGGTTACGCGCCGCTATAGATGCTGTCGAGTTGTCTGCCCGGCGATTTGTGCCAGTCGCGTAAGGCGGGCTTGGTTGACCTGGTCTCACGCATCCATGGCGATGCCGTCCGGTGCATTGAGCGCGATGCCTGCCTGACGTAGCCGCGCCATGCTGTAAGCGCTGACGAAACCGCCATCGCGCATGGCGTAGTCGCGCAGTTCGCCTTCCACCTCGAAGCCATGACGCTGGTACAGCGCCACTGCTGCGGTGTTGTCCGCATAGACGGTGAGTTCGAGCCGGTGCAGTTGCATCCAGCGGTCGGCGACGTCGAGCAACGCGCTCAGCAGGCGCGTGCCGACACCCCGGCCATGCCAGTCCGGCCGGACCGCCAGCGCGATGCCGCCGACGTGCGCACGACGTACCCGTGCCTGGCTGCCCAGACTGCCGACACCGACGACTTGCGCGCCGTGCAACGCAACCAATGCCAGCTGCCGCTCGTCTTCGTGCAGCAATTGCCGGCGCCATTGCTCGACCCCGCGATACGGCAGCTCCAGCAGTTGTCGCGCCACCTCGGGGGCGTTGTAGAGCGCGCACACGCCGTCGGCATGCTGCTCGCATGCACGTTCGATCTGGATGTCGTGCTGCATCGATGCGGACTCGTTTGCACTGCGGAAGGCAGATGCTCGCGCAGACTCATGATGCTGCGATGACCGGGACGCGACACGCGACACCTGCCGAACTGTCACAGGCCGCCGCTAGCCTGTGCGGATGAGTGCGATTGCATGTGTCGACGATGTCCAGGCCTTGGCACAGCGCCGTTTGCCGCGCATGTTCTACGACTACGTTGCCGCTGGCAGCTGGAGCCAGACCACGCGGCAGGCCAATCGCTGCGATCTGGATGCGTTGCGGCTGCGCCAGCGCGTTGCCATCGATGTGGCGCGGCGCAGTACCGCCAGCACGCTGCTGGGCGTGCCGGTAGCGATGCCATTGGCATTGGCGCCGACCGGCTTGGCCGGCCTGTTGTATCCGGATGGCGAGGTGCTGGCCGCACGCGCGGCCGAGGCATTCGGGGTGCCGTTTGTGCTGTCGACGATGAGCATCTGTTCGCTGGAGCAGGTCTGCGCCAGCGTGCAGACGCCATGCTGGTTTCAGCTCTATCTGATGCGCGACCGCGGATTCTCTGCCGCGTTGATCGCGCGCGCGCAAGCGGCCGGCTGCGGCGCCTTGATGCTGACGCTGGATGTGCCGTTCATGGGGCAGCGGCATGCCGATCTACGCAATGGGTTGAGCGTGCCGCCGCGTGTGAGCCTGGCGACGCTGCGCGATTTCGCGACACATCCGCGTTGGTGTCTGCGCATGCTCGGCAGCCGTCAGCGTGGGTTCGGCAATCTTGCCGGGCAGGTGGGTGGCCAGGGTGATCTGGCCTCGCTGGCAGCATGGACCGCCAGTCAGTTCGATGCCGCGCTGACCTGGGACGATGTGGCGTGGGTGCGGGCGCGCTGGCGTGGCCCGCTGATCGTCAAGGGCATCCTGGATGTGGACGATGCGCGGCAGGCAGTCGCTGCAGGCGCGGACGCGCTGGTGGTGAGCAATCACGGCGGGCGCCAACTCGATGGGGCGGCGTCCAGCATCCGCATGCTGCCGGCAATCGTCGCTGCGGTCGGTGGCGATGTGGAAATCCATCTGGACAGCGGTATCCGTTGCGGCCAGGACGTGCTGAAGGCGCTGGCGCTTGGCGCGCGCGGCGCTTACATCGGGCGTGCCTGGCTGTATGGGCTGGCCGCATCGGGCCAGGCCGGTGTGACCGAGGTACTGTGGCTGATCCAGCGCGAGCTGGAGCTGAGCATGGGGCTGTGCGGCAGGCCGCAGATTGCCGATATCGACGCCAGCGTGCTGCTTCCTCGGAGCGGCTAACAAAGCGTAGCGAGCAGCCGTCAGGTGGGGCGTGGATGGCGCGGAGGAAGCGGAGTGTACGAGTGGTACATGCCGATTCCGAGCATCGGCCGTGCCCACCTGGTAGTGAGCGCAGTAGTTTTGTTAGCCGCTCTTGGCCCTGAGTTGCTGCTGTGTCATATGCGGCCTTCGTCGATTGCCGCTGTGTTCACCGCTCCCGCTTCCAGACGCATGCGAACGAACGCGGCGAACTGCGCAATGCCGTGCGCGATGTCCTGGCTTGCGACGTTGCTGTAGGCCAACCGCACCTGCTTAGCGCAGCCACCATCGATGGCGAAGAACGACAGCGGCATCACCAGCACGCCGTACTGCCGCGCGCAGATTTCCGCGTCCTCGGCAGTGAAGGCGAACGGCAACGTCACCACCAGAAAGAAACCGCCGGCCGGCGTATTCCAGCACACCTGTGCTGCGCACTGGCCGAGTTCGTGCTGCAGGCAATCGAGCATGCGATCGCGGTTGTGCCGATACAGCGCACGCGGCGCGGCAATCAGGCTTTGCAGGCTGCCGCCATGTTCGAGTAGTACGCCGCCGACGATGGCTTGGCCGATCTGGCTGGTGTTCAAGCTGCAGAAACTCTTGCGACGCAATAACCGCTCTTTCAATGCAGTCGCGGCGTCGGCATCGCCGAACAACTGTGCAGGCAGCACTGCAAAGCCCACCCGCAACGCTGGGCACAGCGTCTTGGAATACGTGCCCAGATAGATCACGCAGCCGTGCCGATCCAGTGCTGCCATCGGCGCGACACGCTCGGCCTCGAATCCGAACATGCCGTACGGGTTGTCTTCCAGAATCACGATGCCGTGCTCGGCACATACCTGCACGATGGCCTCGCGCGCCGTGCGTGAGAGCTGTGTGCCGGTAGGGTTGTCGAAATCCGGCACCAGATAGAGCAGGCGTGCGCGCTTGCCGGCCGCCTGTAGCTGCAGCAGCGTGTGCTGCAACGCGCTGGCATCGGTGTGTGCGTCGCTGCATGCGTGCTGATTGAAAGCGACAATCTCGATGCCGTGCGTGTCGGCCACGCCGGTGATGCCGATATAGCTGGGATTGCGCGCCAGAATCACATCGCCGTGGGCCTGGCACAGTTCGGTCACGCACAACAGCAAGGCTTCCTGGCAACCGGCGGTGACGATGATGCGCTCGGGCGTGGCCGGGACCTGTTCGTCACGCCGCAGCTGCGCGGCGATCAGTTCGTCGAGGATGCCCTGGGTGCGTCCGTACTGGGCGATCAACTCCAGTGCGCGTTGCGGTGCAAGGCCGTGGCGCTGCGCAAAATAGCTGGCAAAGCGCGGCAGTGTATGCAGCCAGGCCTGCAGGTCGAAGCCGCTATCGCTGGGGCGGCCGGAGGCGAACGAGATCGCCTGCGGATAGCGCGCGGAGACTTCGTTGAGGAAGTTCATCACCTCCAGGCGATCGCCAGCGGTTGCGATGGTAGTCGGCGGTGGCAGCTGCATCGCAGGCGCGGCGCTCAATACGCACCGCTGCGTTCGAGTTGTGCGAACAGTTCATTGACCGAGGCGTCCTGGAATCCGCTTTCGCCATGGCGTTCGATCAGTTCGAAGCACAGGCCGGTCGTGCTGTCGCGGCTGGAAAAAGCCTGTTTCAAGCCACTTCCTTCGATCACGCTGGTGTCGAAACCGAGCCCGCGCTCGCGCAGCTGGCCGGTGGTGGCGTGTACGTCGTCCACGCGCAAGGCGATATGGGCCACGCCGACGCCGTGATGCTCGATCAACCGCGATACCTGCGATTCCGGCTCGGTGCCCTGGCACAGCACGAAGGTGATCTCGCCTTGGCGCATCTCCGCCGAAATCATGCCGGTGCGCTTGCCGGCGATCTGCCGGCGTCCGATCAACTCGAAACCCAGGCGGTGCTGAAAGAAGTCGACCGCTGCTTCCAGGTCCTGCACGGCCAGAGCGATGTGGTCGATGCTGTTGTAGCGCGGGGTCGGATCGGTGTGTTGCAGTGGCGAGGCGGTCATGCGGAACTCCGGGCGTAGTGCGGTGGGGCAGGGGAAGGTCGGTCGGGGTACCGACGTGGGGCGCGTTTGCGTCGGTGTCGGTCTGCAACAGCGCGGCCAGACCGGCCGGGGTGGGTGCCTGGTAGAGCTGGCGCAGATTCAGTGCCAAGCCCTGCTGTGATGCCTGCTGCAGGAAAGCGATGGCGCGCATTGAATCGCCGCCGATGGCGAAGAACGGATCGTCGCGGCCGACCTGCTGCAGCGCGAACAGGTCTGCCCAGAGCGTGGCGATCCGGGTCTCGATGACGCCGCGCGGAGCACTGAAGGCGGCGATGGCGCGGTCGCTTGCGCGTGGTGCCGGTAAGGCGCGCAGGTCATGCTTGCCGTTAGCGCGCAATGGCAATGCATCCAACTGCACATAGGCCGCTGGAACCATGTGGGCGGGCAGGCGGGCCGCCAGCATCGTGCGCAGTGCTGCCGGAGACAGCGACTGACAATCTGTTTCGGTGCGTGCGACCAGATACGCCACCAGCAATGGCTCGGCCTGATCGGTTTTGTGCAAGGTGACCACGACCTCGGCAAGCTCGCTGCACCCTTCCCGCAACGCAGCCTCGATTTCGCCTGGTTCGACCCGGTAACCGTTGCGCTTGAACTGCCTATCACGCCGGCCGAGGAACTCCAGCGTGCCGTCGCTGCGCCAACGGCCCAGATCGCCGCTGCGATACATGCGCTCGCCGGCGTGGAAGGGGTCGGCCACGAATGCAGCCGCATTCAAGTCGGCATGCCCGAGATAGCCGCGTGCGACGTTGCAGCCGGCGATGCAGATCTCGCCGGGCGTGCCATCCGGCACCAAGCGTCCAGCGGCATCGAGCAGATAGATGTGGGTATTGGCGATGGGCAGGCCGATCGCTGGCGGCGTGTGTTCTTCTGCGTAGCACTGGTGCAGCGTACTCCACACGGTGGCTTCGCTGGGGCCATAGGCGTTGAACAGGCGGCGGCCCGGTGCCCACTGCTGTGCCAGTGCGGCGGGCAGGACGTCGCCAGCGGCAATCAGGGTCTGCAGGCGTGGCAGCGGTGTGTGCGGCAGCGACTGCAGCACGGCCGGCGGCAGCACTGCGTGGGTGATCTGCGATTGCGCGAGCCATTGATGCAGCGACTCGCCGCTGCGCGCCTGTGTGGCCGGTGGCACATGCAGGCTGGCGCCGCTGGCAAGTGCCAGCAACCACTCGAACACATGCGCATCCACGCCGTGAGGTGCCAGCTGGGCCACGTGGTCGCCGGGCCCTGCGCCGAAGGCTGCCAGCTGCGCGGGAACCAAGTTGGCAGTGCTGTGATGTTCGACCAGCACTGCTTTCGGGGCACCGCTGGAGCCGGAGGTATAGACGACGTAGGCCAGATGGTGCGGACTCAGGTCAGGTAGCGCTGGCGCTGTGGTTGCCAGGTTCTTCCAGGCTGGCGCGGGATCGTCCAGCGCGCAGACCTTCAGGTCATGCGCCGCGCCCAGTTGCTGCACGCCCGCGCTGTCAGCCAGCACCAGCAGCGGTGCACTGTCGGCGAGCAGTTGCATCAGTCGCGCCGTGGGCAGGCGTGGGTCGAGCGCCAGATAGGCGCCGCCGGCCTTGAGTGTGGCCAGAATCGCCGTCATCGCCTGCGGGCCGGGTGTGGCGATGACTGCAACCAATCGCTCCGGCGCCAAACCCGCGGTGTGCAGATAGTGCGCGAGGCGGTTGGCCTGCAGATCGAGTTCGGCATAGCTCAGCCGCTGCTCGCCGCATTCCACTGCAAGGGCCTCGGGAGTGCGTTGCGCCTGGATTTCGAACCACCGGTGTAGAGCATGTTCGTCGATTGGCCGTGCGTTGCTGCAGCGGTTGCGAAGCCGCGCGGCTTCTTCTGCAGGCAATAAGTCGATGTCATGCAATGGGGTGTCGGGAGCCTGTTCCAGTGCCTGTACCAGCTGCAGCAACGCGCTCTGCATGAAGCGGCACACGCGGGCTGCGCCGATCTCGGGCAAGGCCTGCGCGGTGAGGCCCAATGCAGTGCCGAAATCTTCCACCGAGATCACCAACGGCAACGGACTGCGTTCGCGCGCATGCAGCAGTTGCGCGCCACCGAGCGTGTGCTGTGCACGTGCCGGTGACTGGTGGCGGTAGTTGATCAAGCTGTTGAACAACGGTGCGGGCGCAGGCACACCGCTGCAGCGTTGCACCATGCTGAGAGAGGCATGTTCGTGCAGCAGCAGTTCGGCCAGCTGTGCGTGCAGTTGCTGCAGTGCTTTGCGTGCACCGCCGCTGTTGCTGCGTACGCGCACTGGCAGCACGTTGATGCATGGGCCCATCAACTGCGCGTCGGCCTGCCCCATGCGCCCCAGCAACACGGTGCCGAACACGGCATCGTCGGCGCCGGCGGCGCGCGCCACCACCAGGCCCCAGGCCAGATGGCACAGGCTGGCCAGGCTAGCCCCGGCGGCCTTGGCCTGGGTGCGCAGGCGCTCGCTCAGCGCCGGATCCAGTGGCAGGTGATGTTCCTCGACCGGTGCGCCATCCGGATGCAGGCCGACCAGGCCGAACGGTGCGGTGGCGGTGTCCACATCGCCGAGTAGGCGACGGAAGAAGTGTTGTTGCTGCACGGCCGCTTCGGGTTGGCGGGTATGCGCCACCAACGCGCGAAACGGCGAGGGCGGCGGCAGCTGCGCCGCGTGTTCGTCCAGATGCTGCTGGATCTCGCCCATCAGCAGATCCAGCGTGGCGTGGTCGCCGACCATGTGGTGCCAGCGCAGCGCAAGTAACCAGCGTTGCGCGTGGGCGTCCTGTACCAAGGTGGCATGCATCAGCGGTGCCTGACGCAGGTCTAGGCGATGGTGCAGCGGGGTGATGAGGTCGGCCAGCCGTGCGCTGGTCTGATCGTTGGGTTCCAGGGTGGCAGCGTCCAACACGTTCACCTGCAGTGGCGCATGCCGCAGAACCACTTGCACCGGTTCGCTCAGGCCCTCCCACACCACCGCGCTGCGCAGGATGTCGTGGCGGTCGATCACAGCCTGCAGTGCCGCCAGATAACGCTGCGCTGCTAGGCGATCGGCGAAGGCCCATTGCGCACTGAGGATGTAGGGATCGCCTGTGCTTGCCAGCAGATGATGGAAGAGCAGGCCGTGCTGGAAGGGCGAGAGTGCGTAGATGTCCTGGACGTTGGCGAGGCCGCCGGGGACTTGCTCAAGCACGCGGTCGATGTCTTGTTGGGTGAGGTCGGCTAGCGGCAGGTGTTGCGGGGTGAGTTGGGTTAGGTCGGGTGTGATGCGGTTGGGCGGGACGATTAGCGTGGTGGTGGTATTTGTCGTGTTGTGCAGGCTTGCGGCAAAACCCGACAGGGTGGGGCTGGCAAAGAGGTTGCGGACTTCCGCATGGAGCCTATCGGCGCGCAAGCGTTCGATCAGGTGGATCGCCAGTAACGAGTGCCCGCCGAGGGTGAAGAACTGATCGTCGCGACCGACCTGATGTACGCCGAGCAGCTCACACCAATGTGCTGCAATGATGTTCTCGGTTGGTCCTTGCGGAGGCACGAAGTCGCGTGTTGCCAAGGCCTCTTCGGTTGGCGCGGGCAGGGCGCGGCGATCGAGCTTGCCGTTGGAAGTCAGTGGCAGCGCGTCCAAATGCACATAAGCGGCGGGCACCATGTAGTCGGGGAGTTGCGCGGCCAGATGGCTTCGCAGTATTTCGATTGGTAGCGCCGTGGTGGCGAGGTAATAGGCCACCAATCGGAGCTGTCCGGGTTGATCGGTACGGGCCAGCAGCACTGCATCACGTACCTGCGGATGGGTTGCCAGTCGTGCAGCGATCTCACCAGGTTCAATGCGCAGGCCACGGATCTTGACCTGATCGTCGTTGCGGCCAAGGTATTCGAGGACGCCATCGCTGCGCCAACGTGCTAGATCACCAGTCTTGTAGAGCTGCGCGTCTGGGGCGGAGCGGAAGGGATCGGGAATGAAACGCTGGGCAGTGAGCTCAGGACGATCGAGATAGCCACGTGCGACTTGCACACCGCCGATATGCAGCTCTCCCGCCACACCGATTGGCACTGGCTGCAGATGCGTATCGAGCACATGGAGCTGCGTGTTGGCGACAGGCGTGCCGATCGGCGTGTTGTCGGGGATATCGGGATTAGCGTTGCAATCCCAGAAGCTGACGTCGATGGCGGCTTCGGTCGGGCCATAAAGATTGTGCAGTTGCACGCCGGGTAGCTGGGTGCGGAAGCGCTGCACCAGTTGCCCAGGCAAAGCTTCGCCGCTGCAAATCACGCGGGTGAGTCCGCTGCAGTGCTGCGGTGCGTCGGTTGCCAGAAAGGCGTCGAGCATCGAAGGCACGAAGTGCAGCGTTGTCACTGCAGCCTCGGCGATGGTTGCGCCGAGGTAAGCCGGATCCTTGTGTCCACCAGGACGCGCCAGCTGCAAACGCGCGCCACTCAACAGCGGCCAAAACAATTCCCACACCGAGACATCGAAGCTGATCGGCGTTTTTTGCAGCACCACATCGTCTGGGGTGAGCGCATAGGCCTCCTGCATCCACAGCAGCCGATTGACCACGCCGCGATGGGTGTTCATCGCGCCCTTTGGCGTGCCGGTGGAGCCGGAGGTGTAGATCACGTAGGCCAGGTGATGCGGTTGTAATTCGGGCACGTGCGGGGCGGTGGTGGGCAACGTTGCCCACGGTGGGCTGGCGTGGTCCAGAACGCAGATGGGCAGTCCTGCGAGACGCTGCATGCTGTCCAGCGCATTGGTATCGAGTGGTGGCAGGCGCTCCGCTGCGTTGGGGTTTAGCAGCGACACGCAACCCAGTGCATCGGTGGTAAACAGCGGTACGTGATCGCGTGCATGGGCATCGACGAGCAGGGCAAGCGGCTGGCTGTCGGCGAGCATGTCGGCCAGGCGCTGGGCGGGGTAGTCCGGATCCAGCGGAACGTAGGCGCCGCCGGCCTTGAGGATGGCGAGCAAGCCGACCACCAGCGCCGGGCTGCGCTGGGCGCAGATCGCCACGCAGACATCGGGGCCGACGCCGAGCTGACGCAGGTGATGGGCAAGCTGATTGGCCTGTGCTTCGAGCGCAGCGTAGTCAAGTTGCTGGGTGTCTTGAGCGACGGCGATTGCGTGTGGAGTGCGCTGCACCTGCTGTGCAATCACCTCGTGCAAGAGCGTGGCGGGGTAGACCACCGGCGCGGGCTGGAACTCGACCAGTACTTGTTGGCGCTCGCGTGGAGCGAGCAATGCGACGGTGTCCAGTGGCGCTTCACCGTCGGCGACCATGGCGCGCAGGAGCGTGTGCAGATAGCCGACGATGCGGGTGGCAGTGGCGGCGTCGAAGACTGCGGTGGCATAGCTCAGCGTGCCGTGGATGCTGACGCCCTGGCCGCCATCGGCGAGCTGCCCGACTGAAGTGCCGCCACTGTGCAATTGCAAGGTGAGATCGAAACGCGCGGCATTGGCCGGAATCTGCAGCGATTGCGGATTCAGCGCGAACCAAGGGTCGTTTGTCATCTCTGACGAATCACCAGGTTCGTCAGTGGTTTCCGGATGATTGGCATGCTCGTCGACAGCAGTGGGCCACACGCCAGCAATCGCGTCTTGCTCCCATGCCATCAGCGTCTGCACCAGCGGCGTATGCGCACTGCTGCGTACGGGCTGCACGGCCTGGACTACCTGCTCGAATGGCAGATCCTGATGCGCTTGCGCAGCGAGTACGTGCTGTTTTACATGCGCCAACAGCGCAGCAGTGCTCAAGCTTGCTGGGGTATCGAAACGGATCGCCAGCGTGTTGACGAAGAAACCGATCAGCGGCTCCAGCTCGGCGCTCGTACGCCCGGCGACCGGGATGCCGACCAACACACAATCCTGCCGGCACAATCGCGATAACAGCGCCCCCCATGCCGCCAGTACGGTCATGAACACCGTGCAGCCATGGCGGCGCGCCAGCATTTCCAGTGCCTGGCCAAGGTCGGCGTCGAAGGCAACAGGAACTTCAGCGCCGCTGAAATCCTGCTGGGGCGGACGCGGACGATCCAGCGGCAGATCAAGCAGGGTGGGTACGCCGGCGAGCTGGCGTTGCCAGTACTCGACTTGCTGCTGACGGCGCGCTCCTTGCAGCCACTGGCGCTGCCAGGCCGCGTAGTCGGGATATTGGATCGGCAGCGGTGGTAAAGGGTTTGGCAGGCCACCTAGGCAACTGACGTACAGGACTGCCAGTTCGTGCAGCAGCACACCGACCGACCAACCATCCGAGGCGCTGTGATGCTGAGTGATCAGCAGCGCATGTTCATCGGCCGACAATTGCAGCAGACGAAAACGGATCGGGGCATCGCGATCGAGCTGGAACGGCGTGTTGGCCTCAAGCGCGATCCACTGCTGCAGCGCGGCGTCTGCGTCAGCGTGATCTGTGAGCGTGCCGTCAGTGAGCAGGTGCTCGTGCAGTACCAAGGCGTGTTCGAGCGGTAGTAACGCGACATGCACCTGTTCGCCACGCACCTTTTCGACATGCGCTTGCTCGGCAGAACGCGGCGCCGGAACCAGACTACTGGTTAGCGCGGCATCGGCGATATCGCTGCTTTGGTGCGGTACGCGGCTCTGCCGAAAACAACTGCGCAACGCCTCATGCCGTGCGACCAGCGCCTGCAGCGCCGCACGCAGGACACCGCGATCCAACGCGCCGTGCAGACGCAAACCCATTGGCATGATGTACGTCGCGCTGGGGCCTTCCAACTGATCCAGAAACCACAGCCGCTGCTGGGCGAAGGACAGCGGCAATGGCTGATCGCGCGGCAGGCGTGGGATCGGTGTAGATATATCCTCCTCAGCGTCTTGTAGCGCGAGCGCCAGGTCGCATAGCACCGGGTGGGAAAACAACAGCGCTACCGGTACGTGCCGTGCAAGCGCGGTCTGCAGGCGGGCGCACACGCGCATGGCCAGTAACGAGTGGCCGCCGAGTTCGAAGAAGTGATCATGCCGGCCAACATGCGGCAGCCCGAGTAGCTCACTCCATAACGCGACCAGCAGACATTCATTTGGGCCTTGCGGCGTTGCATAGCCGGCCGCAGCGACTGCAGCGCGATCGGGCGCAGGCAACGCGCGACGGTCGACTTTTCCGCTGGCGGTGAGTGGCAGGCACTGCAAGCGCACGAACGCCGATGGCAGCATGTGCTCGGGCAGGTGCTTGGCTAGCGCCTCACGCAGCATTGCCGGATCCAACGCGTGGTCGATGCCATTGTCACTGCTCGCCTGTGGCTTCGTCGCTGCAACGACATACGCCACCAACTGCTTGTCGGCCGCGCTTTGCTGACGCGCGATCACCACCGCGTCGGCCACTCCAGCGCAGCCGCGCAGTGCCATTTCAATCTCGCCGGGTTCGATGCGGAAGCCGCGTACTTTCAGCTGCTGATCGCAGCGACCCAGGAAGTCCAGGCTGCCGTCTTCGCGCCAACGCACCAGATCGCCGCTTCGATACAACCGACCACCGGGCACGAACGGATCTTCGCTAAAGCGTTCTTCCGTGAGGACCGGCTGATTGAGATAACCGCGTGCCACGCCGGGCCCGCCGATGTAGAGCTCGCCAGGCACACCGATCGGCACCAATTGGCGTTGATCGTCCAATAGATAAATCCGCGTGCTGGCGATCGGGCGCCCGATCGGCACTGCAGTTACCGGTGCCTTGGCAAAGCGATGACAGGTGCTGAAGGTGGTTGCCTCGGTCGGCCCGTACGCGTTGCTCAACTGGCAGTGCGGCAACGCTTGATTTACACGCTCGATAGCCGCATGCGACAGCACATCGCCGCCGGCCAACAGCTGCCGCAGACTGCGCAACTGCGCCAGTTGCGCAGGACCAAGCAGTTCGAACAGCCCAGCGGTCAGCCACAACGTGCTGACCTGATGCTGTTGGACCTGCGCACAGATCACGTCCAGGTTCAGCGCACCGGGCGGTGCAAGCACCAATCGCGCACCATTGAGCAGCGCACCCCACAGCTCGAACGTTGAAGCATCGAAAGCCAGCGGTGCTGCGAGGAGGAAGCACTGCGAGGCATCGCAGTGGGCGTAGTCAGGCGCGCACACCAGTCGCACCACATTGCGTTGCTCGACCATCACGCCCTTAGGCGTGCCGGTAGAGCCGGAGGTATAGAGCACGTAGGCCAGGTGATGCGGCTGTAGCTCAGGCACAGCAGGTGCAGTGGTGGGCAACGTGGCCCAGGCAGGATCGATCTGATCCAGCTGACAGACCGCCAACGCATCGGGCAGCGGCAAGCGATGCAATGACTGAGCATCTGCAAGCACAGCCACCGGGCGAGCATCGTCCAGCAACGCGCGCAGTCGCTGCGGCGGTGCCTCAGCATCCAACGGCAAATAAGCACCGCCTGCTTTGAGAATGGCGAGCAAGCCGATCACCAACGCAGGGCTACGCACGGCGCTGATCGCAACCAGACAATCGGGGCCAACGCCCAGTGCACGCAGATGATGTGCCAGACGATTGGCCTGCAGATCCAACTCGCCGTAACTCAACTGTGTATCTCCGCACACCAGCGCAGTCGCCTGCGGCGCGCGTGCGGCCTGCTCGGCGAACAACGTTGCCATGCCACGTTGCGGAAACTGCGTGTGGCTGCAGTTGAACGTTTGCAGCAAGCGATCGCGCTCACCGCTTTTCAGCAGTTGCGCCTGGCCCACGATGGCAGCCGGCTGCACGGTCATCGCACGCAATACGTCTTGAAAATGTGTGGCGAAACGTTGCGCACTCCGCACATTGAACAACGCGGTGGCGTAGTTGAGCTGGCCGACCAAGCCGTCGCCTGCTGGCCCCACGGTCAGGCCAAGCTCGAACTTGGCGGTGGTATTGGCCACCGGCATCGGCTCGATCGTGAGTCCATCCCACTGCGTCATTGCCGGCGTGTCTTCCCAAGAAAAAATCGTCTGCACCAGAGGTGGATACGCAGTGCTGCGCAGCGGCCGCAGCGCTTCGACCACCTGCTCGAACGGCAGGTCCTGATGCGCCTGCGCGTCCAGCACGGCCTGGCGGATCTGTGCCAGCAATGCGGTCGCATCCAGGCTGCCAGGTGCGTCGAAGCGGATTGCCAGGGTGTTGACGAAGAACCCGATCAGCGGTTCCAGTTCCACCCGTGTGCGTCCGGCCACCGGGATGCCGACCAGCACGCAGTCCTGGCGACACAGCCGCGACAACAATGCGCCCCAGGCCGCGAGCAAGGTCATGAACAAGGTGCAGCCATGGCTGCGCGACAACGCTTCAAGATCACGCGTCAGCTCGGCATCCAGTTCGAAGCGGACTTCTGCGCCGATGCCGTCCTGCTGCGATGGACGCTGGCGGTCCAGCGGTAGATCGAGCAGCGTCGGTGCGTCGGCGAGCTGGCCCTGCCAATAGTCGAGTTGCTGCTGGCGGCTTGGCCCCTGCAACCACTCGCGCTGCCAGGCGGCGTAGTCCGGATACTGGATCGGCAGCGGCGGCAATGGATCGGGTTGGCCGTGGCGGCAGCTGGTATACAGCGTGGACAGTTCCTGTAGTAGCACGCCCACCGACCAGCCGTCCGAGCAACTATGGTGCTGGGTGATCAGCAGCACATGCTCGGTTGCGCTCAATTGCAGCAGACGGAAGCGGATCGGCGCCTCCCGATCCAGCTGAAACGGAGTCTGGGCTTCTTGTTCCAGCCACTGCTGCACGGCCGCTGCGGAGGCGTCGGCGCTGAGATCGTGCAACGCGTGCTCGGTCAGCACCAACGCGTGTTCCGGCTCCAGCAGCGCAACGTGCGCGTCGCCGTCACTGGTCACGAAACAGCTGCGTAGCGCCTCGTGTCTGGCCAGCAACATTTGCAGTGCCGCGATCAGCGCGGCGCGATCCAGTGCGCCGTGCAGGCGAAGACCTAGCGGCATCAGATACGTGGCAGCAGGCCCCTGTAACTGATCCAGAAACCACAGCCGCTGCTGGGCAAAGGACAAGGGAAGCCGCTGGTTGCGTGCATGCCTTTGGATCGGTGCCAGCGCCTGCACGGTGCCGGCATCCAGAGCGCGCGCTAGCGCATGCAGCACCGGATGCGCGAACAGCAACGCCACCGGCATGTGGCGACCCAAGCTTGCCTGCACCCGCGCACTCAAGCGCATCGCCAGCAACGAGTGCCCACCCAGTGCGAAGAAGTCGTCGTCGCGGCCGATGCGTGGCAGCCCCAGCAGCTCGGCCCACAGGCCGGCAAGGCTGACTTCGGTCGCGCCTTCGGGCGCGCGATAGGCGTGGGTGGCGAACGCATTGTTGTCCGGTGCCGGCAACGCGTTGCGATCCAGCTTGCCGTTGCGCGTCAACGGCAGGCTGTGCAGACGCACGAACGCGGCGGGTACCAGATAGTCGGGCAGCCGTATTGCCAACGCCGCGCGCAGCGTTGCAGGAACAAGCTCGCTGTCTTTCGCGTTCGTCGTTGCGGTGACATAAGCCACCAGCACCTTGCCGTTGCCGGCCGGGCCATCTTCGCGTGCGATCACGGCCGCTTCGGCCACACCGCTGCACTGGCGCAACGCCGCTTCGACCTCGCCCGGCTCGACGCGGAAACCGCGGATCTTGACCTGCTGGTCGCCACGGCCGAGAAATTCCAGGCTGCCGTCTGCCAGCCAACGCCCCAGATCGCCGCTGCGGTAGATCCGCCCGCCCGGATGGAACGGGTCGGCGAGGAAGCGCTCGGCAGTGAGCTGCGGCCGGTTGAGATAACCGTGCGCCACGCCGATGCCACCGATGCACAGCTCGCCCGGCACACCGATCGGCACCGGCTGCAGTTCGCCGTCGAGCAGGTAGATGCGGGCATTGCCGATCGGCCGCCCCAATGGGGGACGTCGCCCGTCTAGCGGCTGGCGCAGCACGCAGGTGGTGGCGAAGGTGGTGGTCTCGGTGGGGCCATAGCAGTGCAGCAACTGCCCGGGCGGGTGCTGGCGCAGCACGTGATCGATGGCGCTCGAATCCACTGCATCGCCGCCTACCATCAACAGGCGTAGCTGCCCGATGACATTGCCTAACGTGTGTGCATGCTGCTGAAACAGGCCTGCGGTGAGATGTAACACGCTGACCGCTTCGCGACGCAGCAGCTGTGCCAGCGCGTCGGCCTGCAAGGTCTGCGCGTGATCGACCACCACCAGGCGCGCGCCATGCAGCAGCGGTGCCCACACTTCCAGCGTGCTGATGTCGAAAGCGGGATTGCCGACCCAGGCAACGCGGTCCTGCTCGGTAAAATTACCGCAGGCCGGATTGCAGGCCAGGTTGATCACCGCACGTTGGGTGATCTGCACACCTTTGGGCCGGCCGCTGGAGCCGGAGGTGTACATCACATAGGCCAGTGCTGCGGCGCTTGCCGGACGTGGCGAGACGCTGGTGACCGCAGCGGCATCGGTATCAAGATCGACCGCATGCAATTGCAGCGTCGCCGCCAGTGCTTGCGGCGCGCGTCCGGCAGCATGCAGCAGATGTCGCGCTGCGCAGTCGTCGAGAATGCTGGCGCTGCGTGTCCACGGCGCGTCCGGATCCAGCGGCACATAGACGGCACCGGCTTTCAGAATGGCCAACTGCGCCAGCACCAGTTCCGCACTGCGTGCTAGCCACATGGCCACCAGCTCACCGGGGCCGACGCCGGCAGCGCGCAACTGCCGGGCCAGCGCAGTTGCGCGCGCGTCCAGCGTGGCGTAATCGATCTGGCGCGCGCCATCGACCACCGCGATGGCGGCCGGGTTGCGTCGTGCCTGACGTTCGAACAGTGCGGCCAGCGCGGTGTGGTCGGGGCAGGGCGCGTTGGTCTGGTTGAAGCTGTGCAGCACCTGCCGGCGTTCGTCTGGCGGAAGCACATCGAGCTGGGTCAGCGCTGTGTCCGGCGATCGCTCCAGCGCAGCGGCCAGCGCTTGCAATGCAGATTCCATGAAGGCGCACAGCCGCTCCGGCGCCAGCGGCGCAACGCTTTGCGCGCTCAGCTCCAGCGTGCGGCCATCGTCTCCCACCGACAGCGCCAGCGGGTAATGCGTGCGTTCCTCGGCGCTCAGCAAGGCGCCGTCTTGCGGGCGCGCGGCCACCGCGTTGGAGCCGGCGTTGTGACGATAGTTGAGCAACGCGGTGAACAGCGGCGCAGGAGCCGGCACCGCGCTGCAACGCTGTGCCAGCGCGAGCGAGGCGTGTTCGTGGCGTAGTAATGCGCTCAGTTCGGCATGGGTGTGCTGCAGCGCCGCCGCCACGCCGGTGTATTGCTGCAGCCGCAGCCGCAACGGCAAGGTGTTGATGAACAGGCCCAGTGTGCTGGCATCGGCCTGGTCCATGCGGCCGAACAACACGGTGCCGAACACCGGCTCGGCGCAACCGCTGCTGCGTGCCACCACCAATCCCCAGGCGAGATGGCACAGGCTGGCCAGACTGACGCCGTGCTGGCTGGCAAGCTGCCGCAGGCGTGCGCTCAGCGCTGGCGGCAACGCGTGTTCGCAGCTGCTCACCACACCAGTGGCATCGAGCAGGCCAAACGGCGCGCATGGCGTGTCCAGATCGCCTAGACGCGCGCGGAAAAAGGCTTCGTGTGCAGCTTGCGGTAGTCCCAGGCGCGCTTGTGCGACCAGATTGCGGAACGGTTGCGGCGGCGGGAATTCATCGCCGCGCCCAGTCAGCAGCGACTGGATTTCGGACTGGATGGTTTCCAGCGTGGTGTGGTCGCCGATCAGATGGTGTTGCAACAACAGCAAATGCCAGCGTTGACCATCCGGGTCGGCAACCACGCTGGCATGCAGCAGCGGTGCACGGCGCAGGTCCAGCTGGCGCAGCTGCGGGTGCGCGGCGAGCTGCTCTTCGAACGATTGCCGTGAATCGAAGCTGGAGCAATCCAGCGTCTCGACCGGCAACGACGCATGGCGATAGACCGCCTGCACCGGTTCGCTCAGGCCTTCCCACAGCACTGCGCTGCGCAGGATGTCGTGGCGATCGATCACGCGCTGCAGTGCGGCCAGGTAAGCGTCCAGCCCGGCGCGATCGGCAAAGCGCAGGCGCAGGCGCAGCAGATACGGATCGCCTTCGGACGCGAGCAGGTGATGGAACAGCAGGCCGTCCTGCAGCGGCGACAGCGCGTACAGATCCTGCAGGTTGGCTAGGCCGCCGGGCACGTGTTCGAGCACGCGATCGATGTCCCGCTGGGTGAGCTCGGCAAGTGGCAACTGCTGCGGCGTGAGTTGGGTCAGCTCAGGGGTGATGCGGTTGGGTGGCACCACCAGCGCGGCGCTGTTGTCGCCGTGCAGGCTGGCGGCGAAACCGGCCAGGGTGGGTGCGGTAAACAGGTGCCGCACCTGCGCATGCAGCCCATCGGCACGCAGACGTTCGACCAGGCGGATCGCCAGCAACGAGTGCCCGCCGAGCGCAAAGAACTGATCGTCGCGGCCTACTTGCTGCACACCGAGCAATGCGCACCAGTGCGCGGCGATGGCGCATTCGGTCGGTCCCTGTGGCGGGACGAACGCACGCGCGGCCAGGGCGTCGTCGGTGGGGGCGGGCAGGGCGCGGCGATCGAGCTTGCCGTTGGGCGTCAGTGGCAGCGCGTCCAGCAGCACGTACGCGGCCGGCAGCATGTAGTCGGGCAATTGCGCGGCCAGTGCGGCGCGCAGCTCGGCCGGTGCGAGCGCGTCGGCGTCAGCATCGGGCTGCGCGGTGATGTAGGCGACCAAGCGTTTTTCTGTCGCGCCGCTGCCGGTGGCGATCACTGCGGCTTCGGCCACGCCAGGGCAGGCGGCCAGACGCGCGGCGATCTCGCCGGGCTCGATGCGGAAGCCGCGGATCTTGACCTGATCGTCGGCGCGCCCGCGAAATTCCAGACGGCCATCGGCTCGCCAGCGCGCCAGATCCCCGCTGCGGTAACAACGTTCGCCCGGCTCGAACGGATCGTCGACAAAGCGTTCTGCGCTCAGCGCCGGCTGATGCAGATAACCACGCGCAACACCGTGCCCGCCGATGTACAACTCGCCGACGCAGCCATGCGGCACCAGCTGCTTGCAGGCATCCAGCAGGTACACGCGGGTATTGGTGATCGGCCGGCCGATGTCGGCGGGGTAATCGCCATCGGCCAGCAGGCCGGAGGTGGCCACGACCGTTGTTTCGGTGGGCCCGTAGTTGTTGCTCAGGCGCAGGCCGGCCGGCAGCCGCGGCAGCCGCCGCAGCTGGTCGCCACCGATCAACAGTTGCTGCAATGACGGCGGCAGCGCGCCTTGTTCCAGCGCCAGCTCGGCGATGGGCGTGACCAGAAAACCGCTGTGCAATGGCTGCTGCCGCCACCAGTCGAGCAAGGCCTGCGGGTCGCGCGCGGTGGTCGCTGGCGGCAGGTGCAAGGTGGCGCCGCTGCACAAGGCCGGCCACAGTTCCCATGCATTGGCGTCGAAGCCGATCGCCGCAGTGGCTGCAGTGTGCTGGCCGGCAGTCAGGCCGAAGCTCTGCTGATGCCAGTGCACGAGATTCGCAAGCGCGCGATGTTCCACCATCACGCCCTTCGGTGTGCCGGTGGAGCCGGAGGTGTAGATCACGTAGGCCAGATGCTGCGGCTGCGCAAGCGCGAGCGCTTCGTCCAGCATCGAAGCCTCTGCCCAGGCAGGCGCGGCGTCATCCATCCGGCAGATCGGCAGATCGATGGGCGGCATCAAATGCGACAGCGTGGCGCTGTCTGCCAGCAACACGCTGGGCCGGCAATCGGCGAGCAGGAATGCCAGGCGCTCGCCTGGATCTTCTGGGTCCAGCGGCACATACGCCGCGCCGGCCAGCAGGCTGGCCAGCAGGCCAACGACCTGCTGCGGGCTGCGCCGCAAACACACCGCGACGCGCGCATCCGGCATCACACCGAGCGCGCGCAGATGCCGTGCGAGCTGTGTTGCCTGCGCTTGCAGCTGCGCGTAGCTCAGCTGCTGCTCGCCTTGCACCAACGCAAGTGCATCCGGTGTAGCTGCAACTTGTGCCGCGAACCACTGCACCACACTGCCGGCCGGTACCGTCATGTGGGTCTGATTACGATCGTGCAGCAACTGTCGGCGCTCGGCGGGCGACAGCAGCTCGATCGTCGCCAGTGCGCGCCGCTCGTCATCGAGCATGCCGCGCAGCAGCGCTTCGAAATAGCCCACCAGCCGCGCGATTGTCGATGCATCGAACAAGGCGGTGGCATAGCTGAGCCGTCCGCACAGCCCTTGCGGGGTCGCCGCCAGGGTCAGAGTCAGATCGAATTTTGCGCTGCGTTCGGCGAGCGTCAGAGGCTGTGGTTGTAATGCCGCCCACGCGCCTTCTTCCGGTGCAGCCTGTGATTCCTCCCAGGCAAACATCACCTGCACCAGCGGGTTGTGGCTGGCATCGCGTGCCGGTTGCAGGCGTTCGACCAGTTGCTCGAACGGCAGCTCCTGATGGTCCTGCGCGGCCAGCACATTGCGGCGGACCTGGGCCAGTAGCGTGGCGGTGTCGGTGGTGAGGTCCACGTCCACGCGCACCGGCAAGGTGTTGACGAAAAAGCCCACCAGCGGCTCCAGTGCGGCACGCGTACGACCGGCGAACGGACTGCCGATCAATACGCTGGATTGCCGGCACAGCCGCGCCAGCAGCGCGCCCCAGCCAGCCAGCAAAGTCATGAAACGCGTGCAGCCGTGCCGCCGCGACAGCGTGTCCAACGCATCGCTGAACTCAGCGTCGAACGCAAACCTGAGTTCGCCGCCATCGCTGTTGGCCAGTGGCGGGCGCGGGCGATCCACTGGCAGGTCGAGCAGGGTCGGTGCGTCGGCCAGCTGCGCGCGCCAGTAGTCGACCTGGCGTTTGCCTTCGCCCGCGCCAAGCCACCGGCCTTGCCAGGCGGCGTAGTCGGCGTAGTCGATCGCAAGCGCCGGTAGCGGGTTCGGCCGGCGTGCGTGGAAGGCGTTGTAAAGCGCAGCCAGTTCGCGCTGCAGCACTGCTTCGGACCAGGCATCCGAAGCGCTGTGATGTGTCGTGCTGAGCAGCACATGTGCATCGTCTGCCAGCTTTAGCAGGCGGAAACGAATCAGTGGGCCTTGTTCGAGTTGGAACGGCGTACTGGCTTCGTGGTCCAGCCAGTGCTGCAGCGCTGCGTCGGCCTGCGCAGCATCAAGCGTGGACAGGTCGTGTTCGCTGAGCTGCAGTGCCTGCTCGGCCGGCAACCATTGCATCCGCACCTGCTCGCCGTCGGGCACAAAGCGGCTGCGCAGTGGTCCATGGCGTGCCAGCAATGCCTGCAGTGCTTCGATCAGTGCGGTGCGATCCAGCGTGCCCTTCAGACGTAGCCCGGCGCACATCAGGTAACTCATGCCGGAGCCGTGCAACTGTTCCAGAAACCACAACCGCTGCTGCGCGAACGAGGCCGGCAGCAGGCCGCTGTGGTCGGTTGGCACCAAGGTGTCCAGCGCCGGTGCGGGGGCGAGGTGCTGTTGTTGCGCCAGCGCGAGCAAGCGTTCCAGTGCGTCGGTGTCCAGAGCGTCCAGCGCGGTGGACTTATCGTGCGACATGATCCATCTCCGTAAGTGCACTCAGTTGCGCCAGCGCGTCGGGCGCCAGGCGTTGCAGCTGTGCCAGCGCGAGCCTGCGGCTGAAAGCGGCCAGGGTCGGGAACTCGAACACCGCCGACAGCGGCAGCCGCACCTGCGCCTGTTCGCTCAACTGCGCCAGCAACCGCACCGCCAGCAGCGATTGCCCGCCCAGCGCGAAGAAGTCGTCGTCGCGCCCGACCTGCGGTAGCCCTAGCAGCCGGCACCAGTGCGCGGCCACCAGGCATTCGGTCGGGCCGCTCGGCGCGCTGTAGGGACGCAGCGCAAACGCCTGGCCTTCCGGCGCCGGCAGGGCCTTGCGATCGAGCTTGCCGTTGGCGGTCAGCGGCAGCTTGGGTAGCACCACCCAGGCCGACGGCAGCATGTGCTCGGGCAATGCGCGGTCGAGTGCGGAACGCAGCGTGGCGGGCCGTAAAGCCGCGGCATCGGCATCGATCGGGCAGCGCGGTGAGATAGGCCACTAACCGCGTCAGGCCAGGGCTGTCTTCGCGTGCCAGCACCACCGCTTCGCGCACCCCGGGGGCCACGAGCAGACGCGATTCGATCTCGCTCAGCTCAACGCGCAAGCCGCGAATCTTGACCTGATGATCGTTGCGTCCCAGGTATTGCAGGTTGCCATCGGGCAGCCAACGCGCCAGGTCGCCGGTCTTGTAGCGGCATGCGGCGTGCACGTCGAAATGATCGTCGGCGACGAAGCGCTCGGCACTGAGCTCAGGCAGATTCCAGTAGCCGCGCGCCACCTGCACACCACCGATCTGCAGCTCGCCCGGCACGCCGACCGGCACCGGCTGGCCGTGGGTATCGAGCACGTACAAGCGGGTATTGGCGATCGGCCTGCCGATCGGCACCAGCCCGCGATGCAGCTGCGGGTCGCACTGCCAATGGCTGACTTCGATCGCCGCCTCGGTGGGGCCATAGAGATTGTGCAATTCAACATGCGGCAACGCCTGCAAACAGCGCCGCTGCAAGGCATCGCTCAACGCCTCGCCGCTGCACAGCAGCCAGCGCAGGCTGGGGCAGTGCGGCGGTTCGGCCTGATCCAGAAACAGCTGCAGCATCGACGGAACGAAATGCGCCTGGGTGATGCCGCGTTGTTCGATCAACCTGGCCAGATACTGCGGATCCTGATGCCCCTGCGGGCGTGCGAGCACCAGGCGTGCGCCGGCCTGCAGCGGCGAGAAGATCTCCCACAGCGAGATATCGAAACCGAACGGCGTCTTCTGCAGCGCCCGATCATGCGGCCCCAGCGGGAACATGGTTTGATGCCACTGCAGCCGGTTGACCACACCACGATGTGCGTTCATCACTCCCTTCGGTTGACCGGTGGAGCCGGAGGTGTAGATCACGTAAGCCAGGCAGCCGGGATGCAGTTCGGGCAGCTGCGGTGCGCTAGCGGGCTGCGCGTTCCACGGCAGGGCTGGTGCATCCAGACGACAGTAAGTGACTTCGGGAAGTTGCGGAATTCTTGCCAGTCCATAGCCATCGCAGAGCACCGCCAGCGGTTGGCTGTCGGCCAGCATGTAGGCCAGTCGCTCGCTCGGATACTCCGGATCCAATGGCACATACGCAGCGCCGGCCTTGAGAATGCCGAGCAGGCCGATCACCAGCTCAGGGCTGCGCTGCAGACATAGCGCCACGCGACATTCCGTACCCACGCCGAGACTGCGCAGGTGATGGGCCAACTGGCTGGCCTGTGCCTCCAATTCGGCGTAACTCAACGAGCGCGCATCCAGTTCCACCGCGATGGCATCGGGCGTGCGCATCACCTGCGCTTCGAACAGCTGGTGCAGACAGATGCCGGGGGCAAACGCGGTGACGCTGGCATTGAAGCTTTCAAGTACCTGCGTCTGTTCTGCTTTGGGCAACACCGGCACTCGCTGCACCGGCGTCTGCGGCGCATGCTCCAACGCATCGACCAGCCCGCTCAGAGCAGTGGCCAGATAGCTGCACAACCGCTGCGGGTTCAGCGCTGCACAGACTTGCGCAGTCAGCGCCAGGCCATGCCCATCGTCTTCCACGGCCAGATGAATCGGATAGTGCGTGCGCTCCTCGCCACCGCGCAGAGCAGTATCGCCGCCGTCGCGATTGTGCCGGTAGTTGAACAAGGCGGTGAACAGCGGCGCCGGTGCCGGCACCGCGCTGCAACGCTGCGCCAGTGCCAGCGAGGCGTGTTCGTGACGCAGTAACGCGGCCAGATCGGCATGCGTGCGGCGCACTGCCGCTTCGGCGCCGATCGGCTCGGCCAGCGCGATGCGTAGCGGCAGGGTATTGATAAACGGTCCGAGTGCTCCGGCTGCGGTCTGCCCCATGCGGCCGAACAGCACGCTGCCGAACACCGCGTCGGTGCAGCCGCTGGTGCGGGCCACGACCAATGCCCAGGCCAGATGGCACACGCTTGCAAGACTGACACCCAAGCGTTGCGCCGCCTGGCGCAGTCGTGCAACCAATGCAGCATCCAGCACCATCGTGTGTTCGCCGGGTGCGGTATCGGCCGCCTGTAACAGGCCGAATGGTGCGCACGGCGTATCCAGATCGCCCAGGCGCTCGCGGAAAAACGCTTCGTGCGCGGCTTGCGGCAATCCCAGACGCGCTTGTGCCACAAGGTTGCGGAACGGTTGCGGCGGCGGGAGTTCAGCGCCGCGTCCGGCTTGCAGCGCCTGGATCTCGGACTGGATGGTTTCCAGCGTGGTGTGATCGCCGATCAGATGGTGTTGCAGTAGTAAGAGGTGCCAGCGTTGATCATCAGGATCGGCAACTACGCTGGCATGCAGCAGCGGTGCGCGACGCAGATCCAACTGGCGCAGTTGTGGGCGCGTGGCCAGTTGCTCTTCGAACGGTTGTCGTGGATCGAAGCTGCAGCAATCCAGCGCGTCAATCGCGAGCGTTGCGCGGCGATAGACCACTTGTACCGGTTCGCTCAGGCCTTCCCACAGCACCGCACTGCGCAGGATGTCATGGCGGTCGATGACGGTTTGCAGTGCGGTCAGATAGGCGTCCAACCCGGCGCGATCGTTGAAGCGCAGCCGCAGGCGTAACAGGTAAGGATCGCCATCGGTGGCAAGCAGGTGATGGAACAGCAGGCCATGCTGGAACGGCGAGAGTGCGTAGATGTCCTGCACGTTGGCGAGGCCGCCGGGAACCTGTTCCAGCACGCGGTCGATGTCTTGCTGGGTAAGGTCGGCTAGCGGCAGGTGTTGCGGGGTGAGTTGGGTTAGGTCGGGGGTGATGCGGTTGGGTGGGATGACTAGCGTGGTGTTGGTAGTTGTCGTGTTGTGCAGGCTTGCGGCAAAACCGGACAGGGTGGGGCTGGCGAAGAGGTTGCGCACTTCGGCGTGCAGCCCATCGGCGCGCAAGCGTTCGATCAGGTTGATCGCCAGCAACGAGTGTCCGCCGCGAGCGAAGAACTGATCGTCGCGACCGACCTGATGTACGCCGAGTAGCTCGCACCAATGTGCTGCAATGATGTTCTCGGTTGGTCCTTGCGGAGGCACGAAGTCGCGTGTTGCCAAGGCCTCTTCGGTTGGCGCGGGCAGGGCGCGGCGATCGAGCTTGCCGTTGGGCGTCAGTGGCAGCGCCTCCAGGTGCACGTAAGCCGCTGGCACCATGTAGTCGGGGAGTTGCGCGGCGAGATGGCTTCGCAGTGTTTCGATTGGTAGCAGCTTAGCTGCCAGGTAGTAAGCGACCAGGCGCAGCTGGCCGGATTGATCTTCGCGTGCAAGCACTACTGCGTCGCGCACATCGGAGTGCGTAGCCAGTCGTGCAGCGATCTCACCAGGTTCAATGCGCAGGCCACGGATCTTGACCTGATCGTCGTTGCGGCCGAGGTATTCGAGGACGCCATCGCTGCGCCAACGTGCCAGATCGCCAGTCTTGTAGAGCTGTGCGTTTGGCGCGGAGCGGAAAGGATCGGGAATGAAACGTTGTGCGCTGAGCTCGGGGCGATCGAGATAGCCGCGTGCGACTTGCACGCCTCCGATATGCAGCTCTCCCGCCACACCGATTGGCACCGGCTGCAGATGCGTATCGAGCACATAGAGCTGCGTGTTGGCAACCGACTTGCCGATCGGCGTGTTGTCGGGCGTATCGTTGCTGGCAGTGCAGTCCCAGAAGCTGACGTCGATGGCGGCTTCGGTCGGGCCATAAAGATTGTGCAGTTGCACGCCGGGTAGCTGGGTGCGGAAGCGCTGCACCAGTTGCCCGGGCAAAGCTTCGCCGCTGCAAATCACGCGGGTGAGTCCGCTGCAGTGTTGCGGTGCGTCGGTTGCTAGAAAAGCGTCGAGCATCGAAGGCACGAAGTGCAGCGTTGTCACTGCAGCCTCGGCGATAGTTGCGCCGAGGTAAGCCGGATCCTTGTGTCCACCAGGACGCGCCAGCTGCAAACGCGCGCCACTCAAAAGCGGCCAAAACAATTCCCACACCGAGACATCGAAGCTGATCGGCGTTTTTTGCAGCACCACATCGTCTGGGGTGAGCGCATAGGTGTCCTGCATCCACAGCAGTCGATTGACCACGCCGCGATGCGTGTTCATCGCGCCCTTGGGCGTGCCGGTGGAGCCTGAGGTGTAGATCACGTAGGCCAGGTGGTCGTGTTCTAGCGCTGGCACGTGCGGGGCGGTGGTGGGCTGGTGGTCCCAGGGCGTATTGGGCTGATCCAGCTGATAAACCGCCAATGTTGTCGGCAGTCCTTTGCAGAGCAACACGCTGTCCGCTAGCTCAGTATCAAGCAGCGAGACGCGTTGCAGCGCGTCGCTAGCCAGTAGCGGGAGGTGTTCGCCCGCATACGCATCGACAAGCACGGCGAGCGGTTGGCTGTCGGCGAGCATGTCGGCCAAACGCTGGGCCGGGTACTCCGGATCCAGCGGCACACAGGCGCCGCCGGCTTTCAAAATCGCGAGCAGCCCGACCACCAACATCGGACTGCGCTGCGCGCAGATCGCCACGCGTACATCGGGGCCGACGCCCAGTTGGCGCAGATGGTGGGCAAGCTGATTGGCCTGCGCATCCAGCGCGGCATAGTCCAACTGCAGTTGATCCTGGGCCACCGCGATGGCATGCGGGGTGCGCTGGACTTGCTGCTCGATCAGCTCATGCAACAACGTGCAGGGATAAACCACAGCAGCCGGCTGGAAGTCGACCAACAACTGCTGGCGTTCGTGCGCATCCAGTAATGCCACGGTGTCCAGTGGCACGGTGCTGTCGGCAGCCATGGCGCGCAGCAAGCTTTGCAGATAGCCGACGATGCGATTGGCAGTCGCGGCATCGAACACGGCAGTGGCATAGCTCAGCGTGCCTTGCACACAGGATGCGGCGAGATTGCCGCTGCGTCGCTGTCCCACTGGCTCGGCACCACTGCGCAACTGCAAGGTGAGATCGAAGCGGGCGGCATTGGCGGGAATCTGCAGCCGTTGCGGATCCAGTGCGGCCCATGGATCGTCCGCGATTTTTGGATGGTCAGCATCTGCACCAGAGACGTGTGGAACCACGCCAGCCACTGCGTCCTGCTCCCAGGCCAACAACGTCTGCACTAACGGTGTATGCGAACTGCTGCGCACGGGTTGTACGGCTTGCACCACCTGCTCGAACGGCACATCCTGATGCGCCTGCGCATCGAGCACTTGCTGGCGCACCTGCGCCAACAGCGCGGCAGTACTCACGCTTGCGGGGGCATCGAAACGGATCGCCAGCGTGTTGACGAAGAAACCGATCAGCGGCTCCAGCTCGGCGCGCGTACGCCCGGCGACCGGGATGCCGACCAGCACGCAGTCCTGGCGACATAAACGCGACAACAGCGCGCCCCACGCCGCCAGCACAGTCATGAACACGGTGCAGCGATGGCGGCGCGCCAAAGTCTCCAGCGCGTGGCTGAGATCGGCATCGAAGTGGATGGCGACCTCGGCACCGCTGAAATCCTGCTGCGGCGGGCGTGGGCGATCCAGCGGCAGATCGAGCAAGCTGGGCGCGCCTGCAAGCTGACGTTGCCAATAATCGAGTTGCTGCTGCCGGCGCGGCCCTTCCAGCCACTGACGCTGCCAGGCGGCGTAGTCGGGATACTGGATCGGTAGCGGCGGCAGCGGGTCTGGCTGGCCGCGCAGGCAACTTGCATACAGCGCAGACAGCTCATGCAACAACACACCCACCGACCAGCCGTCCGAGGCACTGTGATGCTGGGTGATCAGCAATGCATGTTCATCGAGCGACAGCTGCAGCAGACGGAAACGGATCGGTGCATCGCGATCGAGCTGAAACGGCGTGCTGGCCTCATACGCGATCCAGCATCGTAGTTCGGCGTCTGGATCGAAGTGATTGTTGAGTGCGTGATCTGTAAGCAGTTGCTCGTGCAGCACCAAGGCTTGGTCGGGCGGCAGTAGTTCGATATGCACCTGTTCGCCATGAACTCTCTCTGCTTGGACCTGCTCGCCCAGACACGACGTGGGCAGCAGACAAGCGGATAGCGGAGCGTTTGCGATATCGCCGTTTTCTTGCGGCAAGCGGCGTTGCCTGAAGCAACTGCGCAAGGCTTCGTGCCGCGCAACAAGCGCATGCAGCGCCGCTCGCAGCGCACCATGATCCAGCGCACCGCGCAGACGCAGGCCCATCGGCATGATGTAAGTGGCGCTAGGGCCTTCCAGTTGATCCAGGAACCACAGCCGCTGCTGTGCGAAAGACAGCGGCAACGGCTGGTCGCGCGGTAGGTGCGGGATTGCGCCTAGCGCATCGCCAGCACTGCCCTGTAACGCGATTGCTAGTTCACATAACACCGGATGCGCAAACAGCAGCGCCATCGGCACCTGCCGCATCAGTGCGGTCTGCAGCCGGCCACAGACGCGCATGGCCAGCAACGAATGCCCGCCGAGTGCAAAAAAATGATCGTGCCGGCCTACCTGCGGCAACCCAAGTAGCTCGGCCCACACTGTGGCCAGCAGACACTCGTTTGCGCCTTGCGGCGGCACATAGCCGGCTGCCGCGACTGCAGCACGATCCGGCGCCGGCAAGGCACGTCGATCTAGTTTGCCGCTGGCAGTCAGCGGTAACTGCTGTAGCCGCACAAATGCCGACGGCAGCATGTGCTCGGGCAGTTTTTGGGCAAGCGCCGCGCGCAAGGTGGCGGGAGCCAGTGCGTCGATATCGCTGCCATTGCTGTCGCTTGGCTGCGGTGTAGCGATGACATATGCCACCAATTGTTTATCCGCCGCACCTTCCTGTCGCGCAACGACCACCGCGTCGGCCACCCCGGCGCACCTGCGTAACGCTGCCTCGATCTCGCCAGGCTCGATGCGGAAACCACGCACCTTCAGCTGCTGATCGACACGGCCCAGAAAGTCCAGGCTGCCATCCTCGCGCCACCGCGCCAGATCGCCGCTTCGATATAGCCGGCCACCTGGCAAAAACGGATCTTCTCCAAAACACTCAGCGGTCAATGACGACTGATTGAGATAACCACGGGCCACGCCCGGGCCACCGATGTAGATCTCGCCAGGCACACCGATCGGCACAAGCTCGCGCTGGTCATCCAAGAGATAGATCCGCGTACCGGCGATCGGGCGCCCAATCGGTACCGAGGTCACCGCTGCCTTGTCGAAGCGATGACAGCTACTGAAGGTGGTCGCCTCGGTCGGCCCGTACGCGTTGATCAACTGGCAGCGCGGCAAGGCTTGGTTGACACGTTCGACAGCGGCACGCGACAGCACATCCCCGCCAGCCAATAGCTGGCGCAGGCTGTGCAACTGGCTCAGCTGCACAGGATCAAGCAGCTCGAACAGGCCAGCGGTCAGCCATAACGTGGTCACTTGATGCTGCTGCACCTGCGCACAGATCGCATCCAGATCCAGCGCGCCGGGCGGGGCAAGCACCAACTGCGCGCCATTGAGCAACGCCCCCCATAGCTCGAACGTGGACGCATCGAAGGCCAGCGGCGCGGCAAGCAGGAAACGCTGCGAAGCATCGCAATCAACATAGTCGGGCGCACACACCAGGCGCACGACGTTGCGTTGCTCGACCATCACGCCCTTGGGCACGCCGGTGGAGCCGGAGGTATACAGCACGTAGGCCAGATGATGCGGCTGCAGCGCGGGCACATCGGGTGCGGTGCCAGGGAAATCGCTCCACGCGGGATTGACCTGATCCAGCCGACACACCGGCAACGTATCGGGCAGCGGCAAACGACGCAACGCATCTGCATCGGCGAGCACAGCACATGGACGCGCATCGTCCAGCAACGCACTTAAACGCTGTGAAGGCGCATCGGCATCCAGCGGCAGATAGGCGCCTCCGGCCTTGAGTATCGCCAGCAAGCCGATCACCAACGCAGGGCTGCGTGCCGCACTGATCGCAACCAGACAATCCGGGCCAACGCCGAGCGCACACAGATGATGCGCAAGACGATTGGCCTGAAGATCCAGCTCGGCATAACTCAGACGTGTCTCGCCGCACACAATCGCGGTCGCCTGCGGCGCGCGCGCGGCCTGCTCGGCAAACAACACTGCCATGCCACGTTGCGGAAACCGCGTGTGACTGCAATTGAATGTCTGTAGCAAGCGACGGCGCTCGCTCGCTGGCAGGAGCGGCAATAACGCTACAGGGCCATGCTGTGCCTCGCCACGTTCAAGGGTTGTCAGCAGACATCTCAAACGTGCACCGACACGCAAGGCCTGCCGTCGTGTCGAATGCGAGCTATGCAATCCGCAACGAAATCGCTTGCGTAACTTGCAGATCTGCAATTGCAGCTGCGGTGTCGCGGTTGCGCCGACAATCACTGCACTGTCGTTCGTTACACCGATCTCGATCAGCGTCGGCCATGCATGTGCAACGTCACCACGTTGCGCCTTTTTCGATTGCGCATCATCTTGGCCTACAGGACGGAGTGCACATTCATCCAATGCGGCGTGTACCTGTTCGCAAATCGCACTGCAGGCGTCGTGCACGCGTGGATGCAATGTCAGCTGGTGTGTGTGGTCTATGTAGCGCAGCTTGATCTGCAACGGCACTTGCTCGCAGGTCCGCGCCAGGTAGATCGCCATTGCAGCGAGCAGACGTTCCAGCCGCTCAGCCTCCGCCGATCTTGGCAAAGCCTGCCAGCGTGACCAGACAAATGCACTTGCAGTCTCCTCAGGCGAGCATCGCGCCTGCGAAGTGTCAGGGTAGGGGAGGCCTGGCTCGATGGCGGGCCGCGATGAAGCAGTGGCGGCGCCGTTCGATACTGCTTCGGAGTCAGAAGTCACGTTGAAAGCCGCAAAGCACAGCGCTACTGAGGTTGGACACGAGATATCCATCGCAAAACTGCGGAGGTTCGGACGTCCTTGGGTGACGGATGAGTCTCCTTGTGTGCGGCTCACCATAGGCGCGATTCGAGAAGGATTTATTACATTCGCGCGGATTTATTGTTTAGCTGGATAATCTAACTATTATCAATGCGCTATTTAATTTGGTTATGAAGTTAATTTAACGAATCATTTCTTCCGGTGCTTTTTTAAGCCGATGTGATCCGTGTTGCGTCATTCGCTTTGTTGTATGGCAAGCGCCTTACGCCATGTGGATACGGTCGATTTAGGTGTGTGAATTGCATCGCATAAACTTGCAGGTCGTCTCGAATGGAGCAGGCGTTGTTGACGCGGCGCGCCTCGACTGGCCAAACGACAGGTTGGGAATTGAGATGGCTCCCTTGCAGATGTGCCGTCATGGGGCTGCTAGGCTGTGGATGAGGAGCGGATGTTTGAGACATCGATCAGCCATTCGCGCCTGATCCAGCAGGGCAGGCTCGATCTCGCAGAGGTATGCGCTGTCAGACCTGTCGCGTGGTCATCGCGTCCGGCAGTAAGCGGCGCCAGCGCACTGTGGCGTGCTCGATCACTCCTCGTGGCGTCTACTTGGCGTCTACGCCAAACAAGGCTACAATGGCGTCCGTTCCAAGGCAGGGATGGCGAAAAACCTGTTGCAACACAATAGGTTGGACGCATGCAACTAGCGTGCAGTTGCTGTCTTGAGACGAACAGGCCCCGTTTGCGGGGCCTTGTTGTTGCAAAGCAAGTGTTGTGGAATGCGATGTTCGGCCTGGTGGTAGAGTGGTTATGCAGCGGACTGCAAATCCGCGTACGCCGGTTCAATTCCGGCCCAGGCCTCCACATCGCACGCTGTTCTAGTCGCATCTAAGTGCCGGTTCGCAAGCGGGTGGCTCCGCAAGAAACAGCGAGCTGGTGGTGTGAAAGGGCTAGCGTAATGATGTGACAAGCTGTACAATTTCGCTCCACGCGGGAATAGCTCAGTTGGTAGAGCGCAACCTTGCCAAGGTTGAGGTCGCGAGTTCGAGTCTCGTTTCCCGCTCCAAATCAGAACGACTGAATCTCATGATTCAGTTGATCACTCAAAAGGGCCTCACGGCCCTTTTTTGTTGCGTCGGATTTGTGTAGGCACTCTGTTCCCGCGTCCGTGGCTCGACGTTCTTCGGCCAGACTCACCAGACTCGATAGGTGATCACCGTCTGCGAATCGACAAAACCGAAACTGATATCGCACAGATGCCCGCTCGGTAGATCCGGGCAGAGCTGCTCGCTGAGCTGAAAACGGACGACTCCCGCAATGGGATCCAGTGCCACCAGGTGCGCACAAGAAAAATCGAAGTAGCGGCCTACTGCGGAAAAACTCGCCTTGAACAGACTCTCCTTGGCAGAGAAGACGATGGTCAGCAACACTTCCAGCGGCACGTGGGTGGACGCGCAGATCGACTGCAGCAACACCAGCTCCGAGCTATCCACGACAGTGCTCAACAACGCCTCGCGTGCGTCAGCACCGACCACGTGCTCCAGATCGATGCCGATACCGCGCCATCTGCCAAGTGGTGCAACCGCCGCCGCGGCCAGGCGATTGGTGTGCGAGATGCTGCCGATCACCTGCGCCGGCCATAGCGGTTCACGCGAGCTGCCGGTGGCGATGTCGGGGCACATATCGGCGGCGGCCAGTACCTGATGCTGCAAGGCTTGTTGCGCAGCCAGTCGACCGAAGAAATACTCGGCTTGGCGTTTGCGGACGCTACGCGCAATCGTGTCAGGGCATGCGATGTTGCAGAGACCAAATGCTTCCAGTGAAAACTGCGCAAGTTCGAATGCCAGGATCTGCACGATCAAACTGCCGCCGCCCAGGCAGGGCAGGGCGTACTGCCAACGCGCGTGCAATGCCTCGATCGAATCGATGCCTGGATCGCTCGCTGGAGGCGTGTTTCTGCTCAACAGCACGAACTGCATGCCGTCATCGGGTTGGTCGCCGCGCGTGCTGGACATCATCGACGCCTTCAACTTCGTCCGGCCTACCTGTCCGAGCGACATCTGCCAACGTATTCGTGCCAGGCACGGCTGCGAGCGCGCGACAGATGGAGATGGATGAAGAGTGTGCCCGGGGCGGGAATCGAACCCGCATAGCCTTGCAGCTGAGGGATTTTAAGTCCCTTGCGTCTACCAGTTTCGCCACCCGGGCATTGCGATAGCGTGCCTGATTGCGCGCCGATTGTGAATCTCTGTGCGTATGTCTTGCTGCACTGCCGGCGCCTGTGCGGCCTGCGCTATCCTGCCGCTGTATAGCCGCGCGGAAAACCGCCCGCGCACGATCGAAGGAACCGCATGTCCCGCACCACGCTTCTCGCACCGCTTCAAGCGCGTATCGCCGTCATCGGGCTGGGCTATGTCGGCCTGCCGCTGGCGGTTGCCTTTGGCGAGCAGCGCGACACGCTGGGCTTCGACATCGATGCGCAGCGGGTAGCGCAGTTGCGCGATGGCCACGACGCCACGCTGGAACTGGACGACACCGAACTGGCTGCCGCTATCCGGTTGCGCTACACCGCGAACGCAGCCGACCTGGCCACGTGCAGCATCTTCATCGTCACGGTGCCGACGCCGATCGACAGCTTCGAGCAACCCGACCTGGAGCCACTGCGCAGCGCCACCACCTTGATCGCCGCCGCGCTCAAGCCCGGCGACCTGGTGATCTACGAATCCACCGTGTATCCGGGCACCACCGAAGAAGTCTGCGTGCCATTGCTCGAAGCCGCATCGGGGCTACGTTTTAACGACGATTTTTTCTGCGGCTACAGCCCCGAACGCGTCAATCCGGGCGACCGCCAGCGGCGTCTGCGCGATATCCGCAAGATCACCTCCGGCTCCACCGCAGAAGCTGCCGACGCGGTCGATGCGCTGTACACCAGCATCATCACCGCAGGTACCTGGCGCGCGCCGTCGATGCGCGTGGCCGAGGCTGCCAAGGTGGTCGAAAACATCCAGCGCGACGTCAACATCGCACTGGTCAACGAGCTGGCATTGATCTTCGACAAGCTCGGCATCGACACGCTGGATGTGCTGGAAGCGGCCGGAACCAAGTGGAATTTCCTGCCATTCCGGCCCGGGCTGGTCGGCGGCCACTGCATCGGCGTGGATCCGTATTACCTGATGCACAAGTCCGAGAGCGTGGGCTATCACCCGGACCTGATCCACACCGCGCGGCAGGTCAATAACCGTGTCGGCCGGCACGTTGCCGAGCGCGTCTGCGGCATGCTCGCCACGCGCGGCGTGGTGCTCGCGCAGGCGAGGGTGCTGGTGCTGGGCGCAACCTTCAAAGAGAACTGCCCGGATCTACGCAATAGCCGTGCACTGGAACTGGTGCAGTTGCTGCAAGCTGCGGGCGTGCAGGTCGATACCTGTGACCCGTGGGCCGACCCGGCAGAAGCCCTGCAGCATGCCGGCGTGCAGCTGTGCGAGGTTGTGGACGAAGGTGCCTACGACGCGGTCGTGCTGGCGGTGGCGCATGCGCAGTACCGCGACTACGACGCCCAGCGCATCGCCGCGTTGGGCAAACCGGGCGCGGTGATTTACGACGTCAAATCGGTCTGGCCGCGCGAAGCGGTCAACGATCGTCTGTAACGCACCCGTCTTGCTGCTGCAGCCAGTGCACCGCGCCATGTGCGGCACGTAATCCGCTGGCGAAGCAGGCGGTCAGCAGATAGCCGCCGGTCGGTGCCTCCCAATCGAGCATTTCTCCTGCGCAAAACACGCCAGGCTGTGCGAGCGCCATCAGCCTATCGTCCAGCGCTTCCAGCCGCACGCCGCCGGCCGAGCTGATCGCCTCGGCAAGCGGGCGCGGCCTGAGCAAGCGCAACGGTAACTGCTTGAGCGTGCGTGCCACCTGCACAAGATCGTCGCCGGCCTGTTTGCCCAGGTGTTCGTACAGCAGCAACGCCTTGATGCCATCGATGCCGACCTGCCGGCGTAAATGCTCGCTAAAACTCCGTCCCTTGCGCGGCTTGTCCAGTTCGGCGCTCACGCGCTCAAGGGAACGTCCAGGGACCAGATCCAGGCCAAGTTCGGCCACGCCATGAGCATCGATCTGCTCTCGCAACTCTGCAGCCAACGCATAAATCAGGCTGCCTTCGATGCCGGTAGCAGTGGCCACGCATTCGCCCTGCAGTTCGTGTTGCACGCCATGGCGATCATGCCAATGCGCCACCACCGGTTTGAGCGGCGCACCGGCATGCCGCTGCACAAAATGCGCGCTCCAGTCGATGTCGAAACCGCAGTTGGCCGGCACCAAGGGCGCAACCGCGATGCCGCGTTGCTGCAGTGGCGCTTGCCACAGGCCATCCGAGCCAAGCTGCGGCCAACTACCGCCACCGAGCGCCAATACCACCGCGTCTGCAACGCGCTCGATGTCACCGGTCGGAGTATCGAAGCGCAACGTACTGTCATCGCTCAACCCGAGCCAGCGATGCTGCACATGAAAGACCACGCCTTGTTCCTTGAGTCGGCGCACCCAGCCACGCAACAACGGCGCCGCCTTGCGATCCATCGGGAACACACGCCCGGAGCTGCCGACATAGGTGTCCACACCCAACCCGCGCGCCCAATCGCGTAGCGCGTTCGCATCGAAGTCCCGCAACCAGGCAGCCACCGGTTCGGCACGCTCGCGATAACGCTGCGCAAACAGCGGCATCGGATCCGAATGGGTGAGATTCAAACCGCCCTTGCCGGCAATCAGAAACTTGCGCCCGACCGAGCCCTTGGCCTCGTAAAGGTCCACCGCAAGGCCTGCCGCGCATGCCACTTCCGCAGCCATCAAACCGGCCGGGCCGCCACCGATCACCGCCAGCCGCTGCTTGCTCACCTCCGTCATTGCTCTGGCACTCAGCGCGGCTGCACGCCAAGCAATTCGACATCGAACACCAGCGACGCGCCGGGCGGAATCACCCCACCTGCGCCGTTATCGCCATAGCCGTAATCGGGCGGAATCATCAAGGTGCGCTTGCCACCCACGCGCATGCCATCGACGCCATCGTCCCAGCCGCGGATGACCTGATGGCCGCCCAACACGAACTGGAATGGCTCGGCGCGATCGAGCGAGCTGTCGAACTTTTTGCCGTGCTTGTCGGCGGCCTTTTCGTCGTACAACCAGCCGGTGTAATGCACGGTGACCATCGCGCCGGGCGTTGCCACTGCGCCGGTGCCAACGGTGCGGTCGATCCGCTCAAAGGTAGCAATCGTGCCACCGGACGGCGGCAGGGCAGGCGCACAACCTGCGAGCAACAAGGCGACACAGAGCGTCAACAGAAGGCGCATGGGATGGTCCATGAAGGAAGGTCGCCATTATCGCATCTGGCTCCGGCTATCATCGCGCCCATGGCCAAGCTACTGCTCAATCTGCGCAATGTTCCCGATGACGAAGCCGACGAGGTGCGGGCGCTGATGCGCGAGAATCTGGTGCAGATCTACGAAACGCGGCCGAGCAATTGGGGCATTTCCGCCGGTGGCATCTGGCTCAGCGACGATGCAGACTACCCGCGCGCCAAGGCGGCGATGGATGCCTATCAGGCCCAACGCGGGGCGGTCGCACGCGCGCAGCGTCAGGAGGCACTGGCATCGGGCACCGCCGAAACCTTCGCTGCGTTGCTGCGCAAGCGTCCGCTGTTCGTGATCGCCACACTGATCGGCATGCTGGTGGTCGCCTCGCTGGTGCTGCTGCCGTTTCTGCTGTTGCGCGGCTGACCCCATTGCGGCGCCATCGGGCTTAAAATGACCCGATGATCACCAATACCGCCGCCTACCAATTCGTTGCCATCCAGGACCCGCAGCAGCTTGCCGACAGCGTGCTTCGCCACGCCGAGCGGCAGGCGCTGAAGGGCTCGGTGCTGGTGGCCGAAGAGGGCATCAATCTGTTTCTGGCGGGCGAGGCCGAGCAGGTCGGCGCGTTCTATGCGTGGTTGCAGAGCGATTCGCGCTTTGCGCAGATGCGCATCAAGTACAGCCTGAGCGCGCAGCAGCCGTTCGCGCGGCTCAAGGTCAAGCGCAAGCCGGAGATCATCAGCTTCCGTCGCGACGATGCCTCGCCGCTGCAGGGACGTGCGCCGGCAGTGACGCCAAGCGTGCTGCGCGAATGGATGCGACAAGGGCACGACAATCGCGGTCGCCGGCTGGTGCTGCTGGACACGCGCAATGCGCAGGAAGTGGCATATGGGACGTTCCAGAGTGCGTTGACGTTGCCGATCGACAAGTTCACCGAGTTACCGGGCGCGTTGGAAGCACATCGCGCTGCGCTTGCGGATGCCACAGTGGTGAGCTTCTGCACCGGTGGCATCCGCTGCGAAAAAGCCGCGCTGTGGATGCAGGCCGATGGCATGGACAACGTGTTGCAGCTCGAAGGCGGGATCCTGGGCTACTTCGAAGAGGTCGGCGGCGAAGGCTATGACGGCCGCTGCTTCGTCTTCGACGAGCGTGTCGCGCTGGATCCCGAATTGCACCCACTGGTGGATGCCGAGCGCAGCACCGAGGCCGGGGAAATCTGACCGGGCGCGAGTGAATTTCCCGATATTCGCGCACTACGCGTGTTCGGATCATGCAAACACGACGCAACGTTGCCCCACATGCGCGTCATGCCTCACCGCGGCGAGAGGCTTTGGTCTCTGACTTGAAAGTAATACGTCGCATCGTGCTTGCCCTGAATTATTCACGGAGATAGGCTGCACCAGCCAGCCGCATAGCGAGGACAACAAGGATGACCATCAGAGTTTTTCTGATTGACGATCATGCACTCGTGCGTACAGGCATGAAGATGATCCTGTCCAAGGAAGTGGACATCGATGTGGTGGGAGAGGCCGAGAGCGGGGAGTCGGCGTTGCCGCAAATCCGCCAGCTCAAGCCCGAGATCGTGTTGTGCGATCTGCATCTGCCCGGCGTCAGCGGTCTGGAAATTACCGAGCGCATCGTCAAGGGCGATTACGGCACCCGCGTGGTCATCGTGTCGGTACTGGAAGATGGCCCTCTGCCCAAGCGTCTGCTCGAAGCCGGTGCATCCGGCTACGTCGGCAAGGGCGGCGATGCGCAGGAACTGCTGCGTGCAGTGCGTGAAGTCGCACTGGGGCGGCGCTATCTCGGCAACACCATCGCGCAGAACCTTGCGCTCTCCAATCTTGAAGGTGGCGGCTCGCCGTTCGATGCGTTGTCGCCACGCGAGCTGGAGGTCGCCTTGCTGTTGACCCAGGGGCTGCGCCAGGAAGACATCGCCAAACGCCTGAATCTGAGCGCCAAGACCATCAACACGCACAAGGCGCGCCTGTTCGAAAAGGTCGGCATCCAGGACAGCATCGCGCTGGCGCGTCTGGCCAACCAATACGGTCTGACCGATCCCGCGCAAACAATGTAGGTCATGCGCTGGTGATTGGGCTCGCTGATGCAGCCCGCCAGATTGCTGCATGGTGAGATGGTGATCGAGTCGGATCTGCGCGGCGAGTGCGGTGTCTCGAATGTATAGGCGTGATGCATGCAACGTGGATGCACACAAGGTGCTGATCGTTTCAGCACAATGAATGAGCAGCAGCTCCTAACAAGCTAGATCTCAGAACCCAGCGACTCACTGAGCAGCTAACGCGCTGGTGCGCATCCTCGCAGCCGTCTTATTCGCAACTTGCAAGCAAAAACAAAGCGGCCCGAAGGCCGCTTTGTTTGACGTCGACCTTGCCTGATGAGTCAGGCAAGGTCGAAACAGGCGATGCAGGGATCAGTGATCGCTACGTGGCTTGTTGGTGTCGTCTTCCTGCTCTTGAGCTTCAGTCGCAGTCGATGGAGCCACCGGCTTTACAGCTTCCGGAACGACAACCGTCGGCTTGTGCTCATCGTCTGCCTGCTTCTGCACGTTCGCAGGAGCTACGGGGGCGACTGCTGCAGGCTGCTCAGGCGCCTTGTAAGGTGCCGGCGTTTCAGCAGGCGCCGAGGCCGACGATGCCGGTGCTGTGGCATCGGCCGGAGCCAATGCGTCGAGCAGCGTCGTCTGCACCGGTGCGTACGGCTTGCGTGCCTGAGTCACTGGAGCAGCGTCGGCAGCCGGAGTGCTCTGCGGCACCGTCGTGGTGGAGGTCACTGCGACATCCACAGCCGGGCTTGCAGCGCTGGACGGCTCTGCTTGCGACGGCTTGACGGTGACCACTTCTGCCTGGGCAGCCGGGACGCTCGAAGGCGCAGGTGCCGCTTGCGTGTGCACTGGAGCAGCAGCCGGAGCTGTCTCGGCTTTCACCGACTCCGCTCGCACTGGTGCCGGCCGCGACGGGTGCAGCGCGTTCCGGGCTGACCGCAGCGGGTGCTGCAACGTCAGTCGATGCCGACGACACCTGCCTCTGCTGCGTAACCGACTCCGGCGCAGTCGCCGACGTCGTCGTAGCGGCACGCTCGACAGGCGCAGCTGCAGGAGCAGGTGTCACGACCGCGGCAGGAGTTGCAACGGGGGTCGAGGTGGCAGCCGGCGTCGAGGCGGCGACCGAAGCCGGAGCCACAACTGGAGCCGGAGTAGCAACCGAAGTCTGCACGGGCGTCGGAGCTGCAACCGGAGCAGGTGTCGCCGCCGGTGCCGATTGCGCAACAGGTGCCGCAGAGGCAACTGAAGCATCGCCACGCGCCTGCTCGGCTGCAGCTGCAACCGGAGCCGCCGCAGCCTGCCGTTCGAAGGACGGCGTGGCATTGGAGACCGGTGCAGTAGTCGACGTGGTGTCGGCCGCTACCTGGCTTTCCGAACGCTCCTTCGGCACCGGACGTGGCTTCATTGCTGCTGGAGTGCTGGACTCCGGCTTGGCGCGTACAGCTGCTGCAGGCGCGGCGTCATCGTCGAAGTCGAACTCCGGCTGGCCGGCGCGCGGTGCAGCGGAGGCATGCGTCTGCGTGCCGGCTTCGTCGCCTTCGTTCTCGTTGTCGCCATCGAGATCGCCTTCGGCATCGCCATCCAGATCGTCCGTTTCCAGACCATCGGCGCCGATACCACCTTCACCATTTGCGCCAGCACCACGACGACGACGACGGCCGCCACGACGGCCGCGACGACGACGGCTGCCGCCTTCGCCATTGGCCGAATCATCGCCTGCTGCATCCGGTGCCTGCCCGTCTGCACTGGCGTCAGTGCCACGGTCGGCATGCGCTTCGGTCACGATGACGTCGACCGGGTGTGCCGGGTTGGCTTCATTGGCGGGAACGTGCGTCGTCACCGGCGCGGCGGTTTCGGCGATTGCCGAAACCACACCGGCAGTCGTCGCGGTTGCGGCGGTTGCGGTCAGCGTCTGTGCGGAAGCCGTGCCTTCGTCCTGACGGCCGGGGCGTTGCTGCCTCTCGGACGGCGCGCCGTCCTGCTGTGCTGATGCACGCGGGGGACGCGGAGCCTGATTCTGCGGCTTCTGCTTTTGCTGCTGCTGGGCAGGCTGCGGTTGCTTGGGCGCCTGCGGTTCGTTGCGCGGCGGCTTGGCGACCTGCACCTGCTGCTGCGCCTGACCACCATTCTGCGGGTTCTGCGCGCTCTGGCCATTGGCAGGCTGGCGACGCTCATCGCGACGCTCCTTGTTGGCGCCATTGCCGTTGCCTGCCGCCGTTACCACCATTGCCACGCTGCTGATTGCCGCCGTTACGCGCTTCACCACGGCCATCGCGGCGCTGACCACCACGATCGCCACGCTCGTTGCGGTTGCCACGGGCTGGATCGTTCTGGCGCGGACGCTGGGTCGACTCGGGGACCGGAGCCACTGGCTCGACGCCACCGAAGATCCGCTTCAGCCAACCGACCACGCCGGTGACCGGCGCAGGAAGTGGCAGTGCGACGACCGGAGCCGGCGCAGGTGCTGCAGCGACCGGGGCAGGGGCTTCCTCACGTACCGGAGCCGGCTGGCTCGGCTTGATCGAGGTCACTGCCGGCGCAACCGGGATGTTCAACTGCGCCTTGGTCAGCGCATGCACCGGCAACTTGCGCGGCGTACCACGCTGATAACTCGGCTTGCCGCTGTCTTCGCCCAGCTCGTTCTCACGCAGACGGGTGACTTCGTAATGCGGGGTTTGCAGCTGCTCGTCGGCAACGATGATGATCGGCGAGGCGTGGCGATTTTCGATCTCGCGCAGCGCGCTGCGCTTTTCGTTGAGCAGGTAGTTGGCGATCTCCACCGGGGCCTGCACCAGCACCTGTCCGGTGTTCTCCTTCATCGCGTGCTCTTCGGCTACGCGGATGATCGACAACGACAGCGACTCGACGCTGCGCATGCGGCCATGGCCGTCGCAACGCGGGCACACGATCTGGCTGGATTCGCCCAGGCTCGGACGCAGACGCTGGCGGCTCATTTCCATCAGGCCGAAGCGCGAGATACGGCCCAGCTGCACGCGCGCACGGTCGTACTTGAGCGCGTTCTGCAGCTTGTTTTCGACTTCGCGCTGGTGCTTGGTCGAGGCCATGTCGATGAAGTCGATCACCACCAGGCCGCCCAGGTCGCGCAGGCGCAACTGGCGGGCCACTTCTTCGGCCGCTTCCAGATTGGTCTGGAACGCGGTCTCTTCGATATCGCTGCCCTTGGTGGCGCGCGAGGAGTTCACGTCGACGGCAGTCAGCGCTTCGGTCTGGTCGACCACGATCGAGCCGCCCGAGGGCAACCGCACGTTGCGCTCATAGGCGCCTTCGATCTGCGACTCGATCTGGAAGCGGTTGAACAGCGGGATGTCGTCGGTGTAGTGCTTGAGCTTGCGCAGGCTCTGCGGCATCACCTGCTGCATGAATTCCTGGGCGTCGGCATACAGCTCCGGCGTGTCGACCAGGATTTCGCCGATGTCGGCGCGCAGGTAATCGCGCAGGGCGCGGATGATCAGGCGCGATTCCTGGTAGATCAGGAACGCCGCCGGCTTGCTCAGCGCAGCCTCGGCAATCGCCTTCCAGGTCTGCAGCAGGTAATCCAGATCCCACTGCAGCTCTTCGGCGTCACGGCCGACACCGGCGGTGCGGATGATCACGCCCATGTCGTCGGGGATATCGAGCTTGTCCAGCGCTTCCTTCAGCGCGGCACGGTCTTCGCCTTCGATCCGGCGCGAGACGCCACCGGCACTCGGCGAATTGGGCATCAGCACCATGTAGCGGCCGGCCAGGGAAATGAACGTAGTCAGGGCAGCGCCCTTGTTGCCGCGCTCTTCCTTGTCGACCTGCACCACGATTTCCTGGCCTTCGCGCAACAGCTCGCGAATGGTCGACTTGTTGTGGTCGACGCCAGCCTGGAAGTAATCGCGGGAGATTTCCTTCAGCGGCAGGAAGCCATGACGCTCGGCGCCATAGTCCACGAACGCCGCTTCCAGCGAGGGCTCGAGCCGGGTGATACGGCCCTTGTAGATGTTGGACTTCTTTTGTTCCTTGGACGGCTGTTCGATGTCGATATCGTACAGGGTCTGGCCGTCCACAATCGCTACGCGCAGCTCTTCGGCCTGCGTTGCGTTGATCAGCATTCGCTTCATTGTTGCGTTCCTCACGCGCTCTACCGCGCGGAACGCCGTGACGTTTCGCCTCTGGAACAGCTTGTCGGCCCTTCGCGCAACGCGCGGACAGGCCTGACCAGGGTTTCCAGCGCTGCAACACCACGGCAGGCCGCGGGAGCGCTTGTCTTTAAGTTTTATAGGTGTTTCAGGGCCGGCAGCCGCGTCCGGACAAACCGGGGCAGCGCACGGGACATGTTCAGCGCGACGGTCCAAAAACCGACGGCGATGGCCGGGCAGGCCGGTGAGCCGCTAACATGGCCGCCCCGGGGGCGGTGGTCGCGCACTGTGCCGGAATCATCGGAAGTCAGGCTTCTGGCCAATCAACTTCCAACGAAATCAAACCCTTATCTCGCTCGCCGAGTGTAACAGAATAAAGAGCCAGATGACCGACCCCCAGTCCCCCCAGCCGCCTGCCGACCGTGTAGGCGTGCGCATTCTCAAAGTTCCGGAAGACCGTGCCGGGCAGCGGCTGGACAATTTCCTGCTTGGCCAGCTCAAGGGCGCGCCGCGCAGCCTGATCTACAAGCTGGTGCGCAGCGGTCAGGTGCGGGTAAACGGCGGCCGCGCCAAGGCCGAGCGCAAGCTTGAGGGCGGGGAAGAAGTCCGCATCCCGCCCGTGCGCGTGAATGAGGAGGGCGACAAGGCAGCGCCGCCGTCGGCGTTCATGGCCCGGCTGGAGGCGGCGATCGTGTTCGAAGACGCGCGCCTGCTGGCGCTCAACAAGCCGTCGGGCGTCGCCAGCCATGGCGGCAGCGGGATCAGCTTCGGCGCCATCGAAACCTTGCGCGCGTTACGCCCAAACCAGACCTTGGAGCTGGTGCATCGGCTCGATCGCGACACTTCCGGCTTGCTGATCGTGGCCAAGAAGCGCTCCGCGCTGACCGAGATGCAGGCACTGATGCGCGAGGACGACCGCGTCCAGGGCCGCGGTATCACCAAGCGCTACCTGACCCTGTTGGTCGGGCGGATGCCGGACGGGGTGATGACGGTGGATGCGCCGTTGCATATCGGCTTGCGCCAGGGCGGTGAGCGGCATGTGCAGGTGAACGCGATCGGCAAGCCGTCGCTGAGCCACTTCAAGCTGCTCGAGCGACGCGGCGGGCACTCGTATTGCGAAGTCCGCATCGAGACCGGCCGCACCCACCAGATCCGCGTACATGCCCAGCATCTGGGGCATCCGGTGGCCGGCGACGACAAGTACGGCGAGGCGGAGGTCAACAAGCGTCTGCGCGATCAGCTCGGCCTGAAGCGGTTGTTTCTGCACGCGGCGTCGCTTGAGTTCGCACTGGATGCCGGCAAGGCGCCGTATGTGCTGAACGCGCCGCTGGCACCGGAGCTGGCCGACGCGCTGGACCGGCTGGGTCGCTGAACGCAATCACCGCAGGCCACGTCAGCTCACGGCGTCGCAAAGCGGAACAGCACCAGGCTGATCGCCAAGGTGCCCATGCCGGCCACCAGGCCGTAGACGGTCTCATGGCCTTTCGCATAGCGCTTGGCGGCGGGCAACAATTCATCCAGCGCCAGAAACACCATCACGCCTGAAATCAGGCCGAACACGGTGCCGAACACTGCTTCGGACAGTACATTGGACAAGGCCAGATAGCCGATGCCGGCACCGATCGGCTCGGCCAATCCGCTCAACAGACTGGCGCCGAATGCATAGAACTTGTTGCGCGTGGCGAAGTACACCGGCACCGCAATCGCGATGCCTTCGGGAATGTTGTGGATGGCGATGGCGAACGCGAGCGGCATGCCGACTGCGGGGCTTTCCAGCGTTGCAAAAAACGTGGCCAGGCCTTCGGGGAAATTATGCGCGGTGATCGCAATGGCAGTCATCAGGCCAACCCGACGGATGTAGGCGCGGTTGTCGTCGCGAAACAGCGGATCGTCGCTGGACAGGCTCTGGTGCGGGTTGGGCACCAGGCGGTCGATCACCATGATCAACAGCATGCCAGCCAAAAACGCCAGCGTGCCGAAGGTGAAGCCGAGCTTGTCGTTATAGGCGTTGGAGAACGAGGCGATCGACTTGTTGAGGATCTCCGACAGCGACACGTACACCATCGCGCCCCCGGCGAATGCCAGCCCGAATGCCAGCAGGCGCGGGTTGGGCTTCTTGGAGAACACCACCATGAGGCTGCCGAGCCCGGTGGCGAGTCCGGCGGCCAGGGTGACCGCAAACGCAGTCCAGACGTTCTGTGATGACACTTCGAGCATGTGACGCGACGACCTCGTGGAATGGAACGCACTTCTGCGGGGAGCGTGGCGATTGCTGCGCGATAGGCGCACGACCACCCTCGATTGCAGGATGGTCATGCCTGGATGACGAACGTGTGGTGCCTGGTGCGATGGGCAGAACGATTAAGGGCAAACAAACGAATGCGTCTGCTGCTGGAAACGGACATGCGCCGTTCGCCTGTCCGTTTCCCCAGCGTCGCCTGTCTGGCGACGCGCTACCTGCGAGATTCCATCAACGCTCAGCCGCCGCGACGTGCACGCTCTTCGATGGCGAAGCATTCGTCCGGACGCGGCACCGGGGGCTTGAACGCGACTGGCACCTGGATCGTCTGCGGCACCGGCTGCCCGTTGCGGGTGGCAGGCTTGAACTTCCATTCGCGCACGCGCGTTTGCGCGGCCTCGTCCAGCACCGGTTGACCGCTGCTTTGCGCCAGCGACACATCGGTGGGGGTGCCTTCGGTACCAATCACGACTCTGAGCACGGAGGTTCCGCCGACACCGGCGCAGGCGAGTTGCGGCGAGTATTCTGGCGGCGGCGTCTTCAAGGCGGCCAGCTCGGTCGGTGCAACCGCTGGCGCTGACGCCTGCTGGGACGACTTGCCACACCCGCTGATGCCGACGGCAACGAGTAGGCAGGCGAGGGCGGTGCGGTAACGGGTCATGCAGTGGCTCCCTGATCGTAGAGCTGCGCAGCCTTGGCCGCGCAGATGAAGTCGTTCTCGCTCAGCCCGCCAACGTCATGGGTGGAATAGCGCACCACCACGCGGTCGTAATGCACGCCCAGATCGGGGTGATGGTCCTCACGGTGCGCAATCCAGGCCAGCGCGTTCACGAAGGCGAGGGTGCGGTAATAGTCGGCAAAGCGGAACGTGCGGGTGATCGCCGTGCCCGCTTCGGCCAGCTCCCAGCCCGGCACCTGCGGGAACAGCTCGGCCAGGCGCGCTTCGCCAAGCTTGTGGTCGCTGCCTTTGCGCGGGAGGCAATGGGCCTGCTCCAGGGGAATCAGATCGGTCATGACGGTCTCGCAGGGGTGGCGGACAGCGCGCCCAGCGGGATCACGGTGTTCCATGAGCGCGGGCGCATTGAGCGGTAGAATAACCCGCATGATCCAGATATCCGACAAAGCCCAGACCTATTTCCGCAAGCTCATCGAACGCGAGGGCGTGCCCGGCATGGGCGTGCGCCTGAGCGCGGTGGATGCGGGTACCCCGCGCGCCGATGCACGCCTCGAGTTCGCCGAACCGGCCGATCTCAGCGGCGACGAATGGGCGATCGACTGCGACGGCTTCACGCTTTATATCGTCGCCGCCAGCGTGCCATGGGTGGACGGCGCCGAGATCGACTACGTCACCCAGTCCACCGGCAACCAGCAGCTCACCATCAAGGCGCCCAAGATCAAGGGCGAAGCGCCGGCAGATTCCGCCTCGATGGTGGAGCGTGTGCGCTGGGTGGTGGAGAACGAGATCAACCCGCAGCTGGCCTCGCACGGTGGCCGCGTGGCAGTGCAGGAGGTCTCGGCCGATGGTGTGGTGCTGCTGCGCTTCGGCGGCGGTTGCCATGGTTGCGGCATGGCCGATGTGACCTTGAAGCAGGGCATCGAGAAGACCTTGATGGGACGCGTGCCCGGCGTGATTGCGGTGCGCGACGCGACCGACCACGCCACCGGCGACGCGCCGTACATTCCGCGCGACAGCGCGGCCTGATTCCGCACCACCGGTGACAACGGCCGCCGATCTGCTGCAGGCACTGCGCGCGCGCATGCCGAGCAAGCTCATTCTGGATCGGCGCACTGGCCTGCCTTACGGCTGGGCAACCTGGATGCGCAACCGCGACAGCGTGGTTGCGCCGTTCGACCGCGGCCAGGTGACCGATGTACTGCTGGCGCGGCCAGCGTTACCGCACAGCATGCGGACTGCTGCGTTGCTGTCTCCATTTCAGGCCTTTCGCAGCCTGTGGTGGCAACACTGGGAACCGCGCCGGAAAGACGAACGCCCGTTGCACTGGCTGGCGCTGCTCGGCAGTTTTCTGATCCACCTCGGTTTCATCGCCTTGCTGATCTGGGTGGTCAGCGTGCGCTGGGCGCCAGATGAAACCAAACAAGGCGACGAATCGCGCGTGCGCATGAGCTTCATCGGCGAAGGTGCGGCGGAGCAGGGCGGTGGCGAAGGGGAACCTGCTGCTGCGCAGGCGGCCTCGGGGATGCGTCTGCAGCGTCGCAGGCGAATGCGAATGCGGCGAGTGGTAATCCCACTGCGTCAGCAACGCCGCAAACGCCGCCGCAGCAAGCGGATTCAGTCGATCGCTCCAGTGCTGACGAACCGCAGCAGGTCGCGCCCGAACCCGTGGCTGCCTTCAGCGAGCCAACGACGCCGGATGTGCCGCAGGTGAGGGTGCAGGTGTCGCCGGTGACGATCGAATCGCCGCTGCAAGTGACCGAAACGCCAGTAGCCACCAACGACTTCGTAGTGCCGCCACCGCCCACGATCACCGTGGCTCCGCGCCCGATCGAGGCTGCAACGCCTCAGATACAGGTGCGTCAGCGTGAGATTCAGACGGTGACCGAACGGCCGCAAGTGCGCGAATTGCAGCGTCCTGCCACCAACGTTGCGGTGCGATCTGCCGATGCGCCAACGGTCCGTGAGCGCGAAATCGTCGTGCCGGATCGACCTCAGGTCGTTGTGCCAGTCGTACGCAATCGCGAGCTCACGCCGACGGTTCGCATGCCGGAAATAGCGGTTCGAACGGCGGAGTTGCCGAGCGTGCCGGATTCGGCGCCGCAGCTTCAGCCGGCACCTGCGGTGCCTGCCCAATCGACCCCGACCATTCCGTCGCCGACAGCATCGGCCGCTAGCGCTGCGGCGCAGCCGACGCCTTCCACTGCGCCGTCCACACCATCGCAAGCGACCCAATCGCGATCCGAACAATCTACCAACGCGGCAGCGGCATCTTCATCCAGCAAACCTGCAACAAATAGCAACGCCGGCCCGCAGCCGGCAGACCGCAGCGGTGGCTGGGATGTGGCAACCAAGGCCGACGACTGGAGCAAATCAGACCGCAACCGTGACGGGAAAACGACCGGCGCCAATGGCCAACGTGACGGCATGTTCAACGCCGATGGCAGCGTCCGCGTTGCCGCCGGAACCGGTGATACAGGCAACGGCGCGGGCGAACGCGGACCGCCAGGCAGCGACACCGACACCTGGACCCGCGACCAGATCGCCCAGGGCGGCACCTGGCTCAAACGTCCGCCGTACGGCTATACGCCGACTTCGCTGGACAAGTACTGGATGCCGAACCAGTCGCTGCTACAGGAATGGGTGCGCCGCGGCCTGAAGAAGATCGAGATCCCGATCCCGGGAACGACCACCAAGATCAGCTGCGTGGTGTCGCTGCTGCAGTTCGGCGGCGGCTGCGGCCTGAGCGACCCGAATCTCAACGACCAACCAGCGTCCGCAAGACCGCCGCCGGATGTGCCTTTCAAGCGGGAGTTGCAGGAGGACAACGGGGCTGTGAGGTAGAAGGTCAGCTGAGCATTTCCTGACATAATATACAGAGCGCAGCAAAGGCTTCCCGCAAAGGGTGGTTATACAAATCTGCGCATCGTTCTATAATCAGCAACACACAGTTTCGCGACGCCAGAATCTTCAGTGGGTTCACTCGGGAAGACGCCGCGCGCTTCCTCAATGTCAGCGTTCGAACCATCGGCCACTGGGAGACGGGTAGGGCTCGGCCGAGTTACGCCGCTTTCAAGCTCCTACGCGTGTACCGCCATGGCTCTCTGATCCACCCGGAGTGGTCCAGCTGCTTCATCAACCATCGCGGCGCTTTGGTGACTGCTGAGGGGCGTGAGATTCGCGCCACTGATCTCGACTGGCTTTCGCTGCTATTCCGTCGCGCCGAATGCATGGGGCCGCTCATGCGTGAGCGTGATGCTCTCCGCGATCAACTTGCCGCCATCCAGGCGCGTTCCGGCGAAGCCGGGGCGCGCCTTGGGCTTGTCCATTATAAAACAAGTGACACGCGCCCCAGCGAAACCCAGCTGTATCAAGGGTTTCGCGTCGCTTATCCTCTTGCTTGCCATGGGGCCATAATGGGGCCACAATGGCCCCATGACAGACGCCATTCACAAGATAAATTTGAGGCTCCCGATGCACGTAGTGGAGGAAGCCAAGGCGCAGGCCGCGCTGTTGGGGGTGTCCCTCAACGCCTACATCTTGTTCGCTGTCTCGGAACAGGTGAAGCGGACCCGGAAGGAACTTTCCGGCCCTGTGACACCGCCCAAGCCCAAGCCCAAGCCGCGCCCAGCATCGGCGGCGGTTTCCGACTGGGACGCTCCTGTCGTCACTCCGGTGAAGCGTCCTCAGGCCAAGGTTGGGCGGAACGAGGATTGCCCATGTGGCAGTGGTCGCAAGGCCAAGCACTGCCATCCGGAGTGGACCTAAATCGTGACGCGTCACGAAATGCCGGCGGTGGCATGTGAGCGCCGATATCGATTACCTGCGTCAGGCGGTCACTCGACTGCAGGAGGTTGTTGCAGCGGCCTATGCCGTTCGCGCTGAGCGCAATGCTGAGGGTGCCGTGTCGATCGCTGAGCGTATCGCCATGGCCTCTGTTGTAGAGGACTGTGAGACCTGGTTGGCACAGGCGCAACGCAGGTTATCCGCTGCATATCGTGAACGATATGACCTGGCCGCCTCCGGACGGAGCATGCAACGGAGCGACCGAGCGAGGGTGCGTGCGCGGGCCGATGGCGGCCCTCGTGTTGGTTGACCATTTCCGCTTAGCGGTCAGCACGGCGATAGTCGCTGTGTTGCTGCTTGTGGGGTGCAGGGGCTGCGCCCCTGCGGGTATGGCGCATGGATGCGCCGCTCTGCACTTAGCGGCTGGAGCCGCGCAAGAGTGCGGGCCAGGGCCGGGCGCTAACCCGACTGCTGACCCGTTTTTTCATGCCTATCAGGGCAATTCTTGCCGGTGGCAGCAACCACCGGCAGCACTCAGGGCCGCGTTGGAGGCGGCACGCATATGAAGACACAGAACCGGGCCGGACATAATATACAGATTATCCGCGCTCGACGCGTTCAAGTTATTGATTTCAATGGTCTTTTTCTGAGCCGTCGCCGGCATCATGCCGATGGCCAGGACCATCGCCCCGATCACCGTAGTGACCGGGGACAGTCTGTCCCATAGCGCACCCCAAGCCTTCCGCTCAACGACTGAGCCTGCTTCCTCTTCGCGCACTTTCACCGCTAGGGCAGGATCGGCCTGCGCCAGGTCAATCAGTGCCATCAAGTGCGCGTCTGTGATTTTTCCACCCTTGCGCCAAACCGACACCGAATTCCGCGACACACCCAGTGCCAGCGCAACGCTGTTATCTGAGTCGCGCGAGCATGCTTTGCGCGCAGTGTCAAGCAATTTATTTATGGTGTTCACGTCATATACCGTTTGACAGAAGTGTCCTCCGTCATGTTACATGCACCTCGTGTCCTACGCCGTATGACACCGCGCCCCCGGCTCCCTCCGGGGTCCGCGTCAAGGGGCAGGGAGGGGGCTTCATGGATCTCATCGCATTCGCGCTTCTTGGTGCCGCCTGCTTGGTGTGCAGCCTGGGTGTCGTTCGGTTGGTCGGCTGGATCTTTGATCGCCGCGATGCCGCCATTCTTCGCCAGCTGCGCGAAGAGGATTTGATTGCTTCAGCCAATCACGACGTTCGCATCGCAAGGATCAAGCGCTCTGTTCGTGCCGCTGCCGAGCGCGAGGTGGACCATGCGTAACGTCTGGCTTTTCCTCCGCGACTTGCCATTTCCGATGATCTTCGGTTTCACCTTCGGCGCTATCGCGGGCGCATTTGTCGGCACGTTCACTGCTGACAATATCGAAGCCCAGATTCAGCGCGACGAAACCATCCAGCAGCAGTGCATTGACGGCAATGACAACGCTTGCCGTGTCATGGAGTTTCGCCGTGGCTGAGTCTCGTTTTGTTGCATGGCAGATTTTCAGAGCGCCAGTGCATGGCGGTCAGCACATCTACGTGTTGACCATCACTGTCAACGGCAAAGTCGTTGAGCAGTCCTATTTCGCATGGCGCAGCGATGCCTGTGATGCGCGTGACGCTGCCATGGAGTTGTATCGTGGCTGATGGCACCTGCTCCTTCTGCGGTGAAACAACCGTCTACTTTTTCCCCGGTGGCCTATGCGTTTCGTGCACCGGTAAAAATGCACGCATCCGCATGCAGGAACAGCCGACGCAATCGCGTGAGCTGTCCGCGTTTGATGCGTCTGTGGGCGTCATGCAGGCCGCTACGCGCCGCACTGAAATCGCCGCAGAGAAGATCCAAAAGAACAAGCGCGTCGTCGGTACAAGCGTGCGTGAGTTCGACGCTGCCCATCCGATCGCATTGACCGAAGAGGGCCAGCGCGCAGCGCTGGCCCTTGGGCTTGTCCATTACAAAACAACGCATACGCAGACCGGCAAAGGCACGGTCACTATCGAAATTGACCCGCTTCAAGCGCGGGCGCAACGGCTGCGCAAGTCCGTGATTACCGGAGCACGTTTGCATGACGAGGAAACCAAGAAAGGTTCGTTCCGTGGTGCGTGGTATTTCCTCACGCTCACCTACGCTGATGGACGCGACAGCAGCCCTTGTGACATTAGGGAACTACTTACACGGATGCGCGGCCACTTCAATCGCACTAAATCTCGGCGAGGACGTTGGGACCGTGAAAGCTTTCGTTACGTATGGGTCGGCGAACTCACCAAGCGATTCCGCCCCCACTACCACGTAATGTTGTGGGTGCCCAAGGGCATGTTTTTCGGCAAGGTCGATCAACGCGGATGGTGGCCCCATGGCAGTAGCCAAATCGAGAAAGCGCGCAACTGCGTCGGCTACCTCGCCAAGTACGCAAGCAAGTTCACCGCCATTACAGCTGCTGCTTTTCCCAAGGGATTTCGCACACACGGCTGCGGTGGACTCAACACCGAATCCAAGCGCGAATTGCGCTGGTGGAAAGCCCCAAGGACGCGCGTGAAGCTCTCGGCGGGGAAGCGGATATCCGCAAAGCAAAGGGCGGATGGTTTGACAGGCTTACCGGAGAGTTCTGGCCGTCTCCGTGGAAAGTCACATTCATTTTCGGCCGGACATTTGCCTGGAAGGTAGTCCAACTATGAAAGTTCAGATCATGAGTTCCGCAGTCGCGGTTCGTTCGTTCCCTGCGCGCGATGGCAAGCCTGCCACGCATTTTCGTGAGCAAACCGCAGCTGTGCTGCGCGAAGGCGATTTCCGCTGCCGTTTACCATCGGTCTCGATGAGGATCAACCTCCGTATGGCGATGGCTTCTACGTCATCGATCCCAAGTCGTTGCAGAACAATAAATACGGCGGTCTGGAGTTCGGCCGTCGCATTCGTCTGATTCCCGACCTGACTGCCAAGCTGCAACAGCAGCCCGTCAAGGTCGGCTAAACCATGTCCACACCGGAACCGCTGTTCGTCATCGGCTGCGCTGCGCAAAACATGCAGCAGGACGGGACGTGTTTGGTTCCGGTGTGGGTGCCGTACCACCAGCCAATTCTTCCACCCCTGGATTTGGCTGATGGAACCATGATTGCCTTCGCCATCGTTTCGACGTGGGCTATCGGGTTGAAAGCGCGTCTCGTATTCCGCGCGGCGCGCCTTGGGGTCTACTGAAATGGAGAGATTTATGAAGAACGTTGTCAATGCTGCCCGTCGTTTCGCTTCGTCCACCAGCGCCAAGGTCAGTGCCGGCGCATCCACCCTGCTCGCGTCGGGTGCCGCATTCGCAGCCGGTACGGGTTCGCCCGGTGCTGCCGTTGCTGGCGAGTTGGCCAGCGGTAAGGGCGATGTGATGTTGGTGATCGGTGCCTGCGCCGTCATCCTCGGCGCGATCATCCTCTGGGCCTACGTGAAGCGCGCCCGCTAACCGCTTCGCTCCAGGGAAAAAGTGGGAGGGGCGCGCGGCAACGTTCGCCCCTTTTTTAGGCAAAAGGGGAGTTATGGGCTATTTCATTCTGGTGGCAATCTTGGGTGCAGTTTGGCTCGCATTCGAGGGCATGTGATGCGCTGGCTCGCACGCGTGTTTGCATCGGCAGTCGTTCGGCGCTTGGCCTATCTCATCGTCGCATTGATGTTCGCCTCGTTTGGGCTCGGCCAGGCGCGCGCTCAGGACATTCCACCGTGTACGCCGACTAGCAGTCCGCTGTGTTCGCAGGGTCAGGCGTATTCCCTGGCTGCGGCTGATGCTAGCGCTGATCGATATTGCACTGCATTCGGCTCCTGGGTGATGTTGAGCTATAGCGTTTATTTGGATGGCGGAAATCGCTACGGCGTTGAGGTGCGGTGCCGAAACAACGCTGAGAATTTTGAGACCGGTTTTCGTAATAGCCGACGTTGGATGTTCGACACTTCCAAGACGTGTTCCTCGACGCCATCAGCAATCACACAGTTCCTTCCTCTCAATGGCTCTAGCCAGTGTTGGAATGGTTGCGAAGTCAAGTACCGGCAGAACGGTGATGACGAAACTAGCACCCGCAGCACTACGGGTTCCTTGTGCGATCCCGACTATAAGAAGAAGTGTCCACCCGGCTCGTTCTGGAACGGCTACATGGGCGTCTGCCAGCCTATTGAACCTGATTGCCCAGAGGGCCAAGTGAAGCAGGACGGCATGTGTAAGCCTGAGAATAAATGCCCGCAAGGCATGGTC